>NZ_KI912266.1:1521999-1568405 GCF_000235425.2 Pseudofrankia saprophytica
GCCGCCCAGCGGCGGCCCGTCAGGAGGAGCAGGGCGAAGCGGCGGCGATCGCCGAGGCGGACGCCGACCCCATGGCGGACGCCGAACCTCTGGCCGGCGTGGCCGGCGCCCCGGCGGCCAACGCCGGCGGCCGGGTACGCCGACGGGCGGGCGGGCGCCCGCGGCCACCTCGGTCCGCCTCGAGCGAGCGGGGGCGGGCCCGGATCGCCGGCACGCTGACGCGCCTCGGCGCGCGCCCGAACGCTTCGGCCTCCCGCCAGGACTTCGCCGAGGATGGGGACAGGCTGCCGCCGAACCTCATTCCCGACGCGCTCGAGCTGCTGACCGGCGCAGCCGGCCGCCGGCCGGTCCCGCCGCGCTGGACGCCGTTGACCACGCTGCCCGCCGTGACCAGGCCGGCGCGGCCCGCCTCCACCGCCGGGCTCAGGCCCACCGCGCCCACCTCCTCGCCTGTCGCCGGCCAGGACTGGGGTTACGCGGTCAGGGAGGCCGCCCGCTCGGACTCTTCGTCCCCGTACGCCGCATACGCGGAGCCGGTGAGTGCCCGGCCCGGAAACGTCGGGCCGGCGGATGCCGTCGCCGGGGACGCGGGTTCCGAAGATGTCTCATCCGCGCCGGTGGGCGGTGGCTCCCCACCCGTCGGCGGGCCGCTGGCGGACGGCGCGCACGTTGGCGGTCCGCCGGCGGTGGACATGTCGCCCTTGGTGGACACGTCGCCCTCGGCGCAGACCAGGGCGGCCGCCGTGTCGGCCTCGGACCTGACCGCGCCCGTCGAACCGCCCGCGCCCGTCGAACCGCCCGCGCCTGCCGAGCCGGTGGTCCAGGTGCCGCGCGACCCCGTGGCCGAGGCGGCGGGGCAGGTGGTCGTCACCCTGGCCAGCGCGATGCGTTGTGAACCGGACGCCTTCGCCGACTGCGTGGGGCCGCTCACCGACATCCTCAACGAAGGCGGCTGGTCGGCGCCCACGCTCGCCACGCACCTCGTCCACCTGGTGGTCGGCGGGGTGAAGGTCGGCTCCGACAGTCCCGCCGACGGCCTCACCTGGCGGCTCAAGCATCTGCCGAGAACCAGCGTCGAGTGCCCGTGCGGCGCCTGCCGGTCCTGGCGCGCGGTGACACCCGCGCCGCGGGCCACCTCCGACCGGTCGGAACCCGGCGGGGACGGGGCGGCGTCCGCGCTGCCCGACCTGGCCGAGATCGAGCGGGCCGCCGCCGTCGGCGCCGAGCAGGCGGCCCTGCTCGCCCGGGCACGCGCCTCCTGACTCTCCCGGTCGGCTCGTCTGCCGGCCGCCGGCCCGGGCGACATGATGGAGCCATGGGCAACGCCAGCTCAGGTCTCGAACCTGACGAAACCGGCGGTTTCGATGTGGATGTCCTGGTCGTCGGGAGCGGGTTCGGCGGCAGCGTGACCGCGCTGCGCCTGGCCGAGAAGGGCTACCGCGTGACGGTCGTCGAGGCCGGCCGCCGCTACACGGCGCCTCCAAAGGCCTCCGGCGCCACCAGCGAAAGGCATTCTGGTGGCGCCTTCGGCCAGGCGCCGCCAAAGGCCTCCGGCGCCACCAGCGAAGAGCACCCTGACGGTGGCAGCGGCGTTGGCCAGGGGCCCGCGGCTGGTGGCGATGCGCCGGAGAAGCGGCGTTCTCGTGGCGACGTGGTCGCCCCGCTGCCCCGGACCAGCATGGACATCCGGCGCTACCTCTGGCTGCCGCGGCTCGGCTGCCACGGTATCCAGAAGATCACCCTGCTCGGCCGGGTGCTGGTGCTCTCGGGCGCCGCGGTCGGCGGCGGCTCGGTGGTCTACGCGAACACGCTGTACCGCCCGCTGGAGCCGTTCTACGCCGATCCGCAGTGGGCGGGCCTGACCGACTGGCGGGCCGAGCTGGCGCCGTACTACGACCAGGCCGAGCGGATGCTCGGCGTCGTCCGTAACCCGACGACCACCTACGCCGACCAGGTGTTCCAGACGGTCGCCGAGGAGATGGGCGTCGGCGACACCTTCCAGCTGGCCGACGTGGGCGTGTACTTCGGCCCGGACGGGCGGCCGGCACCGGGCGAGCCCGCCGACGACCCGTACTTTGGCGGTGTCGGCCCGCGGCGAGTGGGCTGCCTGCAGTGCGGCGAGTGCATGAGCGGCTGCCGGCACAACGCCAAGAACACCCTCGACCGCAACTACCTGTACCTGGCGGAGCGACTTGGCGTCACGATCGTCGCCGACACCACCGTCAGTTCGGTGACGCCGCTGCCGGGCGGCGGCTACGAGGTGGTCGGCGAGCCGACCGGTGCCTGGCCGACGGTCACGGCCTGGGGCCGGGCGAAGGCTCGGCGGCGGCAGCGCCGCTGGCGAGCCGGGCAGGTGGTGTTCGCGGCCGGCGCGCTCGGCACCCAGCGGCTGCTGCACGCGATGCGCGACGGCGGCCAGCTACCAGGCCTGTCGGACCGCCTCGGTCACCTGACCAGGACGAACTCGGAGGCCATCCTCGGCGCGATGAGGCTGCGGCCGGACGAGCGGATCACGCGTGGTGTCGCGATCACGTCCAGCTTCTACCCGAACCCGTACACCCACGTCGAACCAGTCCGCTACGGCCGCGGGAGCAACGTGCTGGCGCCGCTGGGCGCCCCGATGACCGACGGCGGCGGGCGGCTGCCGCGGTGGGCACGGTTCCTCGGCGCCTGCCTGCGCCGGCCGCACCTGGCCGTCGCGGCCGGGCTGCCGTGGCGGTGGTCGGAGCGGACGATGATCGTTCTGGTGATGCAGTCCCAGGACAACTCGCTGGTCGTGCGCCGCCGCCGCGGCCCGCTGCGGACCAGCTGGCTGACCAGCCGCCAGGGCCACGGCCAGCCGAACCCGACCTGGATCCCCGCGGGCAACGAGGCGACCAGGCGGGTCGCCGCCAGGATCGGCGGCCACCCGGCCGGCTCGATAACCGAGATCGCGAACATCCCGCTGACGGCGCACATCCTGGGCGGAGCGCCCATCGGGGACAGCCCCGAGCGCGGGGTCGTCGACGCTTACCAGCGGGTGTTCGGGCACCCCGGGCTGCACATCGCGGACGGTGCCGCCGTCTGCGCGAACCTGGGGGTGAACCCGTCGCTGACGATCACCGCACAGGCGGAGCGCGCCATGTCGCTGTGGCCGAACAAGGGTGACTCCGACCCACGTCCCCCGCTGGGCGCGCCGTATCGCCAGATCGACCCGGTGGCGCCGCGTCATCCCGTCGTCCCGGCGGACGCCCCCGCCGCCTACCGGATTGGCGACCTGCCGGTGGTCGCGATCCCCAAGGTGCCCCAGAAGCACTGACCCCAGACGTACGGACGTAGTGGCCCCCGGCACCTGGCACACACGACAGAAGCGACCCTCGCGGCGGGAGCCGCGAGGGTCGCTTCCTGTCCAGTCCTCAGAGACTCCAGTTCTTCAGAGACTCCAGGTCCTCAGAAACGACGGGACGTCGACGGATCGCTCAGCGTGTCGACGCCGGGCATCTCCTCCATCCGACCGGAGGTGGCATCGCTCGCCATCCGCTCCGACAGCCGGTCGGTGCCGGGGAACCCGCCGGGAGTCGTCGGCATCGGCCGCTGGCCGGCCTGCTCCTCGCGCGGCATGGCCGGCTGGTTGACGCCCTGCTGCCCCAGGAATCGGCGGGCGGCCACGGCGGCGCCGGCTCCCGCGCCGGCCAGGAGCAGCAGTCCCAACCCACGCCGACGGCGCTGGTGCGACTGGGCCATCCGGCGCTCGGCGCGGACGAGGTGCTGCTCCAGCGCGCGCTGGGCACGGTCGGCCTGCGTCGTCGCCTTGTGCTCCGACCGGCGCGCCCGGCGCGAGTGGCCATGCCGCATGGCCCGTTCGCTCGCCTCATAGGCACGCTGGGTCAGGTCGTCGGCCGCGCCCTGGGCCTTCTCGATCCGCCGCTGCTGCCGCTTGGACACGCCGTGCACCCGGGCCTGCCCCCTGGTGAGCTCCTCCCAGGACAGCCCTTCCGGCAGTGCCCACCGGGGCGGCTCGCCGCCCTGCTCCCGCCAGGAACGGTCGCCGGCGCGCATCCGCTCGCCCTGCGCCACGCGCCGGCCCTGCTCCTCGCGCCGGCCCACGCCCCGCCCGCGCCCGCCGGGCTGCTCCCAGCGCTGCCCGCCATCGGCCGGAAGCCGCTCCCGGAGGCCATCCTGGTCCCACGGCTGGCCACGCGTCGGCATCCGGCGGGGCCGGTCCTCGACGCGCCCTGCCAGCTCCTCGCCGGGCATCATCAGCTCCCGCCGCCGACCCAGCCGGGCCGTCCGGCCCGTCCGGCCGCCGCCGGCCGGCTCGCTCCACGGCCGCTGGCCGGGCGTCTCCCAGGATGGCTGGTCGCGCGGCTCGTCCCAGGACCGCCCGCGCTCGCGCCTCGGCCGCTCGCCGAGCCGGCTTGCCGCCCAGTCCAGGTCGGCGTCGGAATGCTCCGACGCCCGCTCGGACCGCTCCGACATGCGGGTGGAGACGTCCGACATCCGGTGAGCCAGCGTGGTGCTGGCGTCCCGGGTCGCCGAGGCCGCCGACTGCCCGGCACGGGCGGCCATCCCGGCCGCGCCGGTGACCGCCGAGCCAGCCCGGCCCGCGGCGCCGCGGGCGGCCAGCTGGAGACCGGCCGATCGCTGCCCGTCCTCGCCGAAGGCGCCCCGGATCCCCGCCCTGCCGGGGGCACCCGAGCCGGCGCCGCCGAGCAGGTGCGACGCCCCGAGCAGGCCCGCCATGGGGCCGCCGCCCTCGTGGCCGCGGCCGGACCGCTGCTCGACCACGCTGTCGGGGCGCAGGCGGCGCATCAGGCCGCCCCGCTCCTGGCCGCGTGCGTCCCGGCCTCGCCTCGCGTCGCCCGGCGCCGCCTCGGTGACGCGTGAGAGCCGGTTCCGCATACTGCTACCCATCGGTCTCCCTCTCCTGGCGTTGCCTCTTGGCGTGGTGGGGCGACCTGGCTACCGCCCGCTCGCCGCCTGGCCTCCGCCGGTCGGTACCGGGGTTCCTGCCGGATCGGCGAAGCCGATCTGGAGGTCCGGCGCCGGGCGGGCCGGCGTCGTGGCGGGAGCCCGGGCCAGCGATGTCCGCCCCGGGGATGTCCCCTGACCACCGCCAAACATCACTTTCACGCTGCGTAGTGCTGGTAGCACTCTCGCGCCTCGGCCCGCTTCTGTCGCGCCCACCGCCCGGTCGGCCGGCTTCGCCGGACATCGGCGGCCAGGCATGCTGATCCCGACTCGGTCGGCGGCGGGTGCCGGCGCCGGCGCGGGCCGGGTGGCGGGCGGGGAGCGGCGCCCTGTGATCGGGCGCCGCGTCCGAGGTGGGCGAGCGGCACATACGATCGTCCTCGGCGCGGCCAGCTCGGGGCAGCCGTGCCGGGCTGGGCCGGCCGCGGTTCCCTGATCCGGGTCAGCCCGTTCGAGCCCGCGAACAACGCCCGCGGGCGAGCCCCGATGTCGAGCCTTGCGCTCGGCCGCGCCGAGCCGAGCCGACACCAGGGAGTCGCTGCCCCAGGGACAGCACGTCGTGCCTCGCGGGAACGTCGCGTGGCGCGCAGCCGTCTTCCGGTTGGGTATGCGGCCGGTGACGCCAATCCGGCGCGGGCCAGGCGGCCCGCGACATGAAGAGAAGAGAGACACATGGCCGAGGAGCTGTACGCGACGCTGCGGACGACTCAGGGCGACATCGAGATCCGGCTGTTCCCGGATCACGCTCCGAAGACCGTCCGCAACTTCGTCGGTCTCGCCACGGGTGAGCAGGAATGGACCGACCCGAGCACCGGCGAGAAGAAGACCGGCACCCCGCTCTACGACGGCACGATCTTCCACCGCGTCATCCCGAACTTCATGCTTCAGGGCGGCGACCCGCTCGGCAGCGGCCGCGGCGGCCCGGGCTACAAGTTCGCCGACGAGTTCCACCCGGACCTGTCGTTCGACCGGCCGTACCTGCTGGCCATGGCGAACGCCGGCCCCGGCACGAACGGCTCGCAGTTCTTCATCACCGTCGGCCCGACCGACTGGCTGAACCGCAAGCACACCATCTTCGGCGAGGTCACCCGCGGCACCGAGGTCGTCGACGCCATCAGCAAGACCCCGACCGGCCCGCAGGACCGGCCGCGCACCGACGTGGTGATCGAGAAGATCGCCATCGAGCGCCGCCCCGCCTAGCTCGCCGCACGGCCGGGGAGGTGGGCCATGACCACGGCCCACCTCCCCGGGGCAGACCTCGGCTGGGAGCTCGGCGGACGCGGCCGAGGCTCGCCCAGCGGCGCCGGGTGAGGCCTCGCGCGACCGGAGGCCCTGAACTGGACCACACTGGACAGGCCGAGAAGCTCGGACGGACAGGATCGCGGGCCGGCTGGCCCGGAGGGGGTGGCGCTGGTGACGGCGCAGGGCATCGAGCCCGAGCCGGCAGCCGGCTCTGGGCGGGCGGCATCAGGCACCGGCGACGCGGGTCCCGGCCACGGCGCGCCGACCGCGGGCGACGAGCGCTCCCCTTGGGCTCGTCCGACCGGTGCCGGGGAGCCGCCCGCCGAGTCCGCGCCGGCCGCGTCACCCGGGCAGCACGGGCATCCCGGCTGGGGGACGCCGCCCGGGCCGCCGCCCGCTCAGGTGTCCTGGGGCGCGCCGAGGGTTGATGGCGCCGCGCCAGACGGTCCCGCCCAGGGCGGTCCCGGCCAGGGCGCACGGCCGGGCGGTGGGGGTAACGCCGGGCAGGCTCCGGGCTCCGGGCCCTCCGGGCAGCAGACGCGCTGCTATCGCCATCCGGAGCGGGAGGCGTACGTCTTCTGCCAGCGCTGTGGCCGGCCGATCTGCCCCGACTGCATGCGCCCGGCCTCGGTCGGCTTCCACTGCCCGGAGGAGCAGGGCGCCTCGCCGAGGCCGCAGCGGCAGCCCCGCACCGCGCTCGGTGGCCGCGCCCAGGCCTCGTCGGGCCTGGTCACGAAGATCCTCATCGGCCTGTGCCTGGTCGCCTATGTGCTGCAGGGTGTGCCCGGGCTGACGGGCACCAGTCGGATCAACCAGTTCACCATCGACTACTCGCTGATCGGCGTCAAGATCGCCTTGGACGACGAGTACTGGCGACTGGTCACCGCCGCGTTCCTGCACGGCAGCGTCCTGCACATCCTGTTCAACATGTACGCGCTGTTCCTGCTCGGGACGCAGCTCGAGGCGGTCCTGGGCCGGGCGCGGTACCTCGCGCTGTTCTTCGCCTGCGCGATCGGCGGTAACACGCTCAGCTACCTGATGTCCGGCGAGCGGACGTTCTCCTACGGCGCGTCCACGGCGATCTTCGGGTTCTTCGCCGCCTATTACCTGATCGCGCGCCGGCTGCGGCTGAACACGAACCAGATCCTCATCGTGGTCGGCATCAACCTGGTGATCACGTTCACGATCTCTGGCATCGACAAGTGGGGCCACCTCGGCGGCCTCGGCACCGGGTTGCTGCTGGGCCTGCTCTACGCCTATGTGCCGTCGCGCCGCGTGGCCCTGCAGGCTCTGGGCACCGGCGCCGTCGTGGCGGTGCTACTGGTCGCCGCGGTGCTGAACTCCCAGAGCCTGACGTCCATGACCGGCGGCTGATCCTCAGCCGATCGCGACGGAGGCCAGGCGCGGTGAGGCCAGGCGCGGTGAGGTCGTCAGTGCCAGCCGATCGAGGCGTACACGGGAAGCCGGCCGAAGTGCGGGCGGGAACACTCGTCGGGCGCGTGCCACTCCTCGGCCGGGACCAGGCCCGGTTCGATCGGCTCCCAGGTGCTGACGACGTCGACGGCCTGCGCGTGCGGCCGGGGACTGCCGGGCAGTCCGGCCTGGGTGAGGACCCAGCGCAGACCGCGCGCGGAGCCTTCGTCGCAGAGCTGGGAGAAGATCAGCAAGCTGCCCCGGGCCGTCGCCTCCCGGTAGCCGAGCAGCACGGCGCGTAGGTCCTCGTGATCGGCGATGTGCGGCATCCCGGGCACGACCAGCAGGGCGATCGGGCGGGTGACGTCCAGCCGGGCGCGTACGCCCCGGTGCGCCAGCACCTCGGCCGGGCGGGTGGGGTCGGCTCGCACGACGGTGGCCAACTCCGCCGGGACGTTCGACGCGACGCGGGTCATTGTCTGCGAACGCGGCTCCACGTAGACCGTCCGGCTTTCCGGCGCGACGGCGCAGGCGATCTCGTGGACCGGGTCGGCGGCGTACGCGCCGCCGCTGAGGGCGAGGAACTGGCGCACGCCATTGCGGGCGGCGAACCTCACCGCCTGAACGAGGAACTCCTTGGACGCGTGGGCGGCGGCGGGCGCCTCCGGCCACTCCAGCAGGATCCGCAGCGCCCATTGCCGGTCCACCCGGCGGTGGGAGGTGCCGCCGAGCAGCGCGTCGTGGATTCCACCCGGGGTGGGGAGCTCGTTGAGGTCCCCCTCTGGGTGGAACTCGGTGGGGATCGGGACGGTGAGGCCGCCGTCCGGACCGGTCTGCTCGACCGGACGCCGTGGCCCGACGGGCCGCATCGACTCGTCCTGCCCGCCCTGCCAGAACGAGCCGGGCGAACCGATGAGGTTCGAGACCCACGCCGGGCCGGCCGGTCCGAGGGGTTCGGCCGTTCGCGACGGGCTGGCGGACCTGAGCAGGCTGACGGCCGGGAGGCCCGTCGGGCGTGCCGGCTGGGCGCCACGGACGGGGCCGTCGACGAGGCCTCGATCCCGGCCGTTGGAGCGGGCCGGGATCGTCACGGGTATGGGAATGCTGCCGCCGTGCCTTCTGGCGAGCATGGGCCCGGTGGACGTCATGTCATCACCTTTCAGTGTTTGCGCGTCGGTGGCCACCAGCCGGGGCGGCGGACACCGTGGTCGGAACACCCTGTTCGTCGACAGCGGGCGCGCGGGCCACGGGAAGGCCCCTGGACGCGGCCCGATGGCGGGACCGAACACGGGTCGGCGGCATCCGGGGCACGGATCCGAACGTCGCCGGGACAGCGGACGCACAGCCAGTGATGACCACGAGTGGGGCCGGCCGTGACGCCATGCCTGGGCAGGAATGAGTGCGATATAGGCATTCCTGCTACCTCGGCGGGTAGTCGACCCAATGGGTACGGCCGAGCATGCGGTCCCCTCACCGTGCGCGGGGTCAGATTAGCCGCGTGTCTCACCGCCGTGAATGAGGGCTTCCCCCCGATCGCGATGCCGGTTTTCTGCGCGAAGTCGCCCGGAATCGCCCGGGTCGGGAGGGAGCCGGCCGCGGCGACCGACGCATGATTACTATGCGCTCCCATCGTCGATACAATGAGCGATGGCTCGGGGTCGTGAGGTCCCGGTGGGCGGACGGGTCGCCGGGGCCCGTTCCGGACCAGGTAGCGGACGGGCCACGCGAGGCGCAGAGGGTTCTTCCCCGGTGCCACCGCGGGCCCCGGAAGGCGGGGGTCGCGGTGGCACACTCACCGACGCGTCGGCTCGGGGGCAGCCCGTTCCCGCCGATCGCCGAGTACGCGTTCCTGTCGGACTGCGAGACGTCGTGCCTGGTGGCGCCCAGCGGGAACGTCGAGTGGATGTGCGCGCCGCGCCCGGACGCCCCCAGCGTGTTCGGCTCGATCCTGGACCGCTCGGCCGGCGGGTTCCGGTTCGGTCCCGAACGAATCATGATCCCGGCTGGCCGGCGCTACCTGCCCGGCACCAACATCGTGGAGACGACCTGGCAGACGCCGAACGGCTGGTTGATCGTCACCGACTGCCTGGTCGTCGGCCGCTGGCACCGCACCGCGGCCCGGTCCAAGACCCTGCGGCGCACCCCGATGGACTGGGACGCCGAGCACGTGCTGCTGCGCACGGCGCGCTGCGAGCACGGTGAGGTCGACCTGAGCCTCGTCTGCGAGCCGAACTTCGACTACGGCCGCCAGCCCGAGTCCTGGGAGTACGAGGGCGAAGGCTACTCGTCCGGGGTCATCTCCAACGCCCGCACCGGCCTCACGCTGCGGCTGCGCACCGACCTGCGGCTCGGTTTCGACGGTCGCCGTGCCCTGGTGCGCACCACCCTCAAGGAGGGCGACGCGGCGTTCGTGGCGCTCACCTGGCGGGCGCACGAGCCGATGCTGCCCGCGACCTACGCGCAGGCCATGGCGGCTGTCGAGTCGACCACCGAGTTCTGGCGGCAGTGGCTCTCGCGCGGGATGTTCCCCGACCATCCCTGGCGGCGGCACCTGCAGCGCAGCGCGCTCGCCCTCAAGGGCCTGACCTACGCCCCGACCGGCGCGCTGCTCGCCGCCGCGACCACCTCGCTGCCGGAGACCCCCCAGGGCCAGCGCAACTGGGACTACCGGTACAGCTGGATCCGCGACTCGACGTTCGCGCTGTGGGGCCTGTACACGCTCGGGCTGGACTACGAGGCGAACGACTTCTTCTCCTTCATCGCCGACGTCTGCGAGGAGAACGGCGACATCCAGGTGATGTACCGGGTTGGCGGCGAGTCCGACCTGCAGGAACGGGTGCTCGGGCACCTGTCCGGCTATGACGGGGCCATCCCGGTGCGCGTCGGGAACGACGCCTACAAGCAGCGTCAGCACGACGTGTGGGGCACCGTGCTCGACTCGGTCTATTTGCACACCAAGTCGCGGGACTACCTCTCCGAGCGGCTGTGGCCGGTGCTCGTCCGGCTGGTCGAGTCCGCGGCCACCCACTGGCGGGAGCCGGACCGCGGCATCTGGGAGGTGCGCGGCGAACCCAGGCACTTCACCACGTCGAAGGTGATGTGCTGGGTCGCGCTCGACCGGGGCCGCCGGCTCGCGCAGATGCGCGGCGACCTGAAGTCCGCGGCCCGCTGGAAGACCATCGCCGAGGAGATCCACGCCGACGTCTGCGCGCACGGCGTCGACGAACGAGGCGTCTTCACCCAGTACTACGGGTCGAAGTCGCTCGACGCGTCCGCCCTGCTCGTGCCGCTGCTCGGCTTCCTGCCCGCCTCCGACGACCGGGTCAAGGCCACCGTGCTGGCGATCTCCGACGAGCTGACCGTCGACGGGCTCGTGCTGCGCTACCGCACGGACGAGACCGACGACGGCGTGGGCGGCGAGGAGGGCGCCTTCATGATCTGCTCGTTCTGGCTGGTGTCCGCGCTGGTGGAGATCGGCGAGCTGCACCGCGGCCGGCAGCTGTGCGAGCGCCTGCTGTCCATGGCGAGCCCGCTGGACCTGTTCGCCGAGGAGGTCGACCCGGCGACCGGGCGTCACCTGGGCAACTTCCCGCAGGCCTTCACCCACCTGGCGCTGATCACCGCGGTGATGTACGTCATCCGCGCCGAGGACGCCGAGGCCTACGCCCGGCCGTCCCCCTCGACCTAGTTGCCTGGCCCGCTCCGTGCGGGCTGTATTGCCTGGTTCGCTCCGTGCGGGCACGGCGCTCTGTTTCTGGTTCGCTCCGTGCGGGCACGGCGCTCCGGCCCCGTGCTCGCTTCGCTCCCACGGGACCTCCGCGCCGTGTCCTCCTCCGCTCACGTGCGCTGCGGCGACCTCCGCTGCGGCACCCCTACCTCGCTGCGCTCGTAGGGATGCCTCCGCGGAGGCGCGCCTCCGCGCCAGCTCGGTTGCGTGCCGCTGTGCCGTCACCAACCGAAACCACAGCGCTCGTATGGCACCTCGCTGCGCTCGTGGCGGTCTTCGCCACTGTTCAGCCACCTCACGAGCGCAGCGAAGTGGCCTTACGGACGAGCCTGCTCCGGGTGCGTGACGTTCAGCGGTAGGTGACCGTGCGGCGCGGAGGCGCGCCTCCGCGGAGGCCCGGCCACGGAGCGAAGCGAACGTGGTTGGGCCGCAGCGGAGGTCGCCGGAGCGCCCGTGAGCGGAGGAGGACGGCGCGCGGAGGTCCCGTGGGAGCGAAGCGAGTACGGGGCCGGAGCGCGCCGCCCGGACGGAGCGAACCAGAAACACAGCTTCTAGCATGGGGGCGTGGCGAAGGTGGAGGTCGCGGGCGGGCGGGTCGAGGTCGTTCTCAGCCAGAAGGAGCGGCTCGCGGCGCTGCGCGGGGATGTGTCGGCGGCGCTCGACGAGATCGCCGCCGTGCGTGTCTCGCCGCACCCGTTCGGCGAGCTGCGCGGCATCCGCGCCCCTGGGACGGGGGTGCCGGGGGTGATCGCGATCGGTACCTGGCGACACCGCGGCGGCAAGGACTTCGTCGCCATCTATCGCAGACGGCCGGCGGTCGTCGTCGAGCTCGCCGCCGGCAGCGAGTTCGAGCGTTTCATCGTCGGCGTCGAGGACCCGGATGAGACGGTGGCCAGGATCCAGGCCCGTCACATCAGGTAACCAAGTCGATACTTTGTGCTCCGTTGTTCTGGTGGACCTCTATCCACACATGTGGACAACGGTTGTGGATAAATCTCGGCCGTGCAACTTCACCGGCGCCACGACCTGTGGGGTCGTGGCGCCGGACGTTTACCGACTTCGGGCGGATGGCACGGCTAGTGCCACTGAGTGGCCACGCCCAGGCCAATTACCACAAAACCAAATCCAATCAGGATGTTCCAGCCGCCCAACGACTCCATCCCCAGAACGCCACCGTTGGAGAAGTAGTACGTCAGCAGGTAGGCGATCCCGATCAGAAAGAACGCAAGGATCATCCCGCCGAACCAGCGCGGCGACGGCGCCCTGCGCTTCGCGGCGACGGTCGTGCTGGGACGGGCCGAGGTGGACTTCTTCGGCTTGCGACGTCGCGACTCGGGCACGGAAGGTTCTCCTCGTCGGGGGCTACACAAACACTGCGAGAAGGCTACCCTCCCACCCCCGCCGACTGGCTATGTGAGGGCTTGGCCCTTATCGACGTGTTCCAGGTCCGTCCGGTCGGGCGGCCAGTCCGCCGGTGCCGGCGGGCAAGGTGGACGCGGCTGTCCCGACCGTAGGAGGGTGGCGCGTGTGGGATGGACGGGGCGGCGGGCGCGGCGGCCGCGCCCGCCGGGTGCCCGCTCACGGCGCGCGCTGGCGGGGATGCTCGGCGCCGTGCTCGCCGGCCTGGTCGTCGCGCTCGCCGCAGGGAGCAGGGACGAGGCCGGCGACAGGAGCGCGTCCGCGACCAGCGGTCTGAGCGCCTACGGGAGCGGCCTCGCGGCCGTCGCCGCCGCCGACCAGGCTGGCGTGGACCGAGCGCGCGGCCGGCTCACCCAGCTACGCGCGAACGGCCCGGACGCGTCGCCCACCGCCGCCGGCCCGACCGGCGCCGCACCCGCGTCGCCAGCCGGCGCGCTGGAACGCGCGGGCCTGACCGAGGCCCACGGACCCGCGGTGACGGTGACGCTGGACGACACCCCGCGGGAGCGGCGCGCCGGGCCGTGGGACCCCCGGTTCCGGCCGCCGGTCGCGGACGACCTCGTCGTGCACCAGCAGGACGTGCAGGCGGTGGTCAACGCGCTCTGGGCCGGCGGGGCGCGAGCCATGACGATCATGGGGATACGGGTGACCGCGCGCACCGCCGTCCGGTGCGTCGGGAACACGCTGCGGCTGGAGGGTGGCGTCTACGCCCCGCCGTTCGCGATCTCAGCGATCGGCGACCAGGACCGCCTCGTCGCGGCTCTCGAGGACGACCCCGACGTGGTCCTGTATCGCCAGTACGTCGCCGCCTATGACCTCGGCTACCGCATGGAGAGGGTCGGGAACGCCACGTTCCCCGCCGCGGACCTGCCCAGCGCCCACTACGCCACCCCGCTGCCCGGCTAGCCAGGCAGCGGGGTGGCGCGGGCTCAGGCGAAGGCGGCCTCGCGGAGGGTCTCCACCTCGGTGGACAGGGCCGGCGCCAGCCGCAGCGCGGCACCGCCGTCACCGCAGGAGTCCAGCCAGCGGGCGAGCATCAGGTGGCCGCCCTGGGTGAGCACCGACTCGGGGTGGAACTGGACCCCCTCGATCGGCAGCGTCCGGTGCCGCATGGCCATCACCACGCCGCTGTCCGTCCGCGCGGTGACCTCGATCTCCGCGGGCAGCGTGGACTCCTCCACCGCGAGCGAGTGGTAGCGGGTCGCGATGAACGGGTTCGGCAGGTCCGCGAGCACCCCGGCGCCGTCATGGTGGACGACCGAGGTCTTGCCGTGCAGCAGCTCGGGCGCGCGGTCGACGGTCGCGCCGAACGCGACGCCGATCGCCTGGTGCCCCAGGCAGACGCCGAACACGGGCAGGCCGGCCGACGCGGCGGCCGTCACCATCGGGATGGTGACGCCGGCCGCCTCCGGCGTGCCGGGACCGGGGGAGAGCAGCACGCCGTCCACCCCGAGCTCGCCGACGAGCACCGGGTCCACCTCGTCGTTGCGGCGGACCAGGCACTCCGCCTCGAGCTGCCCGAGGTACTGGACGAGGTTGAACACGAACGAGTCGTAGTTGTCGACGACCAGGATGCGCACGTCGCTACCCGTTCCCGCCGGCGCCGGTGGTGGGCGCCCCGGTGCCGCCGTCGGGCGTGGTGGGCGGCGGCGTGGTCGGTGGCTCGCTGGTGGGCGGCTTGGTGGTCGGCTTCACCGTCGGCGAGGCCGTCTCGGTGGGGGCGGTCTGCGCCGCGACGAACAGGGTGATCGTGTCGCCGCGGTTGACGGTCGCGTTCTTCGGGCTCTGGTCGAGGACGGTGCCCGCCGGCTGGTCGGCGAGGGCTCGCTCGGTGATCGTGACCCTGAGGCCGAGCTTCTCCAGCTCCGACTGGGCGGTGCCCGCCTGCTGGCCCGTGTAGTCACCGATGTTGATCTTCGAGCTGACTACGTAGATCGTGATCTTGCTGCCCTGGGGGGCCGCCTGGCCGCCGGGCGGGTCGGTCTTCTCCACCGTGCCCGCCTTGTGGGTGGCCTGGCCGATGAAGTCCTGGACATCGGGTTGGAAGCCCGCCTGCGTCAGGATGTTCACCGCGTCGTTCCTGCCCTTGCCGGTCACGTCCGGGATGTCGACCGAGTCCGTCGGGATCGCGACCGTCAGGGTGATCTTCGCGGTCTTGTCGATCGTGCTGCCCTCGGCCGGGTCGACCTTGGCGACGGGGTTGCTCCCGTCCTTCGGAGCGTCGGCCGTCTTGTTCTGCTCGATCGTGATGTTGGTGAAGCCCAGCTCGTTCAGCCGGGCCTCCACCACCTTCTGCGGCTGGCCCTGCAGGCCCTGTGGGATCGTCGCCTGGCCGGTGCTCGCCGTGTCGCCGTCGTTGCCCTTCTTGTCGCCGAGCAGCGACGTGGCTACCAGCGACACGACGACGAAGGTGAGCACGACCGCGAGCCCGGCGAGGACCCACTTCCACGCGTTGGAGCCGCGGCTGGGCTCCGGCCCGGCCGGACCGCCCCCCGCGCCGTAGCGGCCGGGGCCGCTGGGGGCGCCGGCCCGGTCGAACTCGTCGTCGTAGCGGCCGGGGTAGCCGCCGATCCGCGTGTGCTGGTCGTCGTCGTAGCCGCCGCCGTAGCCCCCGGTCGGGTAGGGACCGGTCTGGTCGTCGTAGCCGGTGTCGCGGTAGCCCGTCTCGCGGTACCCGGTGTCGCGGTACCCGGTGTCGCCGTAGCGGGGGCCGGTGCCGCCGCGGTAGTCGTCGCCGTAGCCGCCCGGGGCCAGCTGGGTGGCCGCCGCGGCGCCGGTCCCGCCGCCGGCCGGCCGCGGCGACGGCAGCTGCGCGAAGACCCGCCGGCCGGACAGCGCGCGCTCGAGGTCGTCACGCATCTCGCCGGCGCTTCCGTACCGGTCGTCCGGCTCCTTCTCCAGCGCCTTGAGCGTCACCGCGTCCGCCGTGGCGGACAGCTGCGGGTTGCGCCGCGACGGCGGGTCGGGCAGCTCCCGGACGTGCTGGTAGGCGACGGCGACCGGGTTGTCGCCGCGGAACGGCGGCTCGCCGGTGAGCAGCTCGTAGAGCAGCACGCCGGTCGAGTAGACGTCGCTGCGCGCGTCGACCTTGGCGCCGCGGGCCTGTTCGGGGGAGAGGTACTGCGCGGTGCCGATGACGGCCTGCGTGGCCGTCATCGTCGACGAGGTCGCGTTGTTGGCCTTGGCGATGCCGAAGTCCATCACCTTGATCGAGCCGTCCGGGCTGAGCATCACGTTCGCCGGCTTGATGTCCCGGTGGATGATGCCCAGACGGTGGCTGTAGTCGAGCGCGGCGCAGATGTCGGAGGTGATCTCCATCGCCCGGCGCTCGGGGAACGGCCCCTCCTGCTGGAGCACCTCGCGCAGCGTGCGTCCCTCGATGAACTCCATCACGATGTACGGCAGATGGACGCCGTTGATGACGTCCTCGCCTGTGTCGTAGGTCGACACGATCGCCGGGTGGTTGAGACCGGCGGCGGACTGCGCCTCCCGCTGGAAGCGCTTGAGGAAGTTCGGGTCGCGCGCGAGGTCCGAGCGCAGCACCTTGACGGCCACGTCCCGGCCCAGCCGGATGTCGCGGCCGCGGTAGACCTCCGCCATGCCGCCGTAGCCGATGCCGGCGCCCAGCTCGTACCGGCCGCCGATCATGCGTGGGTCCGTTCCGTACATCTCCGTCACATCAGACACCAGCGATTCCCTCCCCGACGACGATCCCACCACCACTGGGACCGGTCGTCACCGCCTGTGTGACGGAGGCCGCTGCGTGCGAAGAACCGCCCGAGCCGGCGAGGGAGCGGGTGATGAGCGCGGTGACAGCCACTGTGAGCAACAGCAGCACGATCAGCACCGGCAGGGTCAGCCGGCGCCGGCGCCTGCCCGCCGCGCCGGCCCGGCGGTTGGCCGCCCGGCCGCCCGCTGCCCGGCCGCCCGGCTGCCAGCCGCCCGGCTCGGCGTCCTCGGCGTCGGCCGCGGGATGCGCCGCGGCGAGCCCGGTCTCGGCGAGCTGATCGTCGGCTTCGCCCGGCGGCCAGGAGCCGCCGGCGGTCGGCTGGTAAGCCGTCGGGGACGGCTGGTAGGCGGAGTGTCCTGGCTGCTCCTGCTGGTAGCCGGCCGGCGCGGCGGCGGGCTGGTAGCCGCTGGCGCCCTGCTGATAGCCGGTCCCGCCGCGCTGGTAGCCGCCGCCCGGCTGATAGGCCGTCGCGCCCGGCTGGCCGGCGGCGGCACCCGGCTGATAACCCGTCGCACCTGGCTGGTAACCCGTCGCGCCCGGCTGGTAGGCGGTGGCCCCCGGCTGGGGTGCCCCCGCCGGGCTGGGGGTGCCTCGCCCGGTGCCACCCGCACCGGCGTAGCCGGGCCGTGCGCCAGGGTAGGCCGCTCCCGGGCCTCCGGCGGGGCCGTCGGCGACCCAGGAGGGCGCCCTGTTCCGGCCGCGCGGCGGCGGTCCGGAGGGGGCGGGGTGCCGCGCCGTCAGGTCGGGGCTCACGCCGGCGCCGGAGGCCCAGCGCGGCTCGGAGGCGAACAGCTCGCGGCGGATGCCGGCGGCGCTGCGCGCGAACGCGCCGGCCGACGACGGCCGGCGGGCCGGGTTCTTCGCCATCGCCTGCTCGACCAGCGAGCGCACCTGGTACGGCACGTCCGCCGGCAGCGGCGGCGGGGTGTCCTGCTGGTGCGCCATGACGACGACGATCGGGTTGCGGTCGTCGAACGGCCGGCGCCCGGCCAGGCACTCGTAGGCGACGACGCCCAGCGAGTACACGTCGCTGGCCGGGGTGACCGGGCGCCCGGACGCCTGCTCGGGCGAGACGTAGTACGCCGTGCCCATCATGATCCCGGTCGCGGTCAGCGGGGCCGCGTCGACGGCCCGCGCGATGCCGAAGTCGGTGACCTTGACCACGCCGTCGGGGCGGATCAGCAGGTTGCCCGGCTTGATGTCCCGGTGCACGATGTTGAGCGCGTGCGCGGCCTCCAGCGCGTCCGCCGACTGGCCGAGGACGTCGAGCATCCGCTCGGGCGAGAGCCGTTTCTCCCGGTGCAGCACCGCCGACAGCGGCTCGCCCTCGACGAGCTCCATCACCAGGTAGGCCGTCGGGTGGTCGTCGACCGTCGCCACCTCGCCGTAGTCGTAGACGGAGGCGATGCCCGGATGCGAGAGCCGGGCGGCATGGCGGGCCTCGCCGCGGAAGCGGACGAGGAAGGACTCGTCGCTGGCGTACTCCGGGCGCAGCAGCTTGACCGCGACCGGGCGGCCGAGGGTCTGGTCGACGCCCCGCCACACCTCGCCCATGCCGCCGGTGGCGATCCGGCCGTCGAGGCGGTAGCGGTTGTCGAGAACGGTGTTCGGCGGAACGGCTCCGGCGAACGGCTGGGCTGGCTGGTGGGCGGGCTGACCCGACGGGTTGTTCATCCTCGAACGTCCAATGCGGTCTGCATGACCTTCTGCGCGATCGGGGCAGCGATGGCGCCGCCGGTCCCGACTTCCCCGCCGCCGTCCTCGACGACGACCGCGATGGCGATGGTGGGGTTTTCGGCTGGGGCGAAGCCAACGAACCACGCGTGTGGCGGCTCGTTCGCCCCATGTTCGGCTGTACCGGTCTTGCCTGCGACCGACACGCCGCTGATCTGTGCTTTCCGGCCAGTGCCTGACGTGACCACGGACTGCATCATGGTAGTCAGCTGGTCGGCCACCTGAGAGCTGATGGGCTGGCCGAGTTCCTTCGGTTTGGTTTGGGCAATCCGCTTGAGGTCTGGCCCCTGAAGCTCCTGGACGACATACGGCTTCATCATCCGCCCGTCGTTCGCGATCGCCGCGACCACCTGTGCCATCTGCAGCGGGGTGACCCGCACGTTGAACTGGCCGATCGCGGACTGCGCGGTCTCCGGCTTGTCCAGGGAGTCCGGGAAGACGCTCTTGGCCTGCGGCAGCTCGAACCCGTCGATCGTGGTGTCGAAGCCGAACGCGTCGGCCTGCTCCCGCAGCTTGTCGCCCCCGAGGTCCATGCCGAGCTGCGCGAACGCGGTGTTGCAGGAGATCGTCAGGGCGTGGATCAGGGTGTCGGTCTGGCCGTTGCCACACCGCTCACCGCCGAAGTTCGGCAGCTCGACGGTGCTCTGCGGCAGCGGTAGCCGGTCCGGCGCCGGGATGACCGAGTCCGGGGAGTAGTTGCCGGTCGAGAGCGCCGCGGCGGAAGTGATGATCTTGAAGGTGGAGCCGGGCGGGTAGGTCTGCTGCGCGGCCCGGTTCAGCAGCGGATCGTCGTCGTCGCCGCTGAGGGTGTTGTACTGCTGCTGGACGGCGTTCACATCGTGGCCGGCGAGCGAGTTCGGGTCGTACGTCGGCGCCGTCACCATGGCGAGGACCGCGCCGGTGCGCGGGTCGATCGCGACCACCGCGCCCTTGCGGCCCGCAAGCGCCTGCGAGGCGGCCTGCTGGATCGCCGGGTCGATCGTGGTGATCACCGAACCGCCCTTGCGGTCCGAGCCGGAGAACAACGAGCTCACCCGGCTGGCCAGCAGCCGGTCGTCGTCACCGCTGAGGAAAAGGTTCTCCGACTGCTCCAGGCCGGTCGCACTGTAGAGCGTGTAGTAGCCGGTCAGCGGCGCGTAGAGCGAGCCGTCCGCGTACTGACGCAGGTACTTGAACTCGTCGTCCACGGGCTTGGACGACGCGATCGTGGTGGAGCCGGCGAGGATCATCCCGCGCTGGCGGTCCAGGCGGGCGGCGATCTCACGGCTGTTCGTCGGCTCCTGCTTGAGACTGTGCTGCTCGCCGACCTGTACCCAGTTCGCGTTGACGAGCAGGCCGGCGAACAGCGCGCCGCAGACCAGCATGACCCGTCGGATCGGCCGGTTCATGTGGGCGGCGCGCTGGTCCGGGCCGGACCGCCGGGCGTCGCCCGGACTACTCGGCTGGCTCATGGGTCTCCTGGGTCTCCGGAACCTCCTGGATCGCTTGGACCTCCTGGACGTCGACCCTGCGGACGATCTCGGTCTGCACGTTCGCGATCTGGTCGGGCTCGACCTCCAGGACGTCCTGCGCCTCCGCCTGGCGGCGGCGGACCGTATCGCTGATCCGCAGCAGCAGGGCGATGATCGCTGCGTTCGCGACCAGGGACGACCCACCGTAGGAGACGAAGGGCAGCGTCACACCGGTCAGCGGGATCAGCCGCATCACGCCACCGACCTGCACGAAGACCTGGATGCCCAGCGTCGCGGCCAGCGCGGTGGCGAGCAGCTTCCCGAACGGGTCCGGGGTGGTCAGCGCGATCCGCATCCCGCGCACGACGATCAGCAGGTACATCACCAGGATCGCCATGACCCCGGTGAGCCCCAGCTCCTCGCCGAGGCTGGCCATGATGAAGTCGGTGTTCGCGAACGGCACCTTGTTCGGATGGCCCCGGCCGAGGCCGGTACCGGTGATCCCGCCCGCGGCGAAGCCGTAGAGGCCCTGGACCAGCTGGTAGGACTTGTTGCTCGGGTTCGTCCCGTCGAACGCGTGCAGCCAGATGTCCACCCGCACCTGCACATGGCTGAACAGGTGGTAGGCGGCGAGGGCCGCGGCGATGAACAGGCTGAGGCCCACGACGACGAACCGGGCCCGCTCGCTGGCCACGTAGAGGACGACCAGGAACATCCCGAAGAACAGCAGCGATGAACCCAGGTCACGCTCGATGACCAGGACGCCGAGCCCGGCGACCCAGGTGAGGATCGCCGGCACGTAGAAGCGCGGCCCCTTCGACCACACCCGGCTGATGACGCCGGTGTATGTGCCGCTCGAGTCACTGACGCCGGCCGGCGCCGCCTGCTCGCCCGGTCCGTGTGCCCCCGGCCGCAGCCGCCTGATCGCGCCGGTGAGGGCGGCGGCGGCGTTGCCGGCCGAGCGCCTGCGCGCCTTCGTCACCACGTGCGCCGACATCAGCGCGCCGAAGGTCCGCAGGTAGCCGGCGAAGAAGATGGCCAGCAGGATCTTCGAGATCTCGCTCGGCTGGAAGGAGAACGGGCCGACCTGCAGCCACAGCCTGGCCCCGTTGATCGTCGCACCGATGCCAGGCAGCACCGGCAGCAGCAGGAACACCAGGCCGGCCAGGCCCGCGGTGAAGGTGTAGCGGGCGAGCGTGCTGTGGTTGCGCACCAGCGCCAGCACCACCACGAACACGATGGCCGTCAGCGCGGTCCAGATGACCTGGGTGTGCGCCGCGCTGGGGGGGATGGCGCGTCCGGCCTGCTTCGCGGCGTCGGACCTGGCCAGGTCCAGCCGGTAGATCATGACGAGGCCGAGCCCGTTGAGCGCCGCGCACAGCGGCATCAGCAGCGGATCGGCGGCCGGCGCGAACCGGCGCATCGCCAGGTGGACAAAGCCCCACAAGACGTAGAACCCGAGCGCGTACGTGGCGATGTGGTAGGTCAGATGGCCGTCATGCGCCAGCGTCAGCGCGGAGAGCGCCGCGGTCGTCAGAATGCCCGCGGCCACCAGCAGAACCAGCTCGCTCCGCCGGTAAGGGGGTAGCTCTACCCCCTGTGGCGACGGGACGCGGGCGAAGGCTGCCGTGAGGTTCGCGGACCATTGCCGGCGAGGCGGCAAACTCATCGGGACGAAGCGGACGCGTTCAGGCAGTTGACGGGGTCGGCGGCGCACGCGGACGCGGTGGCCGCCGCCGCGTTCGGGTCCACGACGCCCGGACCTGTCACCGACGCGCTCGGTGTCGGGGTCGGGGACGCCGACGAGTTCGGTTCCTTGGTGTCGGTGCTCGGGTTCTTCGGCAGGTCACGGACCTTGGCCTCTGCGTCGGCGAGGCTGTCCACGCGCACACCGGACTGCACGGCGCTGCGTTGCGGCTCCGCGATCTCGGAGATCGGGCCGAAGGTGGTCTTGACGTTGGCTAGCGCGCCGAGGCTCGGGACGCCCTGAAAGATCGCGACCTTGCCCTCGTGGACGCCGACGTAGTACTGGTCGCGCATCCACGCCAGGCCCGCCACGGCGGTGACGACCAGCAGCACGACGACCGTCGCGCCGATGACGATGAGGCGCCGCTTGCCGCGGCCCCGCCCGGTCCCTTCGGCGAAGTCCTCGGCCGACAGGCCGCCGCGCTGGGCGCCTCGCCCGATCCGCGCGGCCTTGGCGGCCGCGGAGTCGGTGTCCGGGTTACGGGGGTTCGGGCCGACCCGCGCGGCGGTCGCGCCGGGGACCGTGCCCTTCTCGGCGGCGGCGCCGGCGACCAGCGCGCCCTCGATCGGCTCGTCGTCGTCGACGACGTCCGCGACGACGACCGTGATGTTGTCCGGACCGCCGCCCTTCAGCGCCAGCTCGACCAGACGGTCCACGGCGTCCCGCGGGGTCGTCCCGAGCAGGGCCTCGAGGATCGTCTCGCCGCTGACGACGCCGGACAGGCCGTCGCTGCACAGCAGATAGCGGTCACCGACCCGGATCTGGCGCACCGTGAGGTCCGGTTCGACCTCCCGGCCGTCGAGCGCGCGCATGAGCAGCGAACGCTGCGGATGGGTGTTCGCCTGCTCCGGGGTTATCCGGCCCTGGTCGACGAGGTCCTGTACCAGCGTGTGGTCATGGGTGACCTGGCTCAGTACCTCGTCGCGCAGGAGGTAGCAGCGCGAGTCGCCGACATGCAGCACGCCGAGCTGGTCGCCGGAGGCGAGCAGCGCGGTGACCGTGGTGCCCATCCCGTCGAGCGTCCCGTCCCGGGCGGACATCGCGCGCAGCTGCGCGTTCGCGTCGTGCATGGCGGCGACGAGGGCCTCGAGGAGGTCGTCGGCGTCGATCTCGGTATCCAGGTCGGCGAGCGCCGACACGACCGTCGAGCTCGCCACCTCACCGGCGGCGTGACCACCCATGCCGTCGGCGACGGCAAGCAGGTAGGGACCGGCGTAGGCCGAGTCCTCGTTTCCCTCTCGGACGTGGCCGACGTCCGAGCGGATCGCGTAGTGAAGCCGAAGGCTCACCGGCGGAACTCCAGGACCGTCTTGCCGATCCTGACCGGCGCGCCGAGGGATACCGGCATGGGCGTGGTCACTTTCGTGTGTTCGAGAAACGTTCCATTGGTCGAGTTGAGATCTTCGACGAACCATCGGCCGTCGTGATGGACGAGTCTCGCATGTCGACCGGACGCGAAGTCATCGTCGAGAACCAGCGTCGAGTCTGGCGCGCGTCCGATGGTGATCGGTTCGCCGGTTAGTGGGATCACGGTGCCCGCGAGGGGACCCTTTGTGACCACAAGCTTGCTTGGCGGGTATGCATTGGGCGCGTTCAGTGGTGGCGGGACCTGGACGCCCCCCCGTGGCTGAGCCGGCCGCGGCCTCGCCGGCCCTCGCGGGGCGGGGCCGCGACCGCCCGCTCCGTCGAGAGCGCCACGACGCGCCTGTCGGCGCGTCGGGCCGAGCAGGTCCGCCCGCACCGCGCGGACCGCCAGCAGGACGAACGCCCAGAGCAACGTCAGGTAACCGATTTTCACCAGCAGCAGGACGAGCTCGTTCGGCTGGGATGGATCCATCAGGCTTTACCAGCTCCGGTCGCTCGGAGGGGGTGGGCCCGGCCGACGTCGGTGGTCGTCGGGCCGAGGACGAGCAGGGGTCCGGCCGGGTAGTTCGGTCTCGGCATCGTAGATCTCGTTCTGAGCACGGTCGTCACGGCCACCGCGGCCGGGCCCCACCCGTTCGGCCGGAGGACCGTCGAAGCCGTTCGCTCCCCGCGGCGTACCTCGACGTTCAGCACCGGGACGGTCCGTACCTGGACGTTCAGCACCGGGACGTTCAGTGCTGGACCGGTCAGAACCATAGCGTTCGGATCCATAGCGTCCACGGGGGCGTCCGTCGGCACGGCGACCGGGGCCATATTCGTCCTCCCCGTCAGGGTACAGATCGGTGTCGACGCCCTGTCGGGAGCGGACATTTCGGGCATCGTGTCCGTCACGCGGGTCCCGGCCGCCGCCGTCCCGATACGGCTCGTTACGTGGGTTTGACGGGACTCTGTCGGCCTCCTCGCGATAGCGCTCGCCTCGGGGCGGACCGGAGCGGTCGACGAATGAGTCTGGCCGCCCTGGCCGCACTGGCCGTTCCGGCCGGGCCGCCGGGGGCGGTGGTACCGGCGGCGGCGCGTCCCGATACGGCTCGCCGCGGGGGTTGGAACGGTCGCGAGGCTGGTCGCCGCGCGGGTGGGGACGTTCCCGGTCCGCGTACGGGTCCGGTCGGCCAGGTGGCGGCGGTATGTCCCGGACGGGCTCGGGGCGGGGGGTAACGCGGTCCGCATAGGGCTCGGGGCGGGGGGTGACATGGTCCGCGTAGGGCGGCGGCTCGGGGCGCCGATCGCGATCCCGTTCACGGGGGCGATAAGGCTCCTGGCCACCGGGGCGGCGAGAATGCTCCGGTGGCGGCGGCGTCGACGTCCGAGCGGGCCGCGCGTCCTCGCGCACGAACGTGATCAGCGCGTTGCCGAGCTCGATGAGATCCCCGTTGACCAGCTTCACCTGCGTCGCCGGCCGACCGTTCACGATGCTGCCGTTCGTCGAACCGGCATCGACATAGAGAAAATTGCCGTCCGGCATGCGCCGGATCTCGCCATGCTGGCGCGACACCCCGGTGTCCGTAAGCCGGATGTCGCATTCCACGCTGCGGCCGATCAGCGTCGACTCGCCTGTCAGCGAGTACTCCCGCTCCGCCCCAGGTGGCGCGTCCTTGCTCGTGATCATCAGGTGGGGGGTGCCTGGCGTCGCGCGCGGCGCCGCGCCGCGCGGGCCGGCGACAACTCCCGGATCGGCCGAGGCCACGCTGCTGCGGATCCGGAACACACCGACGTCGAGGTCCTGCGCCTCCGACAGCTTCACGCTGACCGGCCCGACGAACGTGTACCGCTGCTCCGCCGCGTGCTCCCGGACCATCTCCGCCAGCTCGTCGCACAGCGCCCGGGCATAGGGCGCGAGCCGCGCATAGTCCCCGTTCGCCAGCTCCACCGCGAACTGGTTCGGCACCAGCACCCGGTTCGAGCTGATCGCCCGCCGGTCGTCGGTCTCCCGCGCCAGGGCGCCCGCGATCTCGACCGGTTCCACGCCGCCCTTGAAGACCTTCGCGAACGCGCCCTCCACGAGGCCGCCCAGGCGGCGTTCGAAGCGTTGCAGCACGCCCATGCCCGACCTCCCTTCGCCCGGTCTGTGGATCGTATGACGAGGACGCGCGCCGCCCCCGTCATCGGGCGCCGGCAGCGCCCGGCGGGACTGGTTACGAGTCAGTGTGTATGGCGGGACCAGCCGGGGTCGGCGGCGGGGGACGCTGGTTGGCGGGGGACGCTGGTTGGCAGGGGACGCTATCTGACAGGGCGCTGGCCGCCACCGTCTTCGGGTGCTTCGCGTAGGTCGTCTTACCGATACCCCGTCAAGCCCGATGTCATAGGTCCACCCCGGGCCGGATCGCGCGCCCGTCCGCCCGTCCACCGGCCCGGCCGGAGACCAGCCGCGCGCCGCCATACCGCCTGACCCGCAACCAGTCCCGCCGTGCACCGCCGATGTCCGATGGCGAGGCCGCCCCGCGTCACCGCCCCACGCGGACGTGGTACGGTAGCTCCGGTCACGAGATAAGACCACTCGGGCGAGTGGCGGAATGGCAGACGCGCACGGTTCAGGTCCGTGTGTCCGAAAGGACGTGGGGGTTCAACTCCCCCCTCGCCCACGCGATCGGCTCAATCTTGTTCGTAAATCCCTTTCGGGATTTACTCCTGGGCTCCCGCGTTATGTTGCTCCGGGGCCGAGCCCCGGTCCCCGCGCCAGGGAGGGCTTCGCCCCCTGGAACCCCCATTCGGTTGGTTTCCAGCTTTTGCGTGCTGTTGGTGGGGCTTCGGATCGCTTTAGCGATGTTGCTGCGGTGTTTTTTGGGGCCGTATGGGATTGGCTCTTTCGCTGGGCCTCGGATAGCCGGTGCCGCGGCGAGACTGGTGGCTGGGGGTGCGGTATTCCGGGAGCTCTTCTTTTGTCGGGCGGTCCCGGCTCTTGTGTTGGCTGACGCGGGCTCTGGCGGGGAGTCGGGGCGTCGAGCTGGGGATTCGCCTCCTGGTCCCTCCTGATCGGGGTTGGTGGAGGGGGCGGGGAGGAGACCGGGGACGGCTGGACGACGCTTTCGTCGTGGCTGTATCGGCCTTGGTCGGGGCATGTGGTCGAGGTTGGTTGAAGTTGTGCGGTGGATCTGTTCCTGGCTTGGGTGGGCGGCAGGCTGGGTCTCGTCTTCTCGTCGGCGTCGGTGGCGCTGGATCGAAAGGGCGTTCGAGGCCGTGACGGGGTGGATGAGGTGAACTCCGGCGGGTGGGTGAGGTGACCGAACCTCGGACCCGTCGTCGCGGTGCCACTGATCCGAACGGGACGCGGCCGGGTGTCGATATGTTCCCCGGCGATTCTTTCCGGCTACCTTTCCGAGTTTTGGTACCCATTCGCGAGCAGGGGCACATTGGTAAATCTTTTGAAAACTGCCGGATTGGGAAATACTGGTAGGTGTGAGCGGAAGTGGCGGGGTTGCCGTGTCCGTCGCGGCTACTGGCGCCCGCTCGCTACGCCGGCGTCACCGGTGGCGATCTGGACTCCTTGGTCCGGATCGCCACCGGCGTGGTGGCACGGGCCCGCCGTCCCCACGAGCCCGCCGTTCCGCGGGCCGCCCTAGGACATCTCATGGCCTCGGCTGTCTGGCGACGAGGCGGGACGCGAGGTTCCCGGTCGTCCGGGATCGCGACCCGACCACCGCTGGCGACGCGAGGCCGGGGTCCCTGCTGGGGCGCGAAGCGTCCGGCCGCGGGACCGCCCTACTCGCCCAGTTCGGGCTGGGAGGGGCAGGTGGACAGGACGCCGCGCATGGCATCGGCCTCGGCCTGGGTGACCCAAAGGTGGTAGCGGGCCTTCAGGCCGACCTGACGGGCGACGTAGCTGCACTGGTAGCCCTTGGCGGGCGGGAGCCACTCGCTCGCGTCCTGGTCGCTCTTGTCGATGTTCGTTGGGCCGTCGACGGCGAGCAGGTTCTGCGGGTCGTTGGCGAAGGCCTCCCGCACGTCGTCGGTCCAGGCGTACGCGCCGGTACGCCAGGCGTCGGCGAGCGCGACGACGTGATCGATCTGCACCGCCGAGGAGTCCCGGCCCCGGTTGAAGCGGATGATCCGGTTGGTGTACGGGTCGCTCAGCTCGCCCGAGAGCACGATGCAGTCGTCGTTCTTGCCGACCGTGACCGAACGCAGGTCGCGGTGCAGGATGTCGTTGCGGGTGTCACAGCTGTTGTGGTCGACGTCCTTCCAGGCGGTGCCGAACTCGTCGCGGTCGTACTTCTTCTCGGTGCTCAGCGGCTGCACCTGCAGGGTGGCCAGCACCGCCAGCGCCGAGCCATCCCCGGCCGCGCCGCCCGTCGCCGGGCCCGCCGCCGGCGTGGGTGTTGGGCTCGAGAGACTGTCGACGGCCTGCTGGACCCCATCGCACGAGGTCAACAGCATCGCGGCGACCACACTGGTCACCAATGCCGCGGCCGCCACGCTCATTCGTCGCGACACCAACTTGCTCATCTACGCCCGCCTGTCCTTTGTCCGCTGTCCGCCGCCGCCGCTGCGACCGCCGCCCGATCGTCCGTGGGCAGTCTGCCTCGTCGGCCCAATCTTCCGGGTAGTCGACGAGAAGCGCGATCCGCCCCCCATCCTGCACTTTGGCACCTCCGGCGCCGGTTGCGACCCACGAATTCGGGTGTGTGATCGAATGGGCCGATCCCGCTGGCTTGGGGCCCTTACAGTGGCCGCATGCACCCGGGGGGCTCGCAGGTGGTCAAGGTAGTCAAGGTGGTTGGGCCGGGTCGGCCCTTGCGTCGCGACGCGGAGCGGAACCGGGAGCGCATCCTACGGGCGGCCCGCGAACTGTTCATCGAGCAGGGCCTGAGCGTGGGCGTGGACGAGATAGCCCGGCGCGCCGGCGTCGGCATGGGCACGCTGTACCGCCGGTTCCCCAACAAGGACGCGCTCGTGGAGGAGACCCTCGTGACCGCGGTCGGGCGGGTGCGTGAGCTCGCGGTCGTCGCCATCGAGGCACAGCCGCCCGGGCGGGCGCTGCGCGAGTTCCTGGTGACCGGACTGAGCGACGACGCCTGCCGGTGGGCATTCGTCTCCCGCCGGCTTTGGACCGGACGCACCCGAGCGGCCGTGTTCGACGAGGTGGTGCCGCTGATCGGGACGATGTTCGCCGATGCTCAGCGGGCCGGCCTGTTGCGCGCGGACGTGGTGCTCGCGGACCTGATCGTGCTGCTACGTGCGTTGCGGGTGATCCTCGAGCTCACCGACGCGCCGACCGGGGGCACCTGGCGCCGCTATGTCGACCTGATGCTCGACGGACTGCGCCCCAGCGACCACAACAGTCGCCTCGAGGACCCACCGGTCTCGCTCGCCCTGCTGGCCGGCGCGCCCGTGACCATCGCCGAGCTCAGGTAGGCCACCCGACGCGGGACAGCGCGGGCAACCGCCGCCAGGGAACGCCCTCGCGGGAACGCCTTCGCGGCGGGCCGGCCCGCCGCTACAGGACGAAGGGCGGGACTGACGTGTCGGCCGTCATCGGGCGGGCGGCCGAGGCCCAGGCCATCATGCCGCCCTCGAGGTTGTAGGCGTCCCAGCCGCCGTCGACCAGGAAGGCGGTGACCCTGCCCGAGCGGTGGCCGGAGCGGCAGACCGCCACCACCCTCGCCGAGCGCGGGACCTCGTCGAGACGGCCGGTGAGCTCCCCCATCGGAATATGGACCGCTCCGTCGATGTGACCGGCCGTCCACTCCTCCGGCTCGCGCACGTCGAGCAGGAACAATCCGGCCGAGGTCCCTCTTGGATCGGCGGCGCCGAGGTCGGAGGAATGGTTCGGCGGGATGTCAGCGACCGTGACGGTCGGCAGTTGGTCAGCTCCCACCACGCCATCCTCGCATTCCGAGACGGCGATCCGGCGACTGGGGCCCGCCGTCGGCGCGGTGGCCGGCCTGGCCCCGGGACCCGGAAGTGCCTCCGGCCGGCACCGGGAAGTG
Source organism: Pseudofrankia saprophytica (assembly GCF_000235425.2). Classification (NCBI taxonomy): domain Bacteria; kingdom Bacillati; phylum Actinomycetota; class Actinomycetes; order Frankiales; family Frankiaceae; genus Pseudofrankia; species Pseudofrankia saprophytica. Next base: position 1,550,762 of record NZ_KI912266.1, read on the forward strand.
CCTCCGATCATGGCCAGAGGTGGCTCCGGCCCGCGGCTACTTGAGCAGGCGGGACAGGCGGCGGTCAGCGAGGATCCGGCCGCCCGTCTGGCAGGTGGGGCAGTACTGCAGGCTCCGGTCCGCGAAGGCGACCTGACGCACGGTGTCGCCGCAGCGCGGGCAGGCCTGTCCGGTGCGGCCGTGGACAGCCAGGTTCGCCTTCTTCTCCGCCTTCAGGTCCGCGGCGCCCAGGCCGCCGGCCGCGTCGACGGCGGCGCGCAGCACCCCGACCACCGCGGCATGCAGCGCCGCGACCTGCTCGGCGCCGAGACCGCTCGCGGGCGCGAACGGCGAGAGCCTCGCCGCCCACAGCGTCTCGTCGGAATATGCGTTACCCACCCCGGCGAGCACCGACTGGTCGGTGAGCACCCCCTTTATCTGGGCCCGCCCGGCGGCCGCGAGCAGCCCCGCGAGCGCCTCGACGGTGAACGCGTCGTCGAAGGGGTCGATCCCGAGCCTCGCGACGCCTGGCACCTCGGCCGGGTCGCGCACCAGGTAGACGGCTAGCCGTTTCTGGGTGCCCGCCTCCGTCAGGTCGAAGCCGGACCCGTCGGTGAACACCAGCCGGAACGCGAGCCCCCCTCGGCCGGCGCGTCCCGGCGCGGCCGGCTGGCTGTCCTTCCAGCGCAGCCAGCCGGCTCTGGACAGATGGGTGACCAGGTCGAGCCGCTCGCCGCCCGCCGCGGCGAAGACCAGGTCCAGGAACTTCCCGTGCCGGGTGGCGTCGACCAATGCCGCGTCCACCAGGTCACCGGGCCCCGGAGAGACGGTGCGCAGCGCGTTGATCGCGACCGGCTCCGCCCGCGCGACCACCTTGCCGACCGCGCGCTCTCTCAGGACCGACGCAAGCGCTTCCATCTCCGGTAGCTCCGGCATGTGCCCAGTGTCTCCTACCGCATGCGATCGTGGAGGCATGACAACTGGCGGTTCTGTCCACGACGGCCAGACCGACGGCCCGTGGCTGACCTGCCCCTGGTGTTCCGGGATCGTCCCGCTGGCTCACCTCGTTCCCTCCGACGAGGAGCCGGGAGCCGCGGTCGCCGTCTGCGACGACTGCGGTCGCCGTGTCTCGTTCCTCCCCCCCGACGACCCCGACAGGTCGTCGCCCGGGGTGTCGGCTAGCTGAACGCGGGGGGCGGGGAACCGGGGTGATGGGGCAGACTGCGGCTGGTGGGTCGCGCCAGGTCGCGCGGTGCTCACTGGCTGGCGGCATGGCGGGACGGAAGCGAGAGCGGGCGGGACAACGGCGAGGGTGACCGGGGTCATCGGGCCAGGAGACCGGGGGCGCGGGTGACGGAGGACGTGGCGGGCGCGGCGCGACGCCCGGCCTCCGGTGTGCCAGGCGAGCCGCTCGCCGCGCACGACCCCCGCCGGATCGGTCCGTACGCCCTGCTCAGCCGGCTCGGAACCGGCGGGATGGGAACGGTCTACCTCGGGCGGGGGCCAGCCGGCCGGCTGGTCGCCGTGAAGGTCATCCGGCCCGACCTGGCCGCGGACGAGGAGTTCCGCCGCCGCTTCCGCCAGGAGGTGGCCGCCGCCCGCCGGGTCGCCCCGTTCTGCACCGCCGAGGTGCTCGACGCCGACCCCGACGCGTCCGCGCCATACCTGGTGACCGAGTTCATCGACGGCCTGCGCCTGGACCAGGCGATCGCCAGAGGTGGCCCGCTCACGTCGTCGACGCTGACCGGTCTCGCGGTCGGGGTGGCCACCGCGCTCACCGCGATCCACCGGGCCGGGCTGATCCACCGTGACCTCAAGCCGAGCAACGTGCTGCTCTCGCTGTCCGGGCCCCGGGTCATCGACTTCGGCATCGCCCAGGCCGTGGCCGCGGACAGCAAGGCCAAACCGACGTCCTGGGGGTTCGGCTCCGCCGGCTGGATGGCGCCCGAACAGATCAACGGGCAGCCGATCGGGCCGGCCGCGGACGTGTTCACCTGGGGCATCCTCATGGCCTACGCCGGTACCGGCCGGCACCCCTTCGGTGAGGGGCAGGACATCGACCTCGCCTACCGGACCGTCTCGGCCGAGCCCGACCTGATCGGCCTCGCGCCGCCGCTGTACGGCCTGGTCGCCGCGGCGCTCACGAAGGACCCCGACGGCCGGCCCAGCGCTCGCGACCTGCTGCTCGCCCTGGTCGAGACGGGCCCGAGCGGCGGCGCGGGCCTCGCCCCGGGGGAGGAGCTGCTCGGGCTCGCCGCGGATCGGGCGGACGTGATGGCCGGCCCCGTCGTGGCGGCGCTGACCGGCCCCGACCAGCACGGCCCAGGCCAGCAAGGACCGGACCAGGGCGGCGTGGGCCGGGCCGGAGGGCTGCCCAGGACGAGGGTCGCGCCGCCCGGCTACGGCGCCGCCGGTCACGGTCCTGCGGGTCAGCGCCCACCGGGGGCCCGGGAAGCGGGGCAGGGGCAGGCCGCACCCAACCGAGGCCAGGCCGCCGCCTACCCCGGAGCTTCCGGGGGGATCGTGTCGCCGCGGCGGCCGTCGACCCCCGTCGGGGGCGAACGGCACTGGCCCGGGGGCGGCCCACCAGGCGGAGGGCCGGGCGGTCCGCCGCCTGCCCGGCGTCGCGGGCCGGGCAACCGCGGCAGCCGCGTCGGGCTCTGGCTCACCGTCCTGCTGCTCGTCCTGGGAGCGGCGGCGATCGCCGCGATCGCGCTGAACCCGGGCACGTCCAGCGACGTCGGCTCCGGTTCGTCCGGGACGTCGGCGACGCCGGCGACGCCGACGCCCACCGAGCGGGTCTACCGCGACGGTTCGCTGGAGTTCACCATCAAGGACGTGCGCTGCGGCGTGACCGAGATCGGTGTGATCATCAAGAAGCATCCGGACGGGCAGTACTGCCTGGTCAAGGTGAGCGTCCACAACGCCGGGAACACCGCGCGTGGCCTGGTCGCCAACCAGCAGTTCATGTTCGACCAGAACGGCGGCAAGCACGAGGCCTACTCCAGCTCCCGCTGGTACTTCCCGTTGGAGAGCCTCTGGAACTCGGTCAAGCCGGACGGAGAAGTCAGCGGCACGCTCGTGTTCGACATCCCGTCGGTGGCCCATCCGTCACGTCTCGAGCTGCACGACGGACTCCTCGGCGACGGCGTGACCATCCAGCTCTGACGCCGATCCGGTCGGCGCCGGCCGGCGAGCGAGCGCGGTCGTTAGGCTCAGGGAGTGTCAGATGGTGCGCCTGCTTCTTCGCTGGTTGTCGGGTTCGACCTGGACCTGACGCTGTTGGACGCGCGCCGCGGCATCGCGGCGACATACGTGGAGCTCTCGGCGCGTACCGGCGTCCCGGTCGACAGCGCGCTGGCCGTCAGCCGGCTGGGCCCGCCGCTGGAGGAGGAGCTCGCGAACTGGTTCCCGCCCGGCGAGATCGCGGCGGTCGCCGCGCTGTACCGCGAGCTGTACGCGGTGCACGCGATCCCGGTGTCCGAGCGGATGCCCGGCGCCGTGGAGGCCATCGAGGCGGTGCGCCGCGAGGGTGGCCGGGTGGTCGTGGTCACCGCGAAGAACGAGCCGCAGGCCCGTGCCAGCCTCGCGGCGATCGGCATCGAGCCGGACGTCGTCGTCGGCAACCGTTACGCCAGCACCAAGGGTGACGCGATCCGCGAACTCGGCGTCGAGATCTTCGTCGGCGACCACGAGGGCGACATGATCGGGGCCCGTGCCGGTGGCGCCCTCGCCGTCGGGCTGACCACCGGGCCGCACGACGCGGCGGCCCTCGCCGCCGCGGGCGCCGACGTGGTCCTGGGCGCGCTCGCCGCGTTTCCCGACTGGCTGGCCGACACCGTGCTCGACCGGCGGGGCGCGGCCCTGTCCGCGAGGCTGACCGACCTCGGCTCGGTGCTCGTCGCCTTCTCCGGCGGCGCCGACTCCGCCTTCCTGCTCGCGTGGGCGGTGCGCACGCTCGGTCCGGACGCCGTCGTCGCGGCGACAGCCGTCTCGCCGTCGCTGCCGGCGGCGGAGCTCGCCGGGGCGCGCGCGCTCGCCGGCGACCTGGGCGTGCGCCACGTGCTGCCCGCGACCGACGAGCAGTCCCGGCCCGGCTACCGGGCGAACGGCGCCGACCGGTGCTACTTCTGCAAGGCGGAGCTCACCGAGACTCTCCTGCCGTTCGCGGCCGAGCTGGGCCTCGCGCACGTCGTCACCGGGACCAACGCCGACGACGCCGTCGCCGGGTTCCGTCCCGGCATCCGGGCGGCGGCCGAGCGCGGGGCCGCCACCCCGCTGCTCGACGCCGGCCTCACGAAGCGCCAGGTGCGGGCCGCCTCGCGCCGGCTGGGCCTCGTCACCGCCGACAAGCCGGCCGCCGCCTGCCTCGCCAGCCGGATCGCCTACGGCATCGAGGTGACCCCCAGCCGGCTCGCCCGCGTCGAGCAGGCGGAGGGGGCGCTTCGGCTCGCGCTGGCGGGAGCCGGGCTGGACTACAGCGACCTGCGGGTGCGGGACCTGGGTGACCGGGCGCGCATCGAGGTGGACGCCGGGCTGGTGACGACCCTCGCCGACCGGCCGGACCTGGTCGCCGTCGTGGAGGGCTTCCCCGCCGTCGAGGTCGACCCGCGTGGCTTCCGCTCCGGCTCCATGAACGAGCTGCTGTCCTGACCGCTGACTTTCGGCTGTCGGCTGTCGACCGCTGACTGGCGCGGATGAATTCCTGCGCCTGACGGGCGCGCGCCCTATAGCCTGATGACCGTCGTTGGCTGGTCGAGCCGCCCCGGTCGCCCGGGGCGAAGGCCGGCGAAGGCGCGGCCGGGTACAGGTGGCCGCGCCTTCTTTGGCCCTGTTCCATCCCGTCGTGTCACAGAACGAGGTCGCCCGTGCCCACCGGCAAGGTCAAGTGGTATGACGTCGACAAGGGATTTGGTTTCCTTAGCCGCGACGACGGCGGCGACGTGTTCGTCCACAAGGCGGCGCTTCCGCCCGGTGTCGAGAAGCTCCGCGCGGGCGACCGCGTCGAGTTCGGCGTCGCCGCCGGCCGCAAGGGCGACCAGGCCCTGTCCGTCCGGGTGCTCGCGGCGCCCCCGTCGGTGGCGAAGGCGGCGGCACAGGCCGCCCGGCGCAGCCCCGACGAGCTGCACAGCATGGTCGAAGACATGATCAAGATGCTCGACGAGGTCCAGCGGGACCTGCGACGCGGCCGCTACCCCGACCGCCGCGCCGCCCAGCGCGTCGCCAAGGTCGTCCACGCCGTCGCCAGCGAGCTCGAAGTCTAGGGCTGGCGTTCGAAGTCCAGGGCTGGCGGTTCAGCGCAGGGCGGTGGGAAGGCGGGGGACGAGGCCCTCGGCGGCGGCCCGTCCGAGGAGCTCCTCGACGGCGGCGTAGCCCTCGTCACCGAGATCGAGGCTGAAGTCGTTGACGTAGAGGTTGATGTGCGCCTGGACGACCTCGGGCGCCATCTCCTGGGAATGCGCCAGCACCCAGCCCGCGGACGCCGCCCGGTCGGTGAAGGCGGCCGCGACGCTGGTCCGCACGGCGACGCCGAGGTCGCCGACGGCGGCGGGCAGATCCCGGCGGGCGAGGATCGCGCCGAGCGGGATCGGCAGGCCGGTGGCTCCCTCCCACCAGTCACCGAGGTCGGCCACCGACACCAGCCCGTAGGACGGGTAGGTGAACCGGGACTCGTGGATCACCAGGCCCGCGTCGTAGCGGCCGTCGCGGACCGCGGGCATGATCTGGTCGAACGGGAGCACGTCGACCGAGGCCACGTCGACGCCGGCGGCCCAGAGCCGGAACAGCAGATACGCCGTGGTGCGGGTGCCGGGGATGGCCACCCTGGCGCCGCGCAGGACTCCCGGGCCGGCCGTGCCCGTCGCCCGCTCATCCACCTGGGCGGCGTCAGGGCCGCCGCCGGGCGCGCGGCCGGCGGCCATCAGGACCAGCGGGCCGCAGCCGCGGCCGAGCGCGCCGCCTGACGGCAGGAGCCGGTAGCCGTCGAGCAGCCACGGCAGCGCGGCGTAGGACACCTTCACCAGGTCGTCCAGGCCCTCGGCCGCCCGCGCGTTGAGCACGTCGATGTCGGCGAACGTCACCGACACCGGCGGCATCCCCGCCACCAGGCCATGCGCCAGCGCATGGAACGCGAAGGTGTCGTTCGGGCACGGCGAGATAGCCAGACTCAGCGGCGCCACACCCCCGGGCGCGGCGGTCGGCCTGGGCTGGGTCAGCTCGGTTGCCATGCTGTGTATTTTGGTTCGCTCCGTGCGGGCGGCGCGCTCCGGCCCCTTCCTTGCTTCGCTGCGGAAGGGACCTCCGCGCGCCGTCCTCCTCCGCTCACGTGCGCTGCGGCGACCTCCGCTGCGGCCCAACCACTTCGCTTCGCTCGTGGTCGGGCCTCCGCGGAGGCGCGCCTCCGCGCCGTACGGTCACCCGCCGTTGATCGTCACCAACCCGAAACGGCTGTGCTCCCAGGGCCACGTCGCTTCGCTCGTGGGTCGGGTCTCCGCGGAGGCGCGCCTCCGCGCCGCACGGTCACCCGCCGTTGATCGTCACCAACCCGAACGGCTGTGCTCCCAGGGCCACGTTCGCTTCGCTCGTGGGTGGCTCCCGCAAGGATCTGCTCCAGATCGGGCCCCGATCTTGGACTAGCGCCGGTCAAGCGGGTCGCAACCGAGCTGGCGCGGAGGCGCGCCTCGCGGAGGCCCGACCCACGAGCGAAGCGAAGTGGGCCGGGCCGCAGCGAGGTCGCCGGAGCGCACGTTCGCGGAGGAGGACACGGCGCGGAGGTCCCGTGGGAGCGAAGCGAGTACGGGGCCGGAGCGCCGTGCCCGCACGGAGCGAACCAATGTCAGAGCGTCTGGAGCAGGCCGTCAGGGTGGGCGACCAGGGCGCCCGCCGCGGTGCGCAGGCTCGCGAGCGCGGACGGCATGTTCCAGCTGCCCCGGTCGCGCCGGCCCACCTGGTTGCTGATCGCGCGGATCTCGCCGACGGGCACCCCGAAGGCCGCGGCGGCGATGCCGACCGCGTAGCCCTCCATGCCCTCCGCGACCGGGTCGAAGCGGGCGGTGAGAGTCGCCGCGCGAAGTTCGGTGCCGGTGACGGTGGCGACGCTGAGCACCGGGCCGGCGGCCACTCGGCGGCCGGTCAGCCCGAGCACGGTGCGCAGCCGTTCGACGAGCTCGGGGTCCGGGACGATCGTGGACGAGCCGAGACCCAGGTCGTCCAGGGTGAGGAACTTGCCGTCGACGGACGAGCTGGTGGTGCGTGGCAGCGGCGGCGCGCCGGTGCTGTGGAAGCCGAGGCTGCGATCCATCTCGTGGATCTGGCCCTGCGGCTCGCGCAGGTCGTCGAGGCCCGACTCGGCGCCCAGGTCGGCGGCGATCAGCCGCCCCGCCACCGCGAGGTCGCCTATCTCGGCCCAGCCGCGAAACCCGCCCGCGACCCCCATGGACAGCACGAGGGTGAAGGGGTCGCCCGCCGCCTGCGCGACCGCGAGCGCCACCGCGGTGCCGGCCGAGGCCGCCGGCCCGCCAGTGCCGGCGGCGAGCACCGTCACGGGGCCGCGGCGGCGCCCGACGTAGGGGCCGAGGGTGGACGTGGTCAGCAACTGCCGGTCCCAGTCGGGCGAGACGGGCGCGCTCGGCGCCTCGGCGGAACGTCCGCGGGAACGCGACCAGCTACCCATCAGGCCCGCGCACACCGCGTCCGCCTCCGCCTGCACGGCGGTGACGATCAGGGTGCGGCTCATCGGCGTGTCCGAGGCATGGTTCCTGGCTTTCGTGTCGCTGTTACGTTGCGTCGCACTATTGTCACGCCTGAGGCGCGTGGTCGGTCCTGCCGGTCACGTTCCTTCGGGGTCCGGGGTCGGCCTGGCGGCCCTGGGTCGGTTCCGTGCGCCATCGAAGGAATCAACATGCCCACCGGAAGCGCCACCGTGTCGGATGGCGCGGTAACAGCACGGGGTTTCCAAGACGGGCAAACAGGACTTTGTTGACGGACCTTAGCATCGCCGTCGACGGTGCGTGGTGCCCCGCATCTCCATGTCCGGCTCGGTGGCGACTCGACCCGGATCGGCACGTCCGGCTCGTGCGCCACCGCCGCGGACCCCGGGCATCCCGCGGGCATGCCGGGGGCGGCGGGGACGCCGGCGGCCTGGCGGCCCCGGGGGCCTCCGCCGAGCGGTGTCGATGCCCCACCGGGGGGCCGGTTGGGCCGCCCGGCGGAGCGCGCGCTTCAAAGGCGGTCCACGCGCGGTTCAGACCGGTTCAGGCGTGACCGTATGGCTCCGGGCGGCCGGCGTGGCTGATGCCGGAAGCGTCCCCGCCAGCGCCGCCCGCCGTCGCGCCGACCAGCTCGACGTCCGTCGGCGTCAGATCGGATGGATCCTCGTCGAAGGGCACTGACTCGGGATGCGCCGACGGCGCGACCAGCGCCTCGGAATGGGCGCCGCAGCCGTGGTCGATGGAGGTCACCCGTGCATCGTCCGGCGCCAGCTCGTTGGCGCACGCGCCGAACAGGCGGCCAAGCGCGCCGGCCAGCCGCACGTGGAAGCCGCAGGTGAGGCAGGTGGCCGGGGCGACCTTCGCCACATGCGCGTCCGGGCCGGGCTCCCCGGCGTACCAGCGCGCGCTGGCCTCCTCGCGGCCGATCGCCGACAGCACCCGCGGCCGGCCGAGGCCGAGCTCCAGGAAGTCGTCGGTGTCGACGAGCTCGTCGACGTCGCTACGGCGCAGCGCGAGCCTGGGGTCGTCGACGGCGGTCGGCAGCAGATCGCCGACGCCGACGTCGCCCGGGCGCAGCCGCTGCGACCACGGCACCCAGGGCGGCGCGAGCAGCGCGCCCTCGCCCGGCATCAGCACCACGTCGTCGACGGTCACCCGGCGAACCCGTGGCGCCCGCGCGGTGATGACGGCCCACACCCAGCCCCGGTAGGCGGGTGTGCGGCAGGCGAACCGGTGCAGCACCAGTCGCTCACCCTCGGCCTCGACGCTGAGGTGCTCGCCGACCGCGTCCGCGTCGCCGGCCTCCTCGACGGCGGCCTCGCGGGCGACGTCGACCGCGGCCGCACAGACCGGGTCGGGGGCCCGGACGGCCCGCCCCGCGCGACCACGGCCCCCCTCGTCGACCGTCTCGTCCTCGTCCGCCGCGCCCTGGATCTCGGCGACAGCCGGCTCGGGCTCGGGTGGCGTGACTGCTTCGGGTTCCTCGGAGGCCTCGGCGGTCGGCACCGTCTCGGGCTCGGCTTCGGGTGGCGTGACTGCTTCGGGTTCCTCGGAGGCCTCGGCGGTCGGCACCGTCACCGTCTCGGCAGTGGGCTGCTCCCCGGAGAGTGTCTCAACGGTCGGTGTCTCGGCGGCCGGCGTATCGGGAACCGGGGGGTTACTCGTCGGGGCCTCGGCCGAAACGGCAACCGGCTCGGCGGCCTGGCCGGCGAGCGCTTCCGGTGCCTCCTCGCTGGTCACGGGGTCTGGCGTCCCGGCCGCGATCGACGTATCCGGCTGCGCGGCCACAGGCGTAGCTGAGGCCGCGGCCGGCGTCGCCGGGGTTGCGCTCACGGCGTCGTCAGCGCCTGTCACATCGTCCACGAATACATTCTCGCCCAACCGTGACCGGTACGCCCGGCGTGGTCGTGGCCCAGCGGCTGTTTCGCGAGCACACTCGGCAGGGTGGGTACTGGCGGGATCGGCCGAACGGTGGGAAAGGCCCGCGCCGGGATGGGCACGGGCCTGACTCGGGTGCGCGCGTCGACGAGACGGGATGGCGCGGACCGATCAGGGCTCGCGGCCCTGCTCGACCTGTCCGTGATCAATGCCGCCGGCGACGCGTTGGTCACCGTGGTGCTGGCTGGATCGCTGTTCTTTTCCGTCCCGACGGGTGAGGCGCGCTCCAAAGTCGCCCTTTATCTGTTGATCACGATGGTGCCGTTCGTGCTGCTCGCGCCCGTGATCGGACCGGTCCTCGACCGGTTTCCCTACGGGCGGCGCTCGGCCCTCGCCGCGCTCTGCCTTGGCCGCGGCATGCTTGCCTGGCAGCTGGCCGCCTCGCTGACCGGGCTCGCGGTCTACCCGCTTGCGCTCGGCCTGCTCATGCTCTCGCGGGCGTTCGGGGTCGCGCGCAGCGCGGTCATCCCGCGGGTGGCTCCGCCGGAGCTGACCCTCGTCAAGGTCAACTCGCGAATGTCGATGGTCAACATCGTTGCCGGCACCATCGCCGCCCCGGTCGGCCTCGGCGTCGCGCACATCCCCTACGTCGGTTACCCGTGGGTGCTGCGGATCTGCGCGGTGCTCTACCTGGCCGGCGTGCCGTACGCGTTCAAGCTGCCGAAGCGGGTCGACTCGAACGAGGGAGAGCGCCGGCTGCGGGACGTGGTCGCCTCCGCGACCGGCCCGCGGGCTCCCCTGGTCGCCGGGGAGAAGAAGCAGAGGAACCAGAGCCGGCCGGCCCGGGCGCGCGCCGCCGTGCGGGCGGTGCTCGGCGGGTCACCGGCGGCGCTGCGCTCGACCCTGGTGCTGCGCACGATTGTGGGATTCCTGACCTTCTACCTGGCCTTCCTGCTGCGCGCCGAGGGCGGAACCTCGCTGTGGCTCGGCGTGCTGGCCGCGGCGGCGGCTGTCGGCAGTGGTCTGGGCGTCCTCATCGGCGGGCGGCTCGGCCGGCGTCGCCCCGAACGTCTCCTGACCCTCGCGCTGCTGCTGACGACGGGCAGCTGCGCGCTCGCGGCGGTCACCTACGCGAAGCTCACGGCGTTGCTCGCCGCGCTGTTGGCGATGCTGGCCGCCTCGATGGCCAAGCTCGCCCTGGACGCGATCATCCAGCGGGACACCGCCGACGACGTGCGCAACTCGGCGTTCGCCCGCTCGGAGACCGTCCTGCAGCTCGGCTGGGTCGGCGGTGGCGCCGTCGGGCTGATAGAGATGCCCGGCCCGCTGGGCTTCGTCCTCGCGGCCGCGGCGGCCGGCGCGACGGTGTTCGGGCAGGCGCGGGAGCTTCGGCGGATCCGCGCGGCGCGCCGCGCCGAGGCCGACGCACCGGAGACGGCGGGCGACTGGCCGACCGGCGAGCCCTGGTCGGGCGGTGAGACCTGGTCGGCCGGGCGAGAGGTTCTTCCGGCGATGATGCCGCCGCCCGGGGACCAGTCGCCGCCCGCTGGCTGGCCAGCGGCCGCCACGGTTCCCAGGGACCAGCCGAAGCCCACCCGCAGATGGGGAAGCCGCACGCGGCCGCAGGCAGCTCCGCGACCACCGTCGACCTCGGACTGGCCCCAGTCTTCGTGGTCCGGGGACCCGTCGCAGACGGATGGGCCGGGCTGGGGAGAAGGCGACGACTGGCCGCCCGCCGCCGCGGCGGCGGGCGGCCCGGTGCCAGCCGTAGACGCGGAGGTGACCCTGCCGGCCCGCCGGCGCCGGTGGGGGCCGCGCGCGAGCGCGCGGCCGATCGAACCCGACCCGGACACGACCCGCCCCCTCGACCAGGAACGGCGGCACCCGCAGGTGCCGCCGCCCAGGGCCGATCTTCCTACCGACTAGCGTCCGCGGCCCGGTCGAGACCGGGCCGGCTTCGGACTGCTAGGCGAGCAGGTTCTTGCTCTTCAGGTATTCCTCGGCGACGTCGGAGGTCTTCTCCCGGTCGGAGTCGACCTTCTTGTTCAGCTCGGCGAGGTCGGCGGTGGTCAGCACGGGCGCCAGCGCGTTCAGCGCCGCGCTGATCTCGGGCGTGAGTGACTTCGTGTTGACGATCGGAACCAGGTTGTCAGCGTTCTGCAGCTTCTTGTCGTCGTCGAGCACGACCAGGTCGTAGTCGTCGACCGTGGCGTCCGTGGTCAGGACCAGCCCGAGCTGGGCGGTGTTGTCCTTGACCGCGGACTTCGTCTGCGCGGTGTCGACGCCGGTCTCGACGATCCCGGTGACCTTGATGCCGTAGGTCTTCTCGAGGCCCGGCTGGCAGAACGGCCGGGTCGCGCACTCGGGACCCGCGGCGATCTTCACCTCGAGGCCCTTGGCGCCCAGGTCGGACAGCGTCTTGAGGCCGTTCTTGGACGCGAAGTCCTTGCTGACGGCGAACGCGTTCTGGTCGACGGCGTCCGCCGGGTCCAGCGCGGTGAGGCCCTTGCCGGTGGCGAGCTTGCGCAGCGCCGCCAGCGACGCGTCCAGGTCCGACGACGAGACCGACGCCGCGTCCTTGCCGTTGACCAGCGAGTTGAGCAGGTCGGCGTAGGTGGCGACGTACTGCGGCATGACGTCGATCTGGCCGCTCTCCAGTGAGGACTGGGCGATCTCGGTGCTCTGCACCGAGGTCCGGTCCACCTCGAAGCCGGCCTTGGTGAGCAGCTGGCCGTACATGTCGGCCAGGATCTTGCTCTCGGTGAACCCGGCGTCGGCGATGGTCAGGTGCCCCTTGGCGGCGCTGGTGGTACCGCTGGCGGCAGGCTGCCCGGAGTCGTCGTCGGAGCCGCCACAGGCGGCCGCGCCCAGGGTGACTGCCAGCACGGCCGCGACGCCGACCACGCGTGGCCCGACGCCGCGGCCGAACAGCCGGCCGAGGTGTGGGCGGCCGCGGCGGCGTGGCCGCGGATCGGGATCGTCGGCGAACGGTGTCGTTTCTGCCACAGGTACCTCTCCTGAGTGTGGGCGCCCTGCGCCCTGCCCCGTGCACCGGCGGCTGGCCGGGCCTCGTCGTGTGGAAGTGGGCTGGGCAACGGTCCGCAACACGTTGTCCGGCCGATCGAGGCAACGCAACCAGATACTGCCTATTCCCGGTGGAAAACCACAGAACTGTAATCCTCGTGTCATACAAACGAGCCCGGCTGCGGAGCGTGGATGAGCAGCCGTAGCGAGTAGCCGCGGGACGAGGGACGCCGTCGGCCACATCCGCGGCCACATCCGCGCCGGCCCCCGGCTGCCGGCGGGCGAACGTACGATCGGGCGCCGAACAGACGGCGGCGGAGCGGCGGCGGAGGTGAGACTGGCACCGATGGACACCGAACAGCTGCGCGCGCTGTTGACCGAGGTGGCCGCCGGTCGGGTCGACACGGACGAGGCGATGGCTCGGCTCGCGGCCGGGCCGCTCGGCGACGGCGCCGGTTTCGTGGACCTCGGGTACGCGCGGGTCGACACCCACCGCGGCGTGCGCACCGGGGACCCGGAGGTCGTCTACGCGGCTGGCAAGACGGCGACCGAGACCGTCGGCATCGTGACCGCGCTGCGCGCGGCGAGCGGTGACGGCCGGCCCACCCTGGTCACCAGGGCCGGCAGGGAGACGGTCGACGCTCTGCTCGCCCACTGGCCGGACGCCATGGTGACCGACCGAGCCCGCCCGCTGGCCACCGTCGCCGTCGGCCAGCTCCCGCCGGCCCGCGGCCGGGTCGTCGTCGTCTGCGCGGGGACCTCAGACACGCCGGTCGCCGACGAGGCGGCCCTCACGGTCGCGGCCAGCGGCGCGGGTGTCGAGGTGCTGTGCGACGTCGGCGTGGCCGGGCTGCACCGGCTGCTCGCGGTGCGCGACGTGCTCGCGGGCGCCGACTGCCTCGTGGTGGTCGCCGGGATGGAAGGCGCCCTGCCCAGCGTGATCGGCGGCCTGGTCGGAGTGCCGCTCGTCGCCGTGCCCACCAGCGTCGGATACGGCGCCGCGTTCGGCGGGCTCGCGGCGCTGCTCGGGATGCTCACGGCATGTGCGCCCGGGATTGCCGTTTGCAACATCGACAACGGCTTCGGCGCCGGCCTGTTCGCCGCGCGGGTCGCCCGCGCCACCGCCGGCGCCCGCGGCACGACGGCCGTCACACCCGACGTCACCGAAGCGGGCGTCGACGACGGCCGCGACGGCCGCGGGCCGCGGGCCCCGGTCGCGGCCGTCCCGAGGCCGGTGGGGCCGGCCGAACCGGCCGAACCGGTGGGGCCGGTCGGGCCGCGATGACGCGACGGGTTGGCTGGCTGGACCTGTCCTGCGGAGCGAGCGGCGACATGCTGCTGGGCGCCCTGGTTGGTGCCGGGGTGCCGCTCGGCGCCATCGCCGGCGCCGTCGACGCGCTGGGGCTGCCCATCAGGCTCGAGGCGAGCCAGGTACGGCGCGCCGGCCTCGCCGCGACCAAGGTCGACGTCGTCGTGCCCGCTGACGACACCGTCCGCACCTGGGGTGACGTCCGCGGGCTGCTCGCCGGCGCGCCCTTGGCCGAGCCGGTCAGGGTCCGCGCGGCGGCCACCTTCGCCGCGCTCGCGGCGGCCGAGGCACGGGTGCACGGGATCGCGCCGGATGAGGTCCACTTCCACGAGGTCGGCGCGCTGGACGCCATCGCCGACGTGGTGGGCGTGAGCGCCGGCCTCGCCTATCTCGGGCTGGACGAGCTGGTGGCCACCGCGGTCGCGCTCGGCGGTGGGCGGGCCAGGACGGCTCACGGCGTGTTGCCGGTTCCCGTGCCCGCCGTGCTGGAGCTGCTGCGGGCGGCGGGCGCGCCGGCCAGCGGAGGCCCGGCGCAGGTCGAGCTGTGCACGCCGACCGGCGCCGCGATCGTCGTCACGTCGGTGGCCGGCTACGGCCAGCTGCCGCCGCTGCGGGTGACCGCCGTCGGCGCGGGCGCCGGCACCCGGGACCTGCCCGGCCGTCCCAACGTCGTGCGCCTCGTCCTCGGCGACGCGCTGGAGGAAGCGCTCGGCGGTAGTGGCTGGCGGGGCGGCGGCCACTCGCGCCATGACCACTCGCACCGCGGTCACTCGCGCGGTGACCATTCACATGACGGTGACGGCGCCGTCGCCGTCGCCGTCGCTCTCCCGCCCGACCCGGCAGAGCAGGCCGACGAGGCGGAGCAGGCTGACCAGGCTGACCAGGCCGACGAAACCCGAGACCGCGGCGGGTCCGGAGGGCGAGGCGAGCTGGGTGGTCTCGTCACCACCGACGAACTGGTGCTGGAGGCCAACGTCGACGACCTCGACCCGCGAGTGTGGCCGTCGGTGCTCGCGGCGCTGCTCGCCGCGGGCGCGGTGGATGCCTGGCTGACGCCGATCCTGATGAAGAAGGGCCGCCCGGCGCACACGCTGCGCGCGCTGGTGCCACTCGTGGCCGCGCCGGGCGTGCGGGCGGCCGTCTTCGCGCACACCTCGACCCTGGGGCTGCGCGAGACGGCGGTGCGCAAACATGCGCTGGCCCGCGGCGTGCGCGTCGTCGAGGTCGCCGGCCACGCGATCCGGGTCAAGGTCTCGCCGGGTCTCGCCGGCGCCCACGTCGACGACAGCGGTGCCGGCGACCGGAACGCCGGCGGCCACGTCGGCGACCTTGGAGGTGGTGATCGGGGTTCCGCTGGCGGCGTGGCCCAGCCCGAGTGGGAGGACGTGGCGCTGGTCGCGGACCGGCTCGGCTGGCCGGCGCGCCGGGTGCTCGCGGCCGCGAACGCGCTCGCGCACGCCGGCGACTGGTCGGACGTACCCCTGCCCGCCGAGGGCGGCCCCGCCGCGATCTGATCCGCGCCGCCCGCGCTGATCCGCGCCGCTCGCGCTTGACCCCGCGCCACCTGTGCTGATCCGTGCTGACCCGCGTGGCCCGTGCTGATCCGCGCGGCCCGCGAGCCGGCCGCTGACCATGCACGGGCGGCGCCGTGGTTCCACACTGCTCTGGAGTGAACGGGTGACGACCTCCGTCGTGGGTAACCGTGGGGTGAGTGGTCAGAAGGCGCATGGCACCCACCAGGGCAAAGTCCCCACCGGACCGGGCGAAGCCCCTCGGATAGGCCCGCCAGAGGGTGGCATGGGACTATGGGGTGGGTGCTTATAGTGATCTTTGGCCATTTCCGCGCCATGGGCTAGTCCATCGGTGTTCTAGTCACCGGTGGATCCAGCCCCCGACGGAAGGGTTTCCTGTGGACGGAGCGGGCGCCAGGCCGGATCGTGAGTGCCCCGCCCATGGCGGGGCGGACCGGGCGGGATCATGAGGAGCGACGCGGACATCGATGCCGGTGACGGGTATCCGCCCTCGCGGTACGCCGGTCAGCCGCGGGTGGACGTCGCCAGGGCGCCCGCGGGAACGGGCCGTCTCGACCCCACCGCGCTGCCCTTCGCGGCTGGATACCTGGGCCGCGCCGCCGCCGGCGAGCCCATCGGCGAGCAGGGTGCCGACTTCGGCGGCGCGTACGGTGCCGACGGCCCTCCGAGAACGCCGGGAGTCGGACGCCTGCCGGGCGTGGGCGCGCACGGCCAGCTCCCCCCACCCCCACCGCCCCCACCGGTTCCGCCGCCTGGCGGAGAGAACCCGAGGTACGGCGCGTCGGCTGGTCCCGGCTCGGCCGCCCCCGGCGGCGCTCCGGACGGCCGGCGCCCGCCAGGGCCCGCCGCCTCCAGGCAGGCGCCGGGCGCTCTAGCCGGACCGGGTCGGCCAGGCGGGCCGGGCGGGTACGGCGCCTCGAATGCTTACGGCGCCCCGAGTGCCTACGGAGACCCGAGTGCCTACGGAGACCCGAACGGATTCGACTCATCGCACGGTCGTGGCGCACCTGACGGTCGTGGCGCGCCTGACGGTCGTGGCGTTCCCAACGGTCGTGGCGTTCCCGACGGGTACGGCGCCCCGAACGACCAGGCCTTCGATCCGCGCGGCTTCGGTGCTCCGGGCGGCTTCGGCGGTTCACCCGGACCCGCGGCGCCGAACGGATTTGGTCGCGCCGAGGTGGCCGACTGGCGATCGGAGGTCGACCTAGACGGGCGCGCGCACCCCCGCGGCCCGCGGCCCGGTTCGGCGGCCGCTCCGCCGCCCGCGCCGGGCCCCATCGACTTCGATCCGGGCGACCGGATGCCGGCCCGCCCGCCCGTCTCGCCACCGGGCTCCAACGGTTGGCGCCCCGACCCCTGGGCTCCGGCCCACGCGCAGGCCGGCCCGAACGGGGCCGCGCGAGAGCGACGGCCCGATCCGCTCACCGATTTCACCGTCGACGCGTCCGCCTCGCCGGGCGGCCCACCGAGGCCAATGCCCGACGGGTGGTCGGTCGGGGCTCCGGACCATCCGTCCACCCACGCCGCCGCGCCGCCGCCGCCGCGTCCGGCCGCCCCGCCGCGTGCCGTGCCCGGCCCGCAGTCGCCCCCGCGGGGCGGGTCGGCGCCGGGTCCCGGCGGGCCATTCGCGACGGACGGGCGCGTCGAGGACTGGCAGGGGGGCTACCCGGCCCGTGCCCTTCCCGGCGCACCGGCGGATGGTCCCGCCGCGAGGCCAGCCGGCCCGGCCGAGCAGGCCGCCGGCCGGAACCCGCCGTCCGCCGACCCGTTCGGCGTCGTCGCGCGCGACCCGTTCGTGCTCGGCGGGCGAGGGCCCGCCAGACCTCCCGCCCCGCCCGCGGGTCCGGCCGCTGAGTTCTCCAACATCCTGGCCCCCGCCAGCGGCACCGCCCGTCAGCCCGCCGACCCGCGCGAGCCGGCGCGGGAGGGCCACGGTGTTCCTTACGCGCCAGGGCATCCGTCCTGGCCGACCGGCCTCGCCATGGAGAACCCCAACGCCCCATCCCGGCCACAGACCTCCCGGCAGCCTTCCCAGCCGGCCTCCTACGGTGGCTTCGCCGATCCGGCGGGGGGCCCGGCCGACCTGCCCGGGCCGCCGCGCGTCCCGGCGGCGAACGGGCGCGGACCCGTCGGCGCGCCGTACGGCCAGAACCAGGCCGGCGCCTTCTCGCCCGCCGGCCCACCGCCGCCGCCCGCACCGCCGGGCAGGCAGT
>NZ_KI912266.1:1568505-1616975 GCF_000235425.2 Pseudofrankia saprophytica
CGCGACCGCCCGCGATGCCGCCCCCTGGCGTCGAGGGCGGGACGCGCCGGCCACCGTCGGGCCCGCCGCCCGCGGGTCACGAGCCGGCTGGTTATCCGGCGGCAGGCCGACCGGCCGGGCGCCCTCAGCCACCAGGCGCCGGCCGGGTTCAGTCCGGCCAACGCGAGCCGTGGGACCAGTTCGACGCCGCACCGCCGCGCCGCCCCGGCCTGGCGCCGCCGGATGGCCGGGACGGCCGCGACGGCCGTCCGGTCCGGGATGCCCGCGACGCACGGGAAGGCCGGGAGACCAGGGACGACATCGGGGCGCTGTACACGCCGCCCCGACGGCGGAACACGCCGGACGGCTCCGATCAGGCGGGCGGTCTCGCCGATGCCGACCCGTCCGGCCGGACGAACGGCCGGCACGGGACCGGGCACCCGGGGGCGGCGCTCTACAGCGATGCCCTGCTGGGGCCCGCCCAGGAGACGGCGGCCCGAGGCTGGCGCAAGGTCGTCTACCAGATGTCCGGCGGCGCGGTGAACCCCGGGCCGTCGCCCGACGAGGCCCGGCACAACCGGCTGCTCGGACACATCCGGACGCAGCTGGTCGACTGTCACCGGATCGCCGTGATGTCCCTGAAGGGCGGCGTCGGCAAGACGACGACCACGATCGGGCTGGGCTCCACGCTCGCCGACCTGCGCGACGACCGGGTCGTGGCGATCGATGCCAACCCGGACCGCGGCACCCTGGGGACGAAGGTGCAGCGGCCCTCGCCGTACACCGTCCGCGACCTGTTGGAGCGCGCTCCCGGGTTGTTCCGCTACGTCGACGTCCGCCAGTACATGGCCCGGTCGGACTCTCGGCTCGACGTGCTGGCGTCGGCGGACGACCCGGAGATCTCGGAGGCGTTCGCGGACTCCGACTACCGGGCCGTCGACGAGCTGCTGCAGCGCTACTACTCGATCCTGCTGACCGACTGCGGCACCGGCATGCTTCACAGCGCCATGGGCGGCGTACTGGCGCTCGCCGACACGCTGGTGATCGTGACGAGCTCCAGCGCCGACGGCGGGACGTCCGCCAGCGCCACCCTGGACTGGCTGGACGCTCATGGCTACGCGGACCGGGTCCGCGACGCGGTGGCGGTGATCTCGATGTTCCCGCAGAACGGCGATGGTGTGGACGTCGACTCGCTGGAGCAGCACTTCGCCGCGCGCACCCGCCGGGTGGTGCGGGTGCCGTGGGACCCGCACCTGGCCACCGGTGGGCGGATCGACCTGCACGAGCTCAAGCGGGAGACGCGCCGCGCCTACCAGGAGCTCGCCGCCGCCGTCGCCGAGCGCTTCGCCCCGCCGGACCTCGACGACGCCGGCTACCCCATCTCCCAGTCCCGGTACGACGACCGCCTGTTCTCCTGACCCGTCAGCCGTCAGCCGTCAGCCGTCAGCCCATCGGCGCGTTCGGTCGGTCGACGGGGCCTGCCGGCCGCGTAGCGTGCGGACATGGGGAACGCGCGGCCGGCTGGCCAGCCGTATGTGCTGTTGAGCTGCGCCGCGTCGATCGACGGGTACATCGACGACGCGAGCGAGCACCGGCTGCGGCTGTCCAACGAGGCCGACTTCGACCGGGTGGACGAGGTGCGGGCCGGGTGTGACGCGATCCTGGTCGGCGCGGGCACCATCCGGGCGGACAACCCGAGGTTGCTCGTCCGCTCCCAGGCTCGCCGTGACACCCGGGTCCGGCGTGGCCAGCCCGCGAACCCACTCAAGGCGACCCTCACCGGCCGCGGCGACCTGGACGCCGAGGCCCTTTTCTTCACGACCGGCGACGCCCCCAAGGTCGTCTACGCGGCGACGTCCGCGCTGGAGAAGACGCGGGACCGCGTCGGCACCGTCGCCGAGACCGTCGACGTCGGCGAGCCGGCCGACCTGGGCAGGATGCTCGCCGATCTGGCGTCCAGGGGCGTCGGACGGCTGATGGTGGAGGGCGGCGGCGCCATCCACAGCCAGTTCCTGGCGGCCGGCCTCGCCGACGAGCTGCAGCTCGCGATCGCGCCGTTCTTCGTCGGCGACCCGCGTGCCCCGCGCTTCGTTCACGACGGCGCCTACCCCTGGAACTCGGCCAACCCGACCCGCCTCGCCGAGGTCGTCAGGATCGACGACGTCGTCCTGCTGCGGTACGCCCTGTCGGACCGCTACCCCGGCTAGCCGACTAGCCCATGGCGTCGGGGAGGGCGAAGGGATCGGGTACGTCGGCGACGGCGGTGACGCGATGCAGGACGAAGCGGCGAGGGGCGCCGTTGTTCTCGTCCCAGGCGGTCAGCCAGCCACCGTCGAGCGCCGTCGGCCGCACGATCCGGTCGCTCGCCGTGCCCTGCTGGTCGACGTAGCCGAGCACCACCCGGCGCCGGTCGCGGACCGCGGCCTGGAGCCTGACGAGGATCATCGGCGCGGTCCGGACCAGGCCGTCCACCTCGCCGCCCCCGGCCCCCCGCGCGCCGGCGCCGCCCGTGCCGACCTGCCGCAGCGCCCGCGCTGTCTCGTCGCCGCGGCGCACGAGCCGCACGGCGTCGCGCAGCTGGCCGCGGCGCACCGCGGCCGGATCGGCCGAGGCGGACCGGGCCCTGGCCGGCGTCCGGTGCGCCTCCGGCCGGCTGACCACGACCCGGCCGTCCGGACCCTCGGCCGCCGGGGCGAAGCCGGCGGCGCGCAACCCGTCCAGCAGGTCGGAGACCTGCATCCGGGAGATCACGACGGTGGGGGCGATCCGGCGCAGCCCGAGCGCCTGGGTGCGTCGGGACGCCAGCACCTCGGAGAGCAGCACCGGGTCGTCGCAACGCAGGTAGGACTCGGCCGGGCCGGAACGCAGCCGGCCGTGCCGGCGCGCGGTGTCGTCGACCAGGTAGGCGAGCGCCTGCGGCACGCCGCTGCGGCTGAGCCGGGTGAGCAGGTCGTGGATCTCGGCCGGTGAGCGGCCGGCGTCGAACGCGCGGCGCAGCGACGCCTCCGAGAACCGGTAGACGGTCGCCGCGCCGGCCGACTCGATGTCGGCCAGCTGGGCCAGCTCCGCCGCGACCTGGGGCACCAGCGGGCCGGGCGCGACGGCGGTCAGGTCGGCCTGGAGCAGCAGCTCCTCGATCGGTTCGGGCAGCAGCGGCGCCAGCGCGTCCGCGAGGGTGTCGACGAGCGACCCCGACGGGCCCGCGCCGCCCGACGCGACCGAGCCGGCCGCGCCGCCGCCCGGTGCCGGCGGTCCCGCGGGAGTGAGCAGCTCGGCCAGCAGGCGGCCGGTCGTGGCCGGCACGCCGCGGCCGGTCAGGCCGAGCAGCTCCGCCTCCCGGATCGTCGCGTCGACCATTCGGTCCAGCAGCTGGCCGCCGCGCCGCGGCGCGCGCCACGCCAGCAAGGCGCGCACCGGACTCGGGGGCCGGCGCCACGCCGGCCGGCGCGGCCGCCAGCGCCACCAGCACCTCCAGGCGGGTCGTGACGGCGGCGCCCCGGCGCACGTCGACCGACAGCGCCGAGATCTGCCGGCCGCGTTCGTCCCGTTCCCCCACCAGCGAGGCGACCGCCGCCGACCTGACCCAGCCGTCGACCAGCGCCGCCCACCGGTGCGCCGGCAGGTCGACGCTCCACCGGTCGAAGGCGGTCGTCGGCATGATCCGCACGTCGACGCCGGCGGTGGCGTCGACCAGCCCGGCGGCCGACGCGAGCTCGACGACGAAGGCGGCGTCCGGCTCGGACACATCCAGCAGCCTGGCGACGGCTCGCAGGTCGCGCACGCTGAGCCCGCCAGTGCGCAGCGGGACGACCGGCGCGGTTCCCCACGCGTCCAGCAGGGTCGCGATGTGGCGGACCAACGTGTCGGCGGCCAGCGCCGCCGCCGGGTCGACGGAGGCCGGGTCGACGGCGCGCCCGGTCAGGGTGGGCGGACGTGGGTGCAACGTCCCAGTGGGCGGGTCGCCGCGCAGGGCCAGCCCCACCTCGCGGGGCATCTCCACCTCTTCGGCGTCGACACCCACGAGCAGGCCACGGGCGAGCAGCTCCTCGACGGGGGTGCGCGCGGCGGAGACCGTGAGCAGGCGCCCCGCGTCGGCGGTGGCGCCGCGCGCCGGCCCGTCCGCCAGCCGGTCCAGGATCCGGACGGCGGCCGGCGAGCATTCGGCGGCGAGCTGGCGCACCAGGTCGGCATCGGCGAGCCGGGTGCTGATCGCGGCGACGAGCGGCTCACGGGACTCCGACGACCGGCCCGCGCCGCCGTCCCGGCCGTTGCCCGCGCGGGCCGACGCCGGGGACACGCCGAGGGCGGTGGCGAGCCGGGCGAGCTGCGGGGGGCGATAGGCGGCGAGGCAGTCGCGCGCGGATCGGCCGAGCCCCAGGGGCCGGTCACCAAGCACGTCGCCCGCCGTGGCGACCAGGCGCAGCGCGTCCGCGGGGCCCCAGAGCAGGGCGCGGGCACGAAGCGCCGCGACCGACGGCCCGACGTCGAGGCCGCCGCACTGCTCGGCCAGCCGCTGGACCGAGACCGGAGCGGGCAGCAGCGTGAGGACGGCACCGACCTCCAGGGTGAACGCGTCCAGGGCGTCGAGCGCGCGCAGCACGCTGACCCGGATCTCCAGCCGCGCGGCGAGGATGTCGAAGTCGGGTGGCGGCGGCGTGGCCAGGTCGGGCCGCAGCTCGAACAGCCTGGTCAGCTCGTCGTCGGAGCGAGCGCGCAGCCACGCCGCGAGCGTGGCCGGCTCCTCGTTGCCCTGGCTGTCGCCCTGGCTGACCCCCGATGACACCCTCCGACGGTAGCCCAGCATCTCCGTCGGCCCGTCGGCGCGCGGCGGCGTCGGGCTCATGGGCCGCGCTCGCCGGAACCCCTCGCCGGCCTTCCTCGGCCGTCGCGGGGGTCGCGGGTGCGGGTCAAAATCCCGCCTCGACGATGAAACCGAAGTGGTGGTCCCTGGCCCAGTCGGAGATCCGGTTCTGCAGGCTCGCGTCGCCCGGCAGCGCGAGCTCGCGGCCCAGGGACACGCCGACGGACGCGACGCCGACCATCACCAGCGTCTTCACGGTCCTGGCGATCGGCCGATGCTCGGGCGGTGGGCGTCGGGGCCGGCGGGTCGGCGTGTCCCCCGTGCCGGGCTGCCAACCGGTGGCCTCGTCCGCGCCGGACGACGACGGGTTCGACGCCGCGCGCCTGGGGCGGGCCGCGCCCTCGGGAGCGAGGTCGCCGCGGATCGACAGGTTGAGGTTGGTGGCGCTGACCTCGTCCAGCCCGGTGTCCGGGCTGGACCCGCCGCCGCCTCGGGCGGCTCGCCCACCGCGGTCGGCCCTGCCGTGGCGGCCCGAGCCTCTGGTTCCGCCCGCCGCTCCGGCCCGTCCCGCCCTGCCGGAATCGCCCGTCCCGCTGGCCCGCGCGGTCCCGTCCGACCCGGCTCGGCCGGTCCGTTCGGGACGACCAGCGCCGCCCGCGCGGCCGGCGCGGTCCGCCCCGCCGCCCCGGTCGGCGGGGGTGGCTCCGGTGCGGCTGGCCGCGCTGGTTCGTCCGGTCCCGCCGGTCCCGCCGGTCCGGCCGGACCCGCCGGTCCGGCCGGACCCGCCGGCCCGGCCGGAGTCATCCCGGGTGGACCCGTCCGTTGGGCCGGAGCGGCCGGACCGGTCGCGGCGAGCTTCCCGGTTGGACTGGCGCCGGTGGTCGGACCGGTCCGTGCCTTCGGCGGTGACCCGGATCTCATCGTGCTGGGGCTGGTAGACGCGCCCGCCGCCGGGAAGTGAGATCCGGTTGATGAGCTCGGTGTGGTCCTGCTGGTCCTGGTGGTCGACGGGCGTGGGCCGGGCGTGGCGGGCCGCCCGGCCGTTCCGGGACGGCGCGTAGAGCGGCCGGTCGAACCCGCCGGTGGCTCCGTCGCCGGGCGGGTTGCGGTCGGCGGTGCGACGCTGGCCGTCCGCGGCATCCGGCGCCGCGGGTGAGGACCGCGAACGCGGCGGCTCCTCCCACGGTTCCTCGGGTCGACCGTCGGCATGGTGGCCGACGTCCGGCGGCCCGTGGCCGTTCGGCGGCGCGTGACCATTCGGCTGCGCGTGACCGTTCGGCTGTGGGTGGCCGGCGGCCCAGCCGTCGTAGGCCCAGCCGCCGTCGGACCAGCTCTCGTCGGACCAGCCGTCGCCCGACCAGTCGTCCGAGCGGTCGCCCCGAGCTCCCTCGACCTTGATGACCACGGCGGGAACCTCCCCCGTCCACGCGCACCGCCTGCCCGGGTGACGGCGGCTACCTGAAGCGGCGACCTGGCAGCGGTGGCACGTACGCGCGCGCGGGCCTCGACGGCACGCGGCGAGCAGGGCCGTGTCAGTCACGGTCAGTGCTTAGCGTAAGAGGCCGAGTTCTGGCCCGGACGGGGGGGTGCGCGGTGACTAGCGGCGGACCCGGCAGACGCGTTCGAGGAGGAGGGCCGCGGCGATCAGGCTGACCGCGGAGCCAAGACCCAGGCCGGCGGTGACCAGGTCCGCGCCGGCGGTACCGAACTCGTCGGTCCTGGACGCGGTGTAGCCGAGGAGCGCCGCCCATCCGCCGGCCATGACCGCGGCGGTGAGGGAGCTGGCCTTGGCGAGGGCGGCGAGCCGGGCCACGGTGATCGGCATGATGGGCTTGGTCCCGGGCCGGCCGGCGAGCCTGCGGCGGGTGATGCTCGCGGTCTGCACCTCCAGCAGGGCGACGACGAACACCGACAGCGGTCCGGTGCGTGGCAGCTGCGGCAGCGACCGGTAGGTCCAGACCAGCAGCAGGTAGACCAGCACGCCGGCGACCACGGCGGCGCCGGCGAGGTCGCGTGCCCGCGTCGGCCTCATCCGCGCCGTCCCCGAAGGTGCGCCGCGCCGCCGCGGCGGCCGGCGCGGAAACCATGCGCGCGCCTCATCCGAGCGTGAGGCCCTCGCCGAGATCCACGGCCGTGCGGCGCAGGCCCGCGGTCTCTCCGGCCGCGACGAGACCCGTGACCAGGTCGGCGACCAGGCCGTGGCCGGGGATCGCCGCGTCGGGGGCGACGTCCAGCCAGGGCACGCAGACGAACGCGCGCAGGTGGGCCCGCGGATGCGGCACGAGGATCTCCGGGTCGTCGCTGACCATCGGACCGCAGGCGATCACGTCGACGTCCAGGGTGCGCGGCCCCCAGCGCACGGACCTGACTCGCTCGGCCGCCTGCTCGGCCTCCCGCGCCGCCTCGAGCAGTTCCCGCGCGGACGCCGGCCTGGTGAGCAGCACCGCGTTGAGGTAGTCGTCCTGCGGTGGCCCGCCGACCGGCACGGTCTCGTAGACCGGTGAGACGGCAAGTGCGCCGAGCCGTTTGTCCAGCAGGGCGACCGCGGCACGCAGCGTCGCCTCCCGGTCGCCCAGGTTCGAGCCGAGCGCCAGGACCGCCGGGACCGCGGGGCCGCTGGCCGCGGGTGCGTCGGGCTCTCCGTCCGTCCGGCCCGGCCCGGTGCCGGTCACGCGCGGTCCCGGACGATGGTGACGGCGACGTCGCCGAACGGGATGGGGATGGGCGCCGCCGGCTTGTGGACGGTCACCTCGGCGCGCGCGACCCGAGGGTCGGCGAGGCAGACGTCGGCGAGCCGGGCGGCGAGGGTCTCGAGCAGGTCGACGGGCTCACCGGCGACGACGCGGGCCAGCGCCTCGGCCAGCTCGCCGTAGTGCACGGTGAGCGTCACGTCGTCGGCGGCCGCGGCGGGCGCCGTGTCGAGCCAGAGCGTCACGTCGACGACGAACTCCTGCCCGAGCTCGCGCTCGGCCGCGAGGACGCCGTGCCGGCCCCGTACCCGCAACCCGGTCAGCGCGATCCGGTCGGCGGGCAGCGCCCGCGCGAGCCGTTGCCCGTCAGCCCGTTCCGGGCCCGCCTGATCCACCCGCGCCGTCACCACCGTCGCACCACCATCCCGCCTTCTTCCCCATGCCTACCACGCTTCCGTCCCCGCCGACCGGCTAGGCAGGCCCGGCAGCGGGCCCCGGTACGGCCGGCGCCCAGTGGTCATGCGCCGGGCGAACCGGCGCGCTCCGCCGCCCGCCAGGCGCCGACGACCCGGACCGCGTCCACCGCCGGCCGGACGCTGTGCACCCGCACGCCCCACACGCCCTGGTAGGCCAGCAGCGCGGTGGTCGCCTGGGTGGCGTCCTCGCGTTGCTCCACCGGGCGCGCCGCGCCGTCGGGCGTCGCGAGCACGGCACCGAGAAAGGACTTGCGCGACGTGCCGACCAGCAGCGGCCGGCCCAGCGCCGTGACCGCGTCGAGGTGGGCCAGCAACGCCCAGTTGTGCTCGAATCGCTTGGCGAACCCGATGCCCGGGTCGATGATCACCCGTTCCCGGCGTACGCCCGCGTCGAGCACGGTCGCGAGGCGTTCGGCCAGCTCGGCGGCCACGTCGGCGACCACGTCGCCGTAGTGCGCCCGCTTGGCCATGTCGACGCTCGCCCCTCGGGCGTGCATGAGCACGTAGTACGCCTCGCGTTCGGCGACGAGCGCGAGCAGGTCGGGCTCGGCGGCGGCGGACACGTCGTTGACGAGCACCGCGCCGGCGGCCAGCGCCGCCTCGGCGACGGCCGCCCTGGTGGTGTCGACGCTCACCGCGGCGCCGGCGGCGGCCAGCGCGGCGATCACCGGCAGCACCCGGCGGCACTCCTCGGCGGTGTCGACGCGGGCCGCGCCCGGGCGGGTCGACTCCCCGCCCACGTCGACCAGGTCGGCGCCGTCCGCGACCATCCGCAGCCCGGCGCGCACCGCCTCGGTCGGGTCGGCGTAGGTGCCGCCGTCGGAGAACGAGTCGGGCGTGACGTTCACGACGCCCATCACCCGGGTCGGCCCCGGTGCGAGCAGTCGTGCCATCGGGTCCTCGGTGGTGGTCGCGTCGCGCTTCGCGCCGGTCACGTGGACGTCGCCTGCGCGGGCGTCGCCGGCGCGGCCGGGCGCCGACGGTAGGTGTAGCGGTAGACCGGGAGGAAGCCGAGGGCGGCGTAGAGCCGGCGCGCCGCGACGCTGTGCTCCTCCACCTGCAGGTAGGCGCGCCGCGCGCCGAGCCCCGCCGACCACCGCGCGAGCGCCGCGAGCACCGCGGTGGCCGCGCCCCGGCCGCGCGCGGCCGGCAGCGTCGCCATGCTGTAGACGCCGAGCCACTCTCCGTCGAGGACGCCTCGGCCCACCCCGACCGGTCTGCCGTCGAGCGTCGCCGTGACGTAGACGACGGGCAGCGCGACCTTGGACAGGATCGCGACGCTGGCGGACCGGTAAGGGCCGAACATCGACATCCCGCCCGCGGCGCCGACGTCCAGCCAGGTCTGGTCTGGCGCGTCATCCTGCCGGGTCCGGACTGCCGTGCCCTGGGTGATGCCCGCGGCGCTCGTGACGAGGGCGGCCAGGTCCGCGACGCACACGTCGGTCGGGCCGCTGTCGCCGTCGTAGCCGGCCGCGTCCAGCGCGAGGCCGAGTCCGACGGGGCGCGACACGGGCGTGAGCTGGAAGGTCGACGGGCGGCCGGCGCGCGCGTAGAACCGCTCGGCCTCGCCGATGGCCATCGCGACGTCGGCGACCTCGCCGCACGTCCAGACCGAGTTGCCGCGGCGGGTGGCGCCGGCGGAGTCCCGCAGCACCCAGCCGTCGAGCGGCTGCGCACGCAGCGCCGGCCAGCCGCGGAAGGCCAGCGCCTCCAACTGGGCGGCCAGCGCCGCCCGGTCCGCGAACCCGGTGGCGCGGGCGAGCGCCGGCTCGGCCGCCGGCTCCGCGAGATCCGCGAACTGGCGGGGCGCGATCAGTGGGTCCGCGGCTCGAGGCTCCTGGCCGGAGCTCACCGCGCCCCCACGAGCAGACATGCTCCCGAGGCTACCGAGACCATTCGGTCAGACGGCGCTCGTCAGCCGCCAGGCGGCCGCCGCAGACGTGATGCCGGCCACCCAGCTCAGCTGGCGGCCGGGGCAGGCCGGCGGCGACCCGTTCGGCGATCAGTTCACTGAGGTAGCCGGCGCGGGCGACAGCGGCGGGAGTGGGCGGCCGAGATGCCCGCCGCCCGCTCGGCGCACCCAAACGGCTAGGGCCGCCCTACAACCACCGCTGAGAGACCGATCCAATGACTTTCGGTAATCAGGGATCGGTGAGGGACGTCAACGGGTCGCTAACGGGATCCCCTTGAGCACAAGGGGCGTTGTGTGGTCCCAAGTCGGGACCATACCGGACAAGTCTGGCGTCGACAGGTCGGAAGGCTGGCTGCGGGGCGCCCGTACGATCTCCGCGAAGAGGGTGCTGCGACGGCGACCCCCGAGAGTGTCCCTGACTGTCCGTAGGCAAGGGCGCGCGTCGGTAGGGCGATGAGGCCCGCGCCGCTCGACCCGGCCTGGATGCCACCGCGGGGCGGTCGGGCTGATCGGGCCACGCCGGGAGTGGTCCGACCGTGGGCCCTCTCGGGAACAAGGGTGCGCGACGGAAAGAGAGATCTAGTCTTTCCGCCAGGGTCGAAGGTCCCAAAATTAGCCCAATCTTAGTCCATGCGTCCGGTCTGACCGGCGATTCGGCCATTCACAGGAGGGACACCCGATGCCGCAAGCCACGGGTGGACTGCCCCAGGACCCGGGGAACGACGACGCCGACGCGGCCACGCCGCCGGCGCCGGGTGACACCGGTGCCGGCGGCGACGTACGCGACGGGCACGACGATCGCGCCGGGTACGACGGGTACGGCACGCGCGACCGGCACGACGGTGCCATCGTGCCCGCTGCGGCCGCCGGATCCGGCCTCGGCGGCGCGGACCGCCGTCCCGCGCCAGCGGGTCCCGTCGGGCAGAGCCTCATCCCGGTCGCCCGGCGGTCGCCCGACGACCATCCGCAGGACTACCCAGGCCTGATAGGTGGCCCGCGATCCCAGCCGGCCGAGAGCGCGCCGTGGCCGGCGCCGTCGGCCAGCACCGCGGCCGACGCCCACCCGGAGACGGTGCGGGAGGAGACCACACCTCGGACCACGCCGGGCGCCGTCGCGACGCCCCGTGACGAGGACGATGCGGACAAGGGAGCCTCCGACCGCCGTCAGTTCCATCGGTTGGCCGCCGGCGCGGTCATGGGCGCCTTGCTTCTCGAAGGCCAGATCCTGGAGGTGTCCGGCATGCTTGCCGCCAGCCCCGTCCAACTGGCGCTCGAACGGGCCGAGCACCTGCTAGGCCAGGCTCTTGGCGCGCATGAGGTGATCCCGCCGACCCACGTCCTCGCTCAGACCGCGCGGCTGCACCGCGGCCTGGAGCGGCTGGCCCGGCGCCGGATGGCCGACGGCCAGTGGAAGCGGCTGCGGGTGCTGGCGGGCCGGGTCGCGGTGCTGCGCGCGGACGCCGCCTTCAAGCAGGGCAACGTCACCGCTGCCCGAGTGCTCACCACCCAGGGATACGCCGCCGGGCTCGCCGCCGGAGACGGGCAGCTGTGCGGTTCGGCCCGCGAGGTCGGTGCGGTCGCCGAGTTCTACGACGGCCGGCCGGACGAGGCCCTGCGGCTGGCGAGGGATGGGCAGCGCCACGTCGCCGGCGGGCCCGTGCGAGCCCGGCTGGTCTGCCAGGAGGCGAGGGCGCTCGCGGGCCTCGGTGACGTCCAGGGCGCCGCCCGCGCGCTGGACCACGCCTACGACCTCGCCGACGAGATCCCGCCGGACCGGTGGGGACGGCCCGGCCCGAGCTTCGACGAGTTCAACCCGGTGGAGGTCGCGTACAACGCCACGACGGCGCTGTGCCTGCTCGGGCGGCCGCGAGCCGCCGAGGAGCACGCCGAGCTGGCGATGCCGAAGCTGGACGGGATGGACGCCCCGGGCTTCCGCTCGGTGATCCGCCTCGACCTGTCGCTCGCGCTGGCCAGGGCGGGGCGCCTCGAGCTCGAGCGGGCGTGCTCGCTGGCGAGCGAGGCGATCCAGATCTCCTGGGGCCGCACCGTCGCCTCGGTGTCCGGCCGCG
Organism: Pseudofrankia saprophytica; assembly: GCF_000235425.2. Taxonomy (NCBI): domain Bacteria; kingdom Bacillati; phylum Actinomycetota; class Actinomycetes; order Frankiales; family Frankiaceae; genus Pseudofrankia; species Pseudofrankia saprophytica. The sequence continues at coordinate 1,580,433 of NZ_KI912266.1, forward strand.
CCGACCAGGTGCTGGCGGCGACCCGCGCGCACAGCGAGGTGCCGGAGGTGCGGGACCTGGCGGCCCTGGTCCGCGAGTGGCAGCGCTCGGCGTCCGAGCAGGGGCCGCGCGACGGCCTGCCAGGCGTGGCCACGGCGGCCGCCCTGGCCTCGGTGGCCGATGGGCCAGGCACACCAGGCCGGACACTCCCGGACGTGAACGGCTGACGGGCGGGTCACGGGGGGGAACGCGGGACGGTGGACCGGGACCGGGCGACGAGCGAGGCGACCAGCCCGCTCCCGATCGGGAACCGGACTTACCGGGGACAGGCTTACCGGCGCCAGAGTTACCAAGGACAGATTCACCAGGGACGGCGTCACCAGAGACAGAGCTACCAAGGACAGAGTCACCGGGCGCCGGCGGGCGGTTCACCGCCGAGGCCTCCCACCAGGCTCTTCTCGCGATCTGCGCCATGACCGGCCTGGACGCGACCGGCGCGGTCGCGCTCAAACTCACCGTCAACTCCGTCTACCGGTTGCCGCGGGCCGGCGCCGTGGTGCGCATCGCCACCTCGGCCGCGATGACCCATCGGATACCGAAGGTGATCCAGGTCGCCCGGTGGTTGGAGGACGAGGGCGTGCCCGCGGTCCGGCTGCTGCCGGGCGTGCCCGCGCCGGTGGCCGCGGCCGGTGCGCTGGCGACGGCCTGGGTCGACGCGGGACCGGGCACCCCGCCAGCGCCCACGGCCGGCGAACTCGGCGGCGCGCTTCGCCGCCTGCACGCCCTGGCGCCGCCGATGCCGGCGCTGCCGCGCTGGGACCCGTTCGACGACGTCCGGCGGCGGATGTCCGACGCGGAGGCGCTGCCGGCCGCCGACCGGGAGTTCCTCGACGAGCTGGCCGGCAGGGTCGCGGCCGGCCTGCGAACCGTGCGCTACCAGCTGCCGACCACGGTGATCCACGGTGACGCCCATCTCGGCAACCTCGTCAGGCGGCCGGATGGGCAGGTGGTGCTCTGTGACTTCGACTCGGTGAGCATCGGCCCGGCCGAGTGGGACCTCGTCCCGGTGGCCGTCGGTACGGCGCGGTTCGGCTACCCGTCCAGCTGGCACGCCCAGCTCGCCGCCGCCTACGGCGCCGACGTCACCCGGTGGGACGGCTGGCCGGTGCTGCGGGCCGTCCGCGAGCTGAAACTGGTCACCAGCGTGCTGCCGATCCTCGCCAGCAACCCGACCGCCGCGGCGCAGTTCCGCGTCCGCCTCAACAGCCTGCGTACCGGCGACGAGACCGTTCGCTGGCGTCCTTACAGCTGATCCGCTTACAGCTGATCCGAGTGCTCCACCTGATCCGACCGCCCCGCCGCCCGTCCCGCCGGTCTCGCCGATCCCGCCGGCCCGACGGCGGGGCTGGCGGGGCCGGCGGCCAAGCTCATGACCGGACCGGTGGGGGAGCCGGACGACCGGACGCGTCCGCGTCCGCGCTGGCCGGCTCCTCGGCGGGTGGTGGCCCCGGTTGGGCTGATCAGCCGGGTGAGACCGAGCAGCAGTCCGTCGACGGCGAGGGCGAGCACGGCGACGAGGACGGCGCCTCCAAGCACCTTCGGCTGGTCATGCTGGGCGAGGCCGTCGACGACGAACCGGCCCAGCCCGCCGCCGCCGATGAGCGCGGCGATCGTCGCCGTCGCCACCACCTGCACCGCCGCCAGCCGGACACCCAGCATGATCAGGGGCAGTGCGAGCGGCAGCTCGACGCGGGTGAGTACCTGCCAGCCGGACATGCCCATGCCGCGGGCGGCCTCCCGCGCGCCGGCGTCCACCTCGCGCACGCCGACGTAGCTGTTCGCCACCAGCGGGGCGATGGCGAACAGGACCAGTGCGACGATCGTCGTCCGGTCGCCGATGCCGAGCGGGCCGATGGCCAGCAGTACCAGCACGGCGAACGTCGGCACGGCGCGCAGCGCGCCCGAGATGTTGACCGCGAGCGCCCCGCCCCGCCCACGGTGGCCCAGCCAGATCCCGGCGGGCAACGCGAGGGCCGCGGCGATCCCGACGGACGCCCCGGTGAGTGTCAGGTGCTCGCCGAGGCGCGCCGGGATCCCGCCGCCGCCGGACCAGTTCGCGCCGTCGGTCAGCCAGCGGGTGGCGTCGGCGACCGTGCTCACGAAGCCACCTCGGCTGAGGCCGCGGCGGTCCTGGGGCTGGCGGCCGGACCGGCCGGCCGACGGGGCCTGCGCCTGCGCCACCGCCACGGGGTGACGAGTCGTTCCAGGCCGGCGAGCAGCAGGTCCGTGATCACGGCGAGTGCCAGGCACAGCACCGAGGCGGTGAACACCTCGGCCTTGAACGTGCTGCCCAGCCCGTCGTAGATCAGGTTGCCGAGGCCGCCGTGGCCGATCGTCGCGCCGACCGTCACCAGCGCGATGGTCGAGACGGTCGCGACCCGCAGCGCGGTGACGATCGCCGGCAGCGCCAACGGCAGCTCGACCGTGAGCAGCATCCGGATCGGGCCGTAGCCCATTCCGCGCGCGGATTCCAGGACGTCCGGTGGCACACCGTCAAGTCCCGCGATGAAGCCGCGAAAGAGGATGACGAGCGTGTAGACCACCAGGCCGGTGCGTACCGTCGTCGTGGACAGCCCGGACAGCGGCAGCAACAGCGCGAAGAAGGCCAGCGAGGGGATCGTGTACAGGATGCTGGTGGCACCGCCGATCAGGCCGACCGCGGGCCGCCAGCGGCGCGCGACGAGCACGAGCGGTATCGCCACCGCCACGCCGAGCGCGACCGAGGTGACCGTGAGGTCGATGTGCTCGCGCAGCGCCGCGAGGATCTCGTCGGACCGGGTGCTCAGATACCGGCCGCAGATCCACTCGTTGCGCGTGAGGCAGCTCCCACCCGCCGAGGCCATACCCGCACGCTATCCGACCGACGAGGTGCCAATACCCACTATCCTGCCCGGAATGAGCGGAACGTCGACGTCGCCCCCGCCGGTTCTCCCGACCCGCGTCGAGCCGGCGGCGCGGATTCCGTCGTCGATTCCGTCAATCCCGTCGATCTCGTGGACCTCGTCGATCTCGTCGGCCGAGGGCGGCCCTCATGCCGGCTAGCGAGTCGATGATCGTCCTGGAGGGGGTCGAGAAGACCTACCCGGACGGGACGGTCGCGGTCGCCGATCTGTCCTTCGAGATCGGCGACGGCGAGCTGGTCTGCCTGGTCGGGCCGTCCGGGTGCGGCAAGACCACGACCATGAAGATGATCAATCGGCTGGTGGAGCCGACCGCCGGGCGGATCCTGCTCGCCGGCGAGGATGTGCGTTCGCTCGACCCGGTGAAGCTGCGTCGCCGGCTCGGCTACGTGATCCAGCAGGTGGGCCTGTTCCCGCACCTGACGGTGCGGGCGAACGTGGGCTGCGTGCCCCGGCTGCTGCGCTGGAACCGGGCCAGGACCCGGGCGCGGGCCGACGAGCTGCTGGAACTGGTCGGGCTCGACCCGGCGGTCGTCGGCGACCGGTACCCGCACGAGCTGTCCGGCGGGCAGCAGCAGCGGGTGGGGGTCGCCAGGGCGCTCGCCGCCGACCCGCCGGTGCTGCTGATGGACGAGCCGTTCTCGGCCATCGACCCGATCGCCCGCGCGCGCCTCCAGGACGAGTTCGCCCGGCTGCGCCGGGAGATCAGCAAGACGATCGTCTTCGTCACGCACGACATCGACGAGGCGATCCGGCTCGCCGACCGGGTCGCGGTCTTCCGCGCGGGCCCCGACGGGGGTCGCCTGGAGCAGATCGACACCCCCGCTCGCATCCTGGCCCACCCGGCGACCCCGTTCGTCGCCGACTTCACCGGCGCCGAACGAACCCTGCGCCGACTGGACGTCCTCCCGCTGCGCCGCGACGCCCTCGAACCGGCCGCGGCCGCCGACGGCTCGCCTGACGGCAGCGCGACGCCCTCGATCGTCATCGGTTCCATGCTCTCGGAGGCGCTGACCGCGCTGCTCGCCCGGGACGACGCCCGGCTGCCCGTCTACGAGGCCGGCAACGGCAACGGTGACGGCCCCAGCGACTTCGCCGGCTATCTGACCCCGGCCTCGCTGCACGCCGCGCTGCGCTCGGCCGAGGATGGCTGACCGCCCCAACCCGGCCTGATGGCCCGGCGCGGCGCGCGTCGGGCGGCGCCTGACCTCCGGTCCACCGCGACAGGCCACTGGTCTAACGAGACAAGGCCGCGACGGTGGCCGTGACGGCGGGGCGGCGCAGCTGGCGGGCGATCGTCGAGCGGCCGTCGATGATCCGGGTGAACAGGCCGAACGCGCCGGGGCCGGCCGACATCATCGTGTGCATCAGCTCGGGACGGCGGCTGTACAGCCCGAGCAGCACCCGGCCCGCGGCGAGCTCGGAGCCGAACACGGCCTCGATCCGCGCCGGGTAGGCGTCCAGCGCGGCGGGGTCGCCGCCCGCGGCCGCGGCCGCGGCCTCGCCCGCGAGCCGGCCGGAGCGCAGCGCGAACGAGATGCCCTCCCGCGTCCATGGGTCGAGCAGGCCGGCGGCGTCCCCGGCGACCAGCACCCGGCCGCGGCGCACCGGTGAGTCGTCGGCGCGCACCCGGGTGAGGTGCCCGGAGTCATGCTGACGGGGCAGGTCGGCGATGCCCAGCCAGGCGACGAACTTCTCGTAGTAGGCGCGCAGCGCCGGGCCCTCGTCGCGCGACCCGATCACGCCGACCGTCAGGACGTCGCCTTTCGGGAACACCCAGCCATACGAGCCGCGCACGGGGCCCCAGTCCAGGAGCATCCGCCGCTCCCACTGGGCGGCGAGGTACGACGGCACCCGGAACTCGCCTTCCAGGCCGAGGTCCACCTGGTCACACCGCACCCCGACGTAGCCGGCCGCCCGCGAGGACGTCCCGTCCGCGCCGACGACGACCGAGGCGACCAGGTCGGGCCCGCCGCGCACCGCCACCGCCACCCCGTCCGCGCCGGCGTCGCGCACCTCGGTGACGGTCGTCGCGGTTCGAACCTCGGCACCGGCGGCCTTGGCCGCGTCCACCAGGGCGGCGTCGAGCTCGGGGCGCATCACCATCGCGAGGATCGACTGGCCGTCGCGCCGGCGCCGGGTGACCTTCAGCCGGCCGTCGAGCGTCATGGTGAGCGCGTCGACCTGGGCCCGGGCGAGCTCGGCCCAGTCGAGCCCGGCGGCGGCGATCTGGTCGCGCGACATCCCCACCAGCCCGCCGCCGCAGGTCTTGTATCGCGGCAGCACGGCCCGTTCGAGCAGGCAGACCCGGGCTCCCGCCGTGGCGGCGACCCGCGCGGCCGCGGCCCCGGCCGGCCCCGCCCCGATCACGACGACGTCGAAGTCCGCCATCAGGCACGGTCCGGCATCAGGAGTGGCCTCGTCTCGGTCGCGGCGGCGGGCTGCCTCGTCTCGCCTTCGTCTGCGGTCCCGCCGCCATCATGCCCGCGCCCACCCGACCAGGTTCTGGCCAGGCCCGGGTCTGGCCAGAACCTGAACCGGGCCAGATACCAGCCAGGTCAGGGCGTGTTAACGCAGCGTCAGGGTGCGGCCCACGACGCCGGCGCGGATGCGACGCTCCTCACTCGTCAGCGGGCGGCGGTCGGCCAGCACGTCGTCGAGCGCGGAGCGCAGGGCCGCCGCCGGCTCCTCGCAGCTGTCCGCGTCGGCGTCCGGCGCGAGGTCCCAGACCGGGACGACGAGCCCGTCGGCTCGGAACGAGCCGACGAAACGCGACCCCTCGCCGACGGTCAACGCGCCGGCGGCGGCGAGCCGGGCGAGCGCGTCGAGCAGCTGCTCCTCGGCTCCCGCTCCGGCGTGGCCGGCTGCGCCGTCCTCCTCGGCAGGGAACGGCAGCACCCAGCGCAGGTGGACCTTGTCACCGGGATGGGTCCAGTAGGCGGCTTCGACGGAGCTCAGCCGGGCGGTGGGCACGACCGTGGCGTTCGCCCGTTCGAGGCTGGACTGCACCTCGGCGGACAGGCCGGGAGAGTCGTCCTCGGCCGGCGGCAGCCACCAGCCGAAGCCGGGGTGCACGGTGATCTCCAGCCGGGCCGGGTCCAGCAGGTCGACGAGGCGGGGGAGGCCGGCGAGCCCCTGCGGCAGGCGCTCCACCGTGCCCAGCGCGGAGACCGGACCGTCGGCGACGACCGTGCCGGGCTCCGCGGCGAGCGCCGCCAGCAGCGCGCCAGCGATGTCCGCCGACGCGTCGAGCCCGGGTGTCAGGGTCTGGGTGGCCAGCAGGATCTCACCGGTGTCCCGGACCAGCGCGGGCGCCGCCTGCGGCAGCATCGTGCCGATGGTGATCTTGCGGTCGGCGTGCTCGGGGTGCTTGGCGAGATGGTCGGGGTGCAGCGCCAGCGGCGCGGTGGCGCTGGGTACCAGCTCCCGCAGCGCTACCAGGTCCGGCTCGTCGGCACGGCCGGCGAACGGCCGCAGCACCGGCGCGGGGCGCGTCCTGGCGCCGTGGCAGGCCTTGTAACGGCGGCCCGAGCCGCAGGGGCACGGCTGGCGCGGTCCCACCTCGGGCACGCTGCCGACGGCGCCGCTCGCCGCGGCGGAGGTATGAGGCGGTGGGGCGGTTCGGCGAGCGATGGCGGGCTCCCGATGTCAAGGACGCAGCCGTTCGGCTGGCGTCCACTGGTCTGGATTGGACTGGATCGGTCTGGATCTCGGCCTCCGGCCGCGGGTGGCTTCGCCACGATCGCGCGGTCTTCGGTCGAACGTCGTAAGGCTAGGGCATGACCGCCGCTCTACCGCGGACTCGGGCGCTCCTCGGTGCGTGGTCAACCTCTTGCCCGTCACCGCTACGGTTGGTGGCCGTGCGGTGTCCTTTTCGAGGGCAGGTACCGTCGAGTCATGCTCTTCAGGCCATCCCGGTACGAGGGGTCCCCGGGATCCCTGCTGGATCGGCGAACCCGTGGCTGACGGGCCGCTCATCGTCCAGTCGGACAAGACGCTGCTGCTGGAGGTCGACCACCCGCGCGCGAACGAGGCGCGGGCGGGAATCGCGCCGTTCGCCGAGCTGGAGCGCTCTCCCGAGCACGTCCACACCTACCGGATCACGCCGCTCGCGCTGTGGAACGCCCGCGCCGCCGGCCACGACGCCGAGCAGGTCGTCGACGCGCTGGTCACCTACTCCCGGTACGCCGTGCCGCACGCGCTGCTCGTCGACGTGGCCGACACGATGGACCGCTACGGCCGGCTGCGCCTGGAGAACGACCCGGTGCACGGACTGGTGCTGCGGGCCATCGACCGGGCGGTGCTGGTCGAGGTCACCCGGGCGAAGCGGATCGCGCCGATGCTCGGCGCGAAGGTCGACGACGACACGGTCATCGTCCATCCGTCCGAGCGGGGCCGGCTGAAGCAGGCGCTGCTCAAGCTCGGCTGGCCGGCCGACGACCTGGCTGGCTATGTCGACGGCGAGGCCCACGCGATCGAGCTGCACGAGGAAGGCTGGCAGCTGCGTGACTACCAGAAGGGCGCCGTCGCCGGCTTCTGGGAGGGCGGCTCGGGCGTGATCGTGCTGCCCAGCGGCGCAGGCAAGACGATCGTCGGCGCCGCGGCGATGGCCAGGGCGAGCAGCACCACCCTGATCCTCGTCACCAACACGGTCGCCGGCCGGCAATGGCGTAGCGAGCTGCTGAAGCGAACGTCGCTGACCGAGGACGAGATCGGTGAGTACTCCGGGGAGCGCAAGGAGGTCCGGCCGGTCACGATCGCCACCTACCAGGTCATGACCGCCCGCCGCGGCGGCGAGTACCTGCACCTCGACCTGTTCGGCGCCCGAGACTGGGGCCTCATCGTCTACGACGAGGTTCACCTGCTGCCCGCCCCGGTGTTTCGGATGACCGCCGACATCCAGTCGCGGCGCCGGCTCGGACTGACCGCGACGCTCGTGCGCGAGGACGGCCGCGAGGGTGACGTGTTCTCCCTGATCGGCCCGAAGCGGTACGACGCGCCCTGGCGTGAGATCGAGGCGCAGGGCTGGATCGCGCCGGCCGAATGCACCGAGGTCCGGGTGACTCTCACCGAGGACGAGCGGATGTCCTACGCCGTCGCCGAACCCGACGAGCGTTACAAGATGTGCGCGACCGCGCTGTCCAAGCACGGCGTCGTCGAACGGCTCGTCCGAAAGCACTCCGACGACCGGGTACTCGTCATCGGCGCCTACCTGGACCAGCTGGAGATGCTCGGGCGCAACCTCGACGCGCCTGTGATCCAGGGCAGCACCCGTAACAAGGAACGGGAACGACTGTTCGAGGCGTTCCGGACCGGGGAGATCACCACACTGGTCGTCTCCAAGGTCGCGAACGTCTCGATCGACCTGCCGGAGGCAGGTGTCGCCATTCAGGTCAGCGGCACGTTCGGCTCCCGCCAGGAGGAGGCGCAGCGCCTCGGCCGCGTGCTACGCCCCAAGGCCGACGGCCGTTCGGCGCATTTCTACACGGTCGTCTCCCGCGACACCCTCGACCAGGAGTACGCCGCCCACCGCCAGCGCTTCCTCGCCGAGCAGGGCTACGCCTACACCATCGTCGACGCGGCGGACATCGCCTGACCACCTCGTCGCGACCACCGGCCTGACCGGCAGTTGCGCTGCCCGCGTGGGCCCAGCCCGGCGTGCCGTTCCTGCCCGTTCTTGCTCGGCCGGTCCCGGACGGCGGCAAGACCATGAAATCCCGGTCGGCTGGCTAATTCGCCTCGTTGGCGTTGGCGCGACCCGCTGCTGGCCTACCGGGACGCCCCCACCAGCCAGTCGAGTTGGTGCGACGTTTGTCGCTGATAGCCGGCCAATCGCGTAGGCAGTGTTCCCTCAGTGTCGACTGACGACCTGGCCGAGGCTTGATCGATCTTTTGGGTACTCGCTCGGAGTCTGTCCGCAAGATGCTGGGTCGCACGAGTGACCAGATAAGTGACATCCGGTAGTGTTCGACCGCAATGGGCGTAGTAACGGGGGTGTCCATTGCGTTTGATGCCAATCGTGGCGGGGGGCAGCGCTGCCCTGATGCGCGTCGGGGCGGCGAGTTGCACGCTCATCCTCGCCTTGGGCTTGGCCGCCGGGACGGGCGCCGGTGACCCGGCAGCCGCGGCCACGAATCCGGGCGGCGACGGCGCGCGGCTGACAAATCGGCCGACTACATCGCCCGACAGGCCGGAGCAGATTCCAACAGTTGACACAAATGGTGGACCGAAGGCGCTCGGGCCGCAGCATGATCCCGATCAGCGACCCGTCGACCAGGTGGTTCTGGTGGACGAGTCCGGCTCGCTCGATGACCAGGCGATGGCCTTGGAGAAGCAGGCGATCGGCCTCATCGCCGCGACCGATCTCGGCGAGGATGACCGCCTCGCCGTCATCGGGTTCGGTAGTCCGCGAGGTCAGAACAGTGGGACCGACACGCACTGCGCGCTCGCGGCGATCGAGAACACGAAGAAACTCTCGAGCTGCCTGGGCAAGATCCATCGACGGACCACGGCCGAAGGCAACAACACCGACTACCGGGCCGCGCTCAAGGCGGCGACCTCGGCTCTCACGACCGCCGACCAGTCCGGCGAGCCGCGCCGGCGGATTGTGTACCTGCTGACGGACGGCTTCCTCGACCTCGACAACGATCAGTCGGACAAGTCGAGCCCGGACGACCTCAAGGCGGCCGGCGAAATCGTCGACACGATTTTGCCGGATATCTCCTGGCCAGCTGGCGTCGAGTTCTGGCCGATCGCGGTCGGGAAGCGTCCACATCGGTATTCCGACCCTGCCGGTTCACCCGTCTTCGCGCTTGACAAGCTGGTCGGCCACGGCGCTCCGGCTGGCGCGCGGGTCCCGGCCGCGCCCAACTGCGGGAGCACGCCCGCCGAGCGGCGGGTGATCCCCTGGCTCGCGGACAGCGGCCACCTGACCATGACCGGGCCGGACGGGCTGCTGACGATGCTCGCGGCGGCTCGTTGCACCAACTGGGGCGCCCGGGCGAGTGGACCAGCTGGCGCCCGCGTGACCGTCACCATTCCGGCAGGTACGGCGGAGGCGACGATCACGGTTCTGCCGCAGGCGGGCGGCACGAGCGCCTCGCAACCGCGGTTCCTGATGCCTGACGCCGACGGGAACGGTGGGACGCGGCCCGCGCCGGACGCCGGCGCCCAGAACGGTGGGCTGTCCGCTTACCTCCGTAGGAGCGTCACCGTGGCCGGGACGGGGACGGTGGTCAGCCTCCGGATCACCAATCCGCCGCCAGGGGCCTGGACGGTCACCTCCGAGCAGCCGATCACGGTCGTGCCCTCCTGGTCGGTCTCAGCCAGCCTGGACATCGACGGGCTGTCGCCCACCCCGGGTACCGAGGTGCCCGTCAAGGTGGTGCTGGCCGGCCAGCGGGACTCGTTTGGAAACCGTGGCCTGATGGACAAGGTGATGGTGCGGGTCCGCCTGGCCGGGCAGGGCGACGTCAGCCTTTCCGAGAAGGAATCGCCCTTCGTCCCGCTGGGCGACGACGGTCCCGGAGGAGTCGAGCGGTCCGGCGCTCCGGGGGACGGCGTGTACGGCGGCGCGGTGACGGTTCCTTCAGGAGCGCAGGAACCGTTGGTGTTCGTCGCCGAAGTGAGTGGGAGCAGCCTGGGCGTTCCCCTGTGTCCTGGCCGGAAGGACCCGGCCAGTTGTGCCCAGACCACGTTCGTGACCAGCATCGCGGGCGGCGTACTCGGAGCTGCCCTCTGGGCCACCTTCGATGACGCACTTCCCGCGACCGTCCAGCCTGGCGGAGACATCACGGGTACGGTCACCCTCTCGGGAGTCGACCAGGCGAACCCGCCCAAGATCTTCCTGCAACCGGCCAACGTCGACCCCCGGATGGTCACGGTTGGCAGCGACCCCCAGCCGGCTGGCCCCGGACTGATTCGGATCCAGTACACGCTGCACGTGGCCGAAGACGCCCCGCCAGGGCCGCTACGTGGTCTTCTCGAAGTCGACCAGCTCGCCGACGAACGATTCACCCGCCTCAAGTGGCGTGACCTGGGCGCCGTGACCGTCCAGCCCAGCCGGCAAGGCGAGCCCGCTCAACGAGCCGATGGACAACGACTCTCGACCCTGAGCAAGGCCCTCATTGGTGTCGTCGCCCTGCTGGTTCTGATCATGGTCTGTGTCTTTGCCTGGTTGAGCCGTCGGTCATGGCTGGCGCTCTGGCGAAAGCTGCTCCACCGTCCGACGCCACCAGCCGGCCCGGAGCCGGCGACACCCCCGTCGTGGGCGGATTCCGACCATGGGATCCCGGCGACTGGCCTGACCGTGTACCTGTGGGTCGACGGCGCCAGGGGCGATCGCTTCGTACCACGCGACCCGGCCGCGGTGGAGCTGGCCTTCAGCGTCTCCGACGAGGACGGTGGCCGGCTCATCGAAGTGGAGCCGGACAGGGCGGAGTACCGGATTCGTCGGGCGCCCGGAGGTATCGAGTTCCGGCGGCGATCGAACGTCCGATGGCAGGAATTCGACTGGGATTGGGGCGGGATGCTTCCGGTGTCCGGATCGCGCCGTCGGCTGGAACTCTCCGACGAACGTCGCGGTGACGAGGCGTATCAGCCAGGGCACGCCGACGTGGTGATCGACTGACATGACCGTGAACATCTTCATCAGCTTCCGCTCGGACGACGATGCTCTCCGGAACGTGCAACGGTTCAAGGAGGATCTCGAGCGTCGCATCGAACTCGCCGAGCTGGACGCGAAGGTCTTTCTCTCCGCGACCAGTCTGGGCAGCATCGACCGGTGGCAGGATGACCTTAAGTATCAGCTGGACCATTGCCAGGTATTTCTCCCGCTCGTCTCACCCAACTACTTCACCTCTGACGTCTGTTCCAAGGAGTGGCGACACTTCGAGCGACGGATGGGACGGACCGCGGATCGGCACGGCCTCCTACAGCCGATCCTCTGGTCACCCCAGGACTGCGTCAAACTACCTCCGGAAATTTCCTCGATCGACTACGGGATCGCGGGAAAAACGCCGAGGAGGACATACGCCGAACGCGGCCTCCAGTATTTGATGCAATCTAAGTCGGCAACTTACCAGGATATCCTTCGATCCATCGTCACTCTCATAGGGAACCGTCTCGACCGGGTTACTCTCGACTTGAACTCCCGCCTGGACGAGGAGTTCTCCGCGTGGGAGAGGAAATTCGACCCCCACAAGACTCCCGGCCCGCTGGAAATTCTCGTGCATCACTCGTCGAGGGCGGCGCTGGACCAGATCGAGGAATTTTCCGACGACCTCGCGAAGTACCTGGGGTTCGTCGGCCGCCCCGGCAGCAAGGTGACTTCGGTCGATGCCAGTGCTCTGGAGGCCGCGGGAGAATGGCGACGCGACCACCTCGACGAGCTGCGCCGCAGCCACGTGTTCGTCCCGCTCCTGGCGCGAAACTACAGCCAGTCTGAGGCGGCATCCAGGGCCTGGTGGCTGTTCGAAGAGAGAATAAAAAAAGTAAACCGGGCGAAGAACGGTCACGACGGCAGCCCCAAGTTCGTGTTGCCGGTGCTCTGGTCGGAGCGGAGCCTGGTATTCCCCATGCTGGAACAGGAAAAGGTACTCAAGGAGGTACGCGACACATATCAGATCGGCAACAGTGCGAGCGAGGGGGAGTACGCCAGAGCCGGCCTGCTCGCACTCCAGGAGGACCGGGAGAACTCCTCCTGGTACATCGAGATGATGTGGCTGTTCGCCGAGCGGATCTCGCGGAGCTTCCCGGGTGGTCAGGCGCCGGAGAGGATCATGCCGCCGGCGCCGTTTGATCCGGGCATGGCGTACTCCCGGTGCGGGAGGTTCTTCGAGCTGAGACGGGCCAGGAAGCGGAGCACGGCCCGCCCGGTGAGCCTGGTCCGTATGGTCGCGGCCGTCGACGAGCTAGATCCAAACGACTTCGGCGAGCGTGAGCCGACAGCACGCGCCCGCTACTATGGCGATGATCGGAACGGCTGGAAGCCCTACCGTGGAATCGACCAGAGCCGCACCCCTCTCATTGATCAGGCTCGTGAGGCGCTTCGAGAGGCCCAGAGGCATGAGGACGCCGACCGCGACGTGATGGAGATCGAAAGAGCCGCGGGCATCGAGGACGCGCTCCAAAGAGCCGGCTCCTCGACTCCGATCGTCATTGTGGACGCATTCCTTATCGGCTCTGAGGAGCGCAGGGATGCTCTCGGTGAATTTCTCGCCAAATGCGAGTGTGAAATGCTCGTCCCGAAAAACCCGGAGGATCATCAGGTTGCCGGGATCGTAACCGAAGGCTACGTGGACGAGACGAAAGGAGTGGCCTTCCCAGCGGTACGGGACTGGGTTGGCAACGGTCGGCACCAGCTCCACATGCCCGAGGACCACCGTGCCTTCTACGCCGCGGTCCTCGGCGCCGCGACTGCCGACGGCCCGCTGCCGGCGTTTGGCGGTGGCGTCAGTGCCTAGCGAGATCGGGCATGGGTCGGCGGCCGGCCAGGCGATGCCATTCAGGCTCAACGGAGAGAGACGATGGCTGGCGAGCTGATCACCTTCTACTCGTTCAAGGGAGGTGTCGGCAGGTCGACGGTGCTGGCGACCGTCGCCTGGATACTCGCCAGTTGCGGGAAGAAGGTGCTGGTGATCGACTGGGATCTCGAGGCGCCCGGGCTTCACTGGTTCTTCCCGAAGGCCCTCGAAGCAGAGGTCCTGCTCAGTCCCGGCCTCCTGGACCTGATGGTCGACTACGGTGGGCTCCGCAACGAGTCCGGGCCCGACGGTGACGTGGAAAACGACGTCGACCGGGCTCTGGCCGACTTACTCGAGACCTACGTCGTCCGGGACATCGGCGCCTCGTTCGGCAGGGGGCACGTCCACCTCATGCCGGCAGGCTACCGCGACGAGCGTTATTCGCGGAAATTGGTGGACTTTGACTGGCAACTGTTGTATGCCGAGCGGACCAGCAACAGGGAGGATCCTCCCTCGCTTTTTCTCGAGCGGTTCAAGGCGGCGCTTGTCGACCAGTACGAATATGTACTCGTCGACAGCAGGACCGGGGTCGGCGAGCTGGTCTCGATCAGTATGCTCACTCTCGCCGACCGGGTGGTCAACTGCTTCGGGATGAGCCGGCAGAGCATCGATGGAGCTGTGGCCGTCTCAGCGGAGCTCCGAAACCGAGGGAAGACCGTCTTCCCGGTTCCTGCCCGCCTCGACGTCACCGAGGGGGTGCGGCTGGATGCCGCGCGGCAGGAGTACCGGAGACTCCTCAACGAACTGCTGGTCGAGCAGTCCGCGGATAGTGACAGCGGGTTCCGGGTGACCGATCTCGGCAGGTACTGGCGGGATGTCGAGGTCCCGTACAAGCCATCCTGGGCGCTCGAGGAGATGCCTGCTCCCGTGGCGGGCCTGCGCGACGACGTGATTCGCGCCTGCGAGAACCTGGCTCACTACCTGACGGCTGGCGACCCGGACACCGACCGATCGTTGGCGCAGCTTCGGCTGCCGAGCAGAGCTCGAGTCGACGAGTTGCGCGAGCGAGCAATGCGTCGCCGCGAGTCCGCATTTTCTCACGTCATCGTCACCTATGGACCGGCGGAAGTGGGATGGGCCTTGTGGCTGGCGGAGGAGCTGCGGTTCCTCGGTTTCCAGGTGGCCCTGTACCCTCCGAAGGAGATGGACCACGGGCCTGCTTCCAGCAAGGCATTCCGGCGCGGCGGACGAACCAGGAGCAAGGTCACCGGATCTTTCGGCGCCGAAATTCTGGAGGAGGTTGAGCAAGAATCCGGGGGAGCCTTCTGCGTGGTTCCGATAATTCCCCGGAAATTTTCGGACAGAATAGCGACAGATCTCCTGATCACGGGCGCACAACAACGACTCACTCCAGGAAGAGACCTGATCCTGCATCCGGTCCTGGTGCACGACGAAGATGGCCTGGAACAGTCAGGCACGCTGCCGGGAGAGCCGCTGTATGGTCTGGCGCCTGATGTCGCGCATCTGGTCGTGAGGGAACTCCTTGGCGCGCCGCTGGACGGTGGGCAGGCGGCCGGGCCGCCGGCAGACAACCGGATCCGCTACCCGGGGCACTCGCCGGAAGATCCCGAGAAACTGGCGGAGCAGCGCCTCAAGTACGCCCGGCGGCGGCAGGACCGCGAGGAGATCATCGAGCAGCTTCTCCGCGGCGGTGTGCTCGCGCTGGAGAGCCGTCGATTCGCCGGCGCGTTGCGTGACTTCGAGGAGGCGCTGGAACGGGTCGCCCGAGAGGAACATCGCCTGGATGCCGCGCCGGTGGTGTCGGCCGGGGTGGCCGGGGCGGAGGTGCCCGGGGGGAGCACTGGCGAGGCGCTGAACGACCCGAAGCGGGGCCGGCTGCGGCTGTTCCGGATCCGTGCCCTGCTGGGTCTCGGCAGGATCAAGATGCTCGACGGCGAGGAGTCGCGGGCCCGCAGTCTTCTGACGGAGATTCTCGAACTGGCCGATCCGGCGTCGGCCGCCGGCGCGAACGTGGTCGAGACATGGCGGGTCCGCGTCCATGCCCTGCTCTTCTGGGCGGAGCTCGCGCGGGGGGCGCCGGCTTCGACCGGTGAGTCCCGCGCTGTTGGTGACCGGATCGACGAATCCGTCCAGCGGATGCCTTCCACGGGTCTCCTGCCGGAAAAGGCTGAGGCGTTGCTCACCTTGGCGCAACTGCGGTGGTCGGCGGATCCCGGCACAACGGAGAGTTCCGGACGCGCGCCGGACTGGCAGGACCGTGCCTTGGCGGCAAGGCAGCTGTTCGAGCGTCTGCACAATGCCGCCGGGCTGGCCCGAACCGAGCTGGAGCTCGGGCTGATCAGGCAGGAACGCATGGACGGCTCCAGCGTGGCAAGGGGCCGGGTTCTCGATAGCTACAAGCTGGCCGAGCGCTTCATGAACGAGGCTGGCTCGGAGCGTTTCGACGTTGTCACAGGGCACGAGATCCTGACCCGCCGAGGACAGTTCGAGATCCACCAGGACGACGCCCTCGATGCCCACACGCGAGCCCTGGACCTGGTGAGACGAAAGCAGGGAGCTGATCATCTTCCGGGTTTGATGGTGCGCAGCCACTACTATCTTGGCGAACTGTACGACGGTGACGAGAACGGGAACGCGGACAAGGCGGTCGAGCACTTCGCCGAAGCGATAGGCCTGTGGCGTGAAAATCGGATAGGTGTCGTCCGGGAATATGCCGAGGCTTTTGCCAGGATTCGCGACCGGATCTACGACAGGAACTTCGGCGAGACGTTGCTGGCGCGGATGGAGTTCGATCCGGGCCCCGAGGCGGCGGCCACGGCGGCGGTACGGGCGGCCTGGACGAGACTCAGACTCGAGGATCTTGACGACGTGCGGGACATCGGCCGGTGGCTGGTGGACGAACGCGGGTTCGACAAGGAGGAGGCTCGTGTCCTGGTTCGGCGCGAGCTCGTCCAGGTGGGCGAGGTCGGTGACGTGGACCGGCTCCTGTCGCTGATGGGACTGGCGGAGCCCCGGCGCCCGTCGGCGCGGCGCCTGCCGGCCGCTCGGCGTCGGTCCACGCCTCGACCCGATCCTCGAGAGGGGCCGACTACCGACAAAGACGAGCGGCCCCAAGGAGAATGAGCGCGAAGGCCAGGCTGCTTCCTGTGACTACTTTCCTCCGAGAACTCGCCTGGTCGCGGTGGTTGGGAAAGCTGAGCTGCCTTATTGGGCTCGCTAGTCCGGCGGGTCGATCAGGTCGGCCGGAACGAGCGTGACCGGGAAGGGGCGCGTCACGGTCAGCGGGTCGGTGCCGCGGGCCTCGGCGGTGCGGACGTAGGCGCCGTCGACGAGGTCGTAGACCTCGATGGTGGCGGTCGCCGCGGCCGGGTCCGGATCGATCAACCAGCAGGAGGGGACGCCGCGTTCCCGGTAGATATCCAGCTTGAGGGTTCGGTCGTAGCGGCGGGTGCTCTCGTCGGCGACCTCGACGACGAGGAACGGCAGCTCGGCGATCCGGCTCCTCGCCGCGGCGCTCGTGGGTACCTGCCCGCCGGCGCCCGGGGGCGGCGTGGCGCCCGCCTGGCCGGCTCCTGGCGCGGGCGGCGTGGGAGCCGGCGCCGGTAGCAGGGTGGGCGCTGGGCCGACGACGATGTCCGGGGCGAGCAGTGTGCGCGCGGATACCTCGATGCTGACGCCGTGTGGGTAGACGTAGGCGCCCGACGGGGCGGCGTCCGCGAGCCGCTCGGCGAGCCGCTGGGTGACCCGGGTGCGCAGCGGCGTCGGCCACGGGCGCAGCACGCACAGCCCGTCGAGGAGCTCGACCCGTCCGTCGTCGGCCTCGGCCGCATCCAGCACGGCCACCGTGACCGGCGGGGCGGGCAGGACCACCGAAGGAAGGCGCCTGCGCGCCTGTGTGACTGCCTGCTGCATCACGCGGCCATCCTGTCGCCCGCCCGCCCGTCTGTCTAAGAGGTTGTTGACCGAAGCCGGCCTTCGACCTGCCGTAGGCCGCCGGCCGCGCGGGTTTCACCTATTGTCGCGCGACCTTCGGCCAATCGGCCGGTTGTGGGCCTCTTGCCGCGCGAGTTTCCCCGTAGTCCCGCGTCCGCCGGTCGGCCGGATCTACGTCCATGATCGCCGCGGGTGTGTCGTCGTGGTCGCGATTGGTCGAATCCGCGACCACGGCGACACGTCGCTGGCGCTCAACCGGTCAGGTGTCGCTGCCGCGCAGAGGCAGGACGTCCGTGGTGGGTGTGGTGGGTGTAGCGGGGTGCTAGTTCCAGCCGCGGGAGTCCTGCTTGAGGGCGGTGTCGACGGTCAGGGCGGAGGCGACGACCAGGCTCATCAGCGGGTCGGCCAGTCGGTGGTGGATCTGCACGACGTAGTTGTCGGCCGTCGTGAACATCGTGCGCAGCACCCCCTCCCAGGTCTTGGTGATCCGGGCGACCTCGACGTCGTTGTGGTCGACGATGGCGAAGTTCCAGGCGCGCCAGTTCTCCGCCTTGATCATGCCGACCTGGTGCTCGCCGACCATCAGCCCGAAACGGATCTTCCCGATCGCGTTCTGCTGGACGATCTGGCCGATCTCGGCGCCGTCCGGCCGAGTGACGACGACCCGCGACTTGACCAGCTTCCTCGGCCTGGTGAGCACCAGCTGGACCATGCCGGCCGGGTCGCGCACCTCCAGGGTGTGGGTCATGTACTGGTCGAGCGACGTGAGCACCCGCGCGACCTTCTTCACCGTGCTCTGCCCGACCTCGACCACCGAGGCGATCTGGCGACCCTGCTGGTCGAAGACGGCGTACTGGTTGGTGACCTCGATGAGCTGGGTCTTCTGGTTCACCACGAGCACCGGTTCGGAGAAGATCGAGCCTCCGCCCGGGCCAACCGGGCCGACTCCGGCCTGCTGCTGGACCTGGTGCTGGATCTTGTCCGGCGTGGCGGACGTGAACACCGGCGCCGGCGCGTACCCGCCCGGCGCTCCCGGGCCGCCCTGGGCAGCCCCCCACTGCATCGGCTGCCCAGGCCCCTGCGGGTAGCCGGGTCCGGGCTGCCCAGGCCCCTGCTGCCATCCGGGCCCTGGTTGTCCTGGCCCCTGCGGGTAGCCGCCTGGCTGCTGCGGCTGAGCCTGGGGCGCGTAGGGACCGGCCGGCTGCGCGACCGGGGCCTGCTGCGCCGGCTGTGGCTGCGCCTGGGGCGGTGGCGTCGGCTGTCCCTGTGGTGCTTGCTGCGTGTGCGTCGTCCACTGGGTGCCGTCCCACCACCGGAGACCCGGCGCCCCGGACGGGTCCTGGTACCAGCCCGGCGTGGGGGAATTCTGCGACATGCGCCAAGCCTTTCACTGGCCACGCGCAAAGGCCATGCCACCCACGCGACATCCCCCACCCGGTCACTTCTCGTAGTCGACCGGTGTTCGGGCCGCGCCGGCACCGCTGCCCGGTGGCGCAGACGCGGCCGGGACCGCCGCCCGGCGGCGCAGACACGAAGGGGCGGCCCCTTCCGGGACCGCCCCTCCTACGTGCTGTGAACTCGTGAGTTCAGGAACTCAGAAGTCCATCTCGCCGCCGCCACCCGGCATGGCCGGGGCGGGGTTCTTCTCGGGCTTCTCGGCGATGACGGCCTCGGTGGTGAGGAAGAGGCCGGCGATCGACGCGGCGTTCTGCAGCGCCGAGCGGGTCACCTTGGCGGGGTCGATGATGCCGGTGGCCAGCATGTCGACGTACTCGCCGGTGGCCGCGTTGAGGCCGTGGCCGATCGGCAGGTTGCGCACCTTGTCGACCACGACGCCGCCCTCGAGACCGCTGTTGAAGGCGATCTGCTTGATCGGCGCCTCGAGCGCGAGCTTGACGATGTTCGCGCCGGTGAGCTCGTCGCCGCTCAGGTCGAGCTTGTCGAACGCGGTGACGGAAGCCTGGAGCAGGGCGACGCCACCGCCGGCGACGATGCCCTCCTCGACGGCCGCCTTCGCGTTCGAGACGGCGTCCTCGATGCGGTGCTTCTTCTCCTTGAGCTCGACCTCGGTCGCCGCGCCCACCTTGACGACGGCGACGCCGCCGGCGAGCTTGGCCAGCCGCTCCTGCAGCTTCTCGCGGTCGTAGTCGGAGTCCGACTTCTCGATCTCGTTGCGGATCTGGCTGACCCGGCCCGAGATCTGGTCGGGGTCGCCAGCGCCCTCGACGATGGTGGTCTCGTCCTTGGTGACGACGACCTTGCGGGCCTTGCCCAGCAGGTCGACGGTGGTGCCCTCGAGCTTGAGGCCGACGTCCTCGGAGATGACCTGGCCGCCGGTCAGGATCGCGATGTCGCCGAGCATGGCCTTGCGGCGGTCACCGAACCCGGGGGCCTTCACCGCGACGCTCTTGAAGGTGCCGCGGATCTTGTTGACCACCAGGGTCGCGAGGGCCTCGCCCTCGACGTCCTCGGCGATGATGGCCAGCGGCTTGCTCGCCTGCATGACCTTCTCCAGCAGCGGGAGCAGGTCCTTGACCGCCGAGATCTTGCTGTTGACGATCAGGATGTACGGGTCGTCGAGGACGGCCTCCTGACGGTCGGCGTCCGTGACGAAGTACGGCGAGATGTAGCCCTTGTCGAAGCGCATGCCCTCGGTGAGCTCGAGCTCGAGGCCGAAGGTGTTGCTCTCCTCGACGGTGACGACGCCTTCCTTGCCGACCTTGTCGAGGGCCTCGGCGATCAGGGCGCCGATGGCCGGGTCGCCCGCGGAGATCGACGCGGTCGAGGCGATCTGCTCCTTGGTCTCGACCTCCTTGGCCTGCTTCGAGAGCTCCTCGGAGACGCTCTCGACGGCGACCTCGATGCCCTTCTTCAGGCTCAGGGGGTTCGCGCCGGCGGCCACGTTGCGCAGGCCCTCGCGGACCAGCGCCTGGGCCAGGATCGTCGCGGTGGTGGTGCCGTCACCCGCGACGTCGTTGGTCTTCTTGGCGACTTCCTTGACGAGCTCGGCGCCGATCTTCTCGTACGGGTCCTCGAGCTCGATCTCCTTGGCGATGGAGACACCGTCGTTGGTGATCGTGGGTACGCCCCACTTCTTCTCCAGAACGACGTTGCGGCCCTTCGGACCAAGCGTGACCTTCACGGCGTCGGCCAGCTGGTTCATGCCGCGCTCCAGGCCGCGCCGCGCCTCCTCATCGAAGGCAATGATCTTCGGCATGGTGTCGGAGTCCTCCCACAGGGATATGGCAATGTGATGGCCTGGCCACAACGACGCCCGCGACGGACGGCTTCGCCACGACACCAGCCCGCCAGCGCCCGTGGGGCGAACGGACCAGTTGCCAGCGCCCGCAAGCGGGCGCACCGGGGGTTCCAGGGGGTCGCCCCCCTGGGCCGGCATTACGCGGGAGCCCGGCGAGTTGCCCGAAGGGCAACGAACAGGGCGATCCCGATCGTGACGACAAGCCTCGTCGTTTCAGCCTGCTGGCACTCAGACTACCCGAGTGCCAGCTCCCTGTTTAGCACTCGGCCCTGGTGAGTGCAAGCTCGCTCCCAGTGGCGGGGCCCCAGTGGCGGGGCGCCCGTCGGTGCTGACCCCCGTCCCCGCGTGATCGCTGGTCAGCCTCCCCGCGTGGTTCCGGGTCGAGGCGGTTGCGCGGATGGGGTGGCGTCATCGCCTACGGCTTCACGCCGAGCGGAGGCGGGGCGCGGTGGCGCCCGGCAACGGAAGCGCGAGCGGGTACTCGGCGGGGAGGCGCGAGCGGGCGCTCGGCGGGAGCCTCACCGGGCGGCGGCCCGGCGACCGGGCGTGCCGGGGCGCCGGCACGCCGCCGCGTCCAGGTCGGTGGCTGGCCTGTTCGGGCGTCAGGATCCCGACCGCCCCGACCTGCGGCGATTCACACGGATGTTATAGCCGCAGGAAATGTGGTGGCGGAGCTTTCCGTCCCAGCGGCCGTCGTTGATAGCGGGTTGGCCTGTTCGGACAGGAAGGTACCGAAGGTTCCGGATCGGGGTGTATGTTGCGGGGCGCACGGCTTAACTGTGTCCATGGCGGTCGGCGGACGACGTCGTTGGTCCGTCAGCTCATGGTGAGGCCGCGCAAGGCGCCCAGGGTCCCGGGGGCCGTCGTCGCGCGAGCCATGGGGGAGGCAGCGAGCGATGCAGGGGCGAGACATTCTCGCGGCTCAAGTAGTTCAGCCGCGCCTAGTTCAGCGGTGCCCAGTTCAGCCGCGCCCAGTTCAGTCACGCCGTGTTCGGATAGGCCGCGACGGCCGGCGCGCTGATTGTTTCGACAACAGTTATCGACGCTGGTCAGCGGCTCGGTCCCGGTTGTCCGCGGTCGTCGCCCTGGGTGTTTTTCTCGCCGTCCTCGGAGCTGTCCCGGCAGCGGCGCAAACAACCGCGACAACCGCGTCCAACGGTCGGCCGAGTCCTTCCGCGACCGGCACGTCGCCGGCCAGCGCCGCGCCGACGACACCCGCGACGACTTCTCCCGGCGGCTCGGGCTCCGAGACCGTCGGGAGCGTAGGCAAGAGCGGCAGCCCACTGATCCATGCCGTAGTCCTCGTCGACGAGTCGAACAGCCTGAAGCCGGCGGAGGTCGACCAGGAGGCACAGGCCGCCGGCCTGATCGCGGCCGAGGGCCAGCTCGACCCGGAGTCGGAGATCGCGGTCGTCGGCTTCGGCACCGACGACGGGAAGGCGGGCCAGGTCGCGGCGGACGACACCTGCCCGATGGCCCCGGTCGGCAGTACCGACTTCCGTTCCTGCCTCGCCAAGCTGAAGCTGCGCACCGAGGCCGAGGGCAGCGGGACCGACCATGCCGCCGCGCTGGATCTCGCCCTCAACATTCTCGAGGACAACAAGACAGACGGCGTGTTCAACGTGGTGTTCCTGCTGACCGACGGCGGCCTGCGCGTGGACAACAGCCCCCGCTATGGCTCGGGGAACGGCAGCGACCCGGCGGTCGCGAACCAGCGGATCGGCGCGGCGAAGACCCTGATCGACGGCCCGATCAAGGCCAAGGCGCAGCGGCTGGGCGTGCAGATCTGGCCGGTCGGATTCGGCTCCTCGCTCGATGTCTCCTGGATGAACCACCTTGCGACGATCGGCGTGGGTGCCACGACCGACTGCAAGGTGCCTCCCGCGGCGCCGGCCTACCGGTTCGCCGGTAACGCGGAGGAGGTCATATTCACGCTGCACCAGGCGCTCGCGAATGCGACCTGCCTGCACATCGACCCGGACAAGCACGACGACGGCGGCCCCGGCAGCCCGGTGACGCTGACCCAGACGATCCCCGTCATCGCGTCCCGCGCCACGATCACCGCCGTCAAGCGCAACAAGGACATCAAGGTCACCTTCACGGACCCGAACGGCAAGGCGGTCGGCGGCACCGGCTCGGTCGACGGTTCCGAGTACACGCTGAACACCAGCTCGCCCGGCTCCGAGTCGCTGTCGATCACGAATCCGATCCCGGGCACGTGGAAGGTCACGTTCACCTGGCCGGACAGCGCCGATCCGCAGACCGTCGCCTCCGACCTCACCTGGTTGGGCCAGCTCAGCGGCGTGATCCGGCTCGACCCGCCGTCGCCGAAGCCCGGCGAGACGGCCGTCGCCACCGTGCGCCTGATCACCAGCCGCAATATCGCGGTCACCGATCCCGGAATTCTCGAGGGCCTGAGTTTCGACGCGAGGCTCTCCGGCGAGGGGTTCGACCCGCAGGCGGTCACGTTGACCGACGACGGGCAGGGCGGGGACAAGACGGCGCACGACGCCACCTTCTCGGGCACGGTGACCGTGCCGGGCTCCGCGACCGGTGGGCTGTCGCTCATCGGCCGGATCCAGGTCACCGACGAGTCCGCCATCGGCCTGCGCGGCACGGTGCAGTCGGCCAGCTACGCGATCCCGGGGGAGCGTTCCGGCGGCGTCGTGCTGCAGGTGCCGGCGATCACCTCGGCACACCGGGGCGACCGCATCACGGCGACCCTGACGGCCGACAACACCACCGGTTCCGACCGTGAGATCAAGATCGCGCTCGACGGCGTCGCCGGCGCGACGGTCGAGCCGACGACGGTGACGGTGCGGGCCGGCCAGAACAGGTTCACCAAGGACCTGACGATCCGGATCGCGCCCGACGCGGCCTACGGCGAGCGGGCCGGCGTGCTGCGCGCCCTCGACGCCACGGGCGGCGGGCAGGGCGTGGTACTCGACGAGGAATCGCTCGCCTTCGACGTGAAGGCGCCACCGGGCTTCTTCGCGAAGTACTGGTACTGGTTCCTGATCGGGCTCGCGGTACTGATCCTCGCGGTGCTGGTCGCGCTCCTGCTGCGGGCCCGCTGGCGGCGCGCGGCGGACGTGTCCTACCTGCAGGCCTGGGCGTCGCGCGCCCAGGGCGGGCCGGTGGCTGACCTGCCGGCGCCGAACCGGTGGGCGCCCCAGTTCCGCTTCGTGCTGCGCGACACCGGCCAGGCGATCATCCTCACGCTGGCGAACCCGGATGAGGCCGCGGACGTGTACACCGTCCGGCGGGCCAAGCACGGCCAGCTCACCGTGATCCAGCCGAGCGGCGAGCGGCGGACGGACCCGGCGAACACGCCGATCCCGCTCGCGTCCGGGCTGCTGCTGCGGATCGAGGACCGGCGGGTCGGCGCGGGTGGCGGCGGTGTCGTGCCGCCGGCGCCGGGCGACCCCTGGGGCGGCGGCGGCCAGACTCCGGCCGACCCGTTCTCCTACGGTGGCGCGGACCCGTTCGGATCCCCCTACCCGGGCGTGCCGGCCCAGGCTGCCGCGGGCGGCGGCGTTCCGGGCGCCGCCGGCGCCCCCGGCGGCCAGACCCCCCCGGCGCACGACCCGTTCGGCGCGGCTCCCGGCGGCCAGGACCCCTTCGGCGCCAACCCGACCTACTCGGAGGGCGCGGACCCGTACGGCGGCGCGCCGACCTACACGGGCGGCGCCCCCACCTACACCGGAGGAGCGCCCACCTACACGGGAGGAGCGCCCACCTACACCGGTGGCGCGCCCAGCTACCCCGGTGCCGACCCGTACGGCGGCAATCCCACGTACACCGGCGGGTCGACGTACGGCGGTGCGCAGCCGCCGCCCGGCCAGCAGGAGCCGAAGCCGGGCCAGGCACCGCCGACGGCGCCGCAACCGGGCCCGACCTGGGGCGACGAGTGGGGGAACGACCCATTCGGCAACTGACCACTCGCCTCCGGCCCCGGCCCCGGCACCCACACCTGCCAGCCGTCGACGGACATGCCGCGGAACCACGAGCACACAGAGCAGGATCGGGATACGCATGACGATGCCAGCGCCAACTAACCCTTTCCCGCTGAACATCTACCAGCCGCTCGTCTTCGTCGGGCTGGGCGGAACCGGTTGCGCGATCGGCACCGAGCTGGAGCGGCGGCTGCGGCAGGCGTTGTGTGGGCCGGATGGCACGGCGTTCGCCGAGCGGATGGGAGTGCACGGCAACTCCAGCTACCTGCCCTATCAACTGCCAGGTTGTCTGCAGTTCGTCTACGCGGACCTCAACGAGGCGGAGCTGGACCGCATCCACGGCGCCACCGTGCCGGGGCCGGCCTACCATCAGGCCGCCGCGCGCAACGCGCACCTGGTGCGTGGGCTCGTCCCCCGGTTTCGTACCTACTCCGAGGTGGCCGCGAACCTGCGGATGGCGGCGGGCGAGTATGTCCAGTCCTGGCTGCCGCCGCGGCTCGACGAGCCGCTGGTCGCCCCGATCAGCAGAGGCGCCGGCCAGCTGCCGACCGTCGGGCGCGCGGCACTGTTCGAGACCGTGCGCGAGGACGTCGGTCCCGCCCAGCAGCCGCTGCGGGCCGCGATCGACGCGGTGAGCAGGTCCGGCGCGGAGCTCGGCGTCCTCGGCGGCAGGAGCGGCCAGAGCTGTGACGTGTTCGTGGCCTTCTCGGTCGCGGGCGGCACCGGCACCGGCATCTTCTACGACTACCTCCACCTGATCGCCGATGCCTTCGACCGGGCCAGCATCGCCGTGCAGATCTACCCGCTGGTGCTGATGCCCAGCGCGTTCGACGACGGTAGGGGCGGCGGGCGCTCCGCCCAGCTCAACGGCGGCCGGGCTCTGCTCGACCTGTTCCGGCTGGTCGACGACCAGAACGCCCGCAAGGCGCAGATGGTGCTCGGCCACTCGGACAACATCGGTCGCGCGGTCGACGTGGCCTACCCTGGTCGTAAGATCCAGATCGCGCCGGGCACGGTGCAGACCGGGTTCCTGTTCAGCCGCACGCCGGGCATGGACCGCGACGACATCCACCGGTCGATCGCGTCGCTCGTGCTCTCGCTGATCACGGCCGAGCAGCCGCCGGAGCGGGCGGCCCACGTCGGCGAGACGTTCCTGTCGTTCGCGGACTCGTTCATCAACGCGGCCGCGTCCCGCAACACGCCGGCGGACTCCGGCATCGGCTACCGCGGCGTCTCCACCAGCCTGGTCGCCTCGCTCACGGTGCCGGGCGACGACCTCGCCGAGCTGGTCGCCGGCCGGCTGCTGGCCCGCGCCGTCCCGCTGCTCGACGTCCCGGCGGCCGGTGGTACCGAGCAGAACATCCCGCTGATCGGGCGGACGGCGCGGGCGGCGAACCTGGCCGACATCCTCGACCGTCCCGAGCTTCCGGTGGGCGCGCCACGGATGGTCGACGGTGCCGCGGAGATCAGGCGGTCGCTCACGGACTACTCCGACAGCATCAGCGCCGTGCTGCGCGCGCAGCGCCAGCAGCTCGAGCAGCGGGTGCCGGAGATCGCCGGCCAGCGGTTCCAGCCGGTCGAGGCGGTGAAGGTGATGCTGGCGGAGACGGACGTCTTCCGGCTGCAGCGCGTCATCCACGGCCACCAGGCGCTGATGGACCCGAACGACAAGGTGGGGCTGCTGGGCCTCCTGGAGGGGCGCAAGAACCTTCCGCCGCAGCCGCCGAACCGGCCGCCGGTCTCGGCCGCGGCCCCGCTGCTGCCGGACATCCGCAACCGGACCGTGTCGCGGGCCAAGTGGGGTGACCCGCCGGTGCAGCTCTCGCTGGCCACCCTGCGGGACTGGCACAGGTGGAACACCTGGGCGCTGTGGCACGAAGCCTGGGGCCGCCAGACCCGGGTGTGGCAGCCGAAGCTGAGCACCGCGGTCGCCATGGTGGACGACTTCGCCGAGGCGCTGCGGGTGTTCGCCCGGGCCGAGCCGGCCGAGTTCGACCGGCGGACCGTGGCCCTCAGCCGCGACCGCACGGGCATCCGCCAGCTGCTGCCGTCGGGTGGCAACCTCGACGTCTTCTACCGCGGTGTGCTGCGCCGCTTCATCCAGCGTGACAACCACCCGGAGGGCGCGAGCGAGGCCGACGTCCTGCGGGTGCTGCTACGCGGGCAGGACTGGCAGAAGGCCTTCGAGGAGATCACCGAGCGCGGCTCGTCGCAGCGCGCGGTCGCGGGCCTGCGCGACCGGCTCAAGCAGGAGATCAAGGCCCTGTTCGACGAGGCGGAAGGCAAGGGCGTGCCCCTGCTGCCGTCGATGGGGCGGCTGCTGGCCAGGGCGGCGAGCAGTGCGGCGCCCGACGTCGAGCCGGTGGACCTGCGCAGTTTCGTCGACCAGCTGCGCGCCCTGCTGCCGGGCGGGTTCACCCCCCAGGGCAGCGGCCAGCTCAAGATCCTGATCGCGCACCCGGAGGTGAAACAGGTTCCCGGCGCCGAGGTCGAGGGCTACCTCAAGCGGGAGCTGGCGCTGCCGGCCGACTCGGGCGCCGTCACCGAGTTCCGGCCGGCGCAGGCCGACTCGATCGTCATCGTGCTGTTCCGCACCTCGATGGCGATCAACGAGGTCCGCGAGGTCCGCGAGCTGCTGCGGTTCTGGGCCGGGTCGGCGCAGGTCAACGACCAGGCCGACTACCTGCGGTGGCGGCAGCGGCTCGGCTACCACCTCGGCTGGCTCGCGATGACCGAGGACAACCGCGAGCTGATCCTGCACCGGCTGATGTGCGCGATGTGGAACGGCCAGGTGAAGGTCGAGGGGCCGCTCGAGTCGCCGCGGGCGGTGCTGGTCCAGGCGGTCGAGTACGCCGAGGCGCAGCCGATGCGGCTGCCGCTGCAGCGGGTCGGGCAGACGTCGTCCTGGGGCTCGCTGCTGCGTGCCTACGAGCTCTGGACGGTCGAGGACGACGACTCGGCCCGCCGCCAGTTCGCGGCCAGCCTGCGGGTCATGCGCCCGCGAGGCCTGACCGACGACGTGAGCGCGCCCTCGGAGGTCTACCAGGCGTTCGTCGAGGTGGCCAGGGAGGAGTCCGCGCGGGTCGAGAAGTTCCGCGAAGGCCTGCCGCCGGGGAGCCGGGGCCGAGCCGACCAGCTGCTCGAATTCTGGACGAAGACATTCCCCGCCGCCGAGACCCGGCCCTTCGCCGAGTTCGAGGCCGTACGGGGCAACCTCCGCGAACTGTACGAGTACATGACCGGCTTGGAGTGACGGACGGCGGATGATGACGAACCGAACGTTTACGGGGGCGTTCGGCGTTGACCCGGGCCGCGGTGTTGACGACGACGCGGTCGTGGTGGTGCTCGACCTGCGCAGGGATCTCGAGCGCGCGCTGCGTACGCCCATCGACCAGATCCAGCGGGAGTACCGCCGGAGACTGAACCGCAGGGACGTCGACGTCGGTCGGGTGCTCGTCATCGACGAGACGGCCCGGCTGGTGTCGCATGTCGCGCTGCTGACCGATCTCCTCGCGGCCTCCACGGTCTCCGAGCTGCTCCTGCTCGCCGTCGGAGGGCGGCCGCCCGGCGACGGCAGGCTGCTGCTGCCGCCCGGCGACATGGAGCTGCCGGTGCTGTGGGCCGGCGACCCGCGCGGCCTGGGCTGGAGTCCCGGGCTCGGAGGCCGGGTGCTCGGCGACGAGGAGGACGCCGAACGCAACGTCGACGGCCTGGTGCACGCGCTCGGGATTCCCAGCGTCTTCACCCGGGTCCGCGACCACATCCGCGAGTTCCCGCATGCCGCGGGGACGCCCGCCATCCATCTCGTGCTCGGCACGGTGGACAAGGACATCCTCGACCAGGCCGCGGGCCACGCGTTCACCCACTTCACCGAGGCGGTGCCGGCGGGGCCGATCGGCCAGCCGGCGCCGACCGGGCACCCCGGCCACGGCGGACCGCCAGCGGCCGCCGGCCCCGGTGGGCCCGCCGGCCTGCCGGGCGACTTCG
Organism: Pseudofrankia saprophytica; assembly: GCF_000235425.2. Classification (NCBI taxonomy): domain Bacteria; kingdom Bacillati; phylum Actinomycetota; class Actinomycetes; order Frankiales; family Frankiaceae; genus Pseudofrankia; species Pseudofrankia saprophytica. Next base: position 1,608,991 of record NZ_KI912266.1, read on the forward strand.
TCGCGATCGACCGCCTGCTCACCGCGGCCGCCACCCCGGACCTGGCCAGCATCGGCAACGTCACCGACCCGCGCGGCCTCCTGCCACACCATGCCGCCGAGGCCAGACGTCATCTGAGCGCCGCGGGTGACCTGATCTCCACGCTGCGGACGGAGCCGTTCGCCCCCAAGCGCCCCGTGCCCGGTGGTGGCGTCGTGCCGGCGGGCGAGCTGATCTGGACCGAGCTGGTCCAGGCCGGCACGCACCTGGAGAGCCTGACCACCGGCCTCGAGGGAGCGCTGCGCGCCGTCGACGGCTCCCAGGGCATCGGCCAGCCGCAGTCCTTCGAGCTGGCGCGCCTCGGCGTGCGGATCGTGCCGGTGCCGGCGGCCGAGCCCGCCCGGGTGCGCGAGGCGCTGCGGCAGATGACCGACGCCGCGCTCGTCGCCCGCGAGCCGCTCGCGGGCATCGCGGCCCGGCTGCGTGACCTCGCCGGGCGCGCGAGTCCGGCCGGCAGCGGCCGTTTCGCGCACCTGGTCGCCGAGCGCTGCCCGCCGGCGCTCGCCATGACGCTGGGGAGCCCGCCACGTTTCCCGATGCGGTTCAACGTCGGCACGCTGTCCACGGCGTTCGTCAGCACTTTCCTCGCCGCGATCGGCTTCCCGTGGCCATTTGGCTTCCTCGGCGCCCTTGGCGCCATCGCGATCACCGTCGGCCTGTCTGTCGGGCTGTACCGGCGCCGGCCGATCCCGCAGCCGCGTCACCGCCCGGACCCGCGGGACATGTCCCGGATGAACCTGGTCTGGTTCGGTCTGGACGCGTTCGCGGGCGGCCTGATCGGCACCGCCGTCGGACTGGCCGCGGGGTGGACACTCGCGCTGGCCATCGGGATTCCCTGCCTGCTCGTCGGCCTGCTGCTGGCGTTCGCGCCCCTGCTGTGGTGGCGCCACGCCGTCAACGCGTGGCTCGGGCAGCTGCGACTGGATGCCGCCGCGAACTCCATCGCGGCGCTGGGCCAGCTGCTGAACCAGGTGGCCCTCAACGAATGGGTGCTAGCGAACTACCGGATCGGCGGGGCTCGGCTGGCGAGCGCGCTCGCCGAGGCGCTCGACGGCGTTCGGGACACGCTCGAGGAACTGCGGCCTACGCCTGTGGGACCGGGCGGTTTCGGGCCGCCGGGGGGGTTCGGCCCGCCGGGCGGTTTCGGGCCGCCTGGTGGCTTTGGAACGCCCAGCGTGGGTCCAGTACCGGGCGGTTTCCCCGCACCTGGCGCGCCCGGTGCACCCGGTGTATCTGGTGGTCAGGACCGGCGCTGGGAGCGACGCGACGGCCGGGTGCGCGGCATCGACCTGGTGATCTCGGACCGGCTGCGTGACCGAGGCGGCGAGCTCGGGGAGATCGTCACCGACGACGTGGCCGCGGCCATCCGCATCGTCATCAACGAGCGTGGCGAGGAGATCGCGCAGGAAAGGCCGGAGGACATCCGCAACGTGGTGCGTACGGGGCTGACCGGCGTGCTCGCCGCGTACGACGAGCATCTCGGTCGGCGCGGCCCACTGGCCGACCCACCGTTCACCGCCGACCCGCGGCGCCGGACGGCGCTCGCGCGGGCGGTGTGGCTGAGCTCCGACGCGTTGCGGCACCTGCGCCAGGCCGACGTGGACGACTCCGGTCTCATGCAGCTCACCGGCGCGGGCGACCTGCCACTGCTGACGCAGGTCTCGCGCGAGGCGCGGCTCGTCCGGTTCATCCCCGCCATCGCGGACCCCGGCGTCGGGGAGGGGACCGGCTCCCCGGACATCGCCGGACTCATCCGGCTGGTCCCGCTGGACGCCAGCGGCGCCCGGCGTGTCCGGGGGCAGGGCGCGCCGAGCGCCTCGCCGGCCGGCCAGCCCAGCGCCGACGGGCCGGACGAGACCAGCCAGGCGGAGGCGTCCTCCGCGCCGGATCCCTGGGATGACGAAGACGGCGAGACCACCTTCGATCGTCCCGCCGACGGCTGGGCAGCCCGGGGGACACCGCCCGGGCCGCCCGCGGCGGCCGCGACCCCGCCGCCGGCCACGGCGTACGGGCCGCCACCCGTGCCCGCGGCCGGGCCGGCCGAGGCTGCGCCCCCACCACCCCCACCGCGGCGACCGGTCGTCTCCCGGGATCCGGAGGAGTCGGGCGACTCGGAGGAGTCCGGAGACTCGGCGAAGGCGGCGATACCGCTTGGCAAACCGGCCGTGACGTCCGGAGCCCCCGCGGCCGGACGATCCACTCCGGCGGCACCCGCCGCCGCGGCCGGTGACGAGACGGTCGTGCGGCCGGCCGGCCCGCGGCCACGGCCGTCACCATCACCGCCACCCGCCGCTCCCACGACCTCCGCCGGGCGGGGCGACGAGGAGGACCTCTGGTGATCCTTCAGGTCCTGATCCTGATGGCCGGGGTCGCCGGCCTGTGCCTGCTGCCCACCGGCGCGCGCGCCAAGCTGCCCGACCTGGTCGCCGGGCTGCAGCAGGCCGTCCGCGGGCGAGGGGGGCGTGGCGGTGGGTGACGTCGAGCGCCTGACGTTCCATGGGCCGGACGGCTCCGAGGTGATCTGGGACGCCGAGATGGACCCGGGCGAGCCCGAGCAGACCACCAACTTCCAGACCCGGCGAGGCCGCTACCAGAGCCTTCCGTTCGCGATCCGCTACGCCGTCGGCGGCGAGAAGTCCGAGGCGGCGATCGAGAACGCGATCGCGGTCGGCATGCGGATGCTGCGCCGCTACGGCGCCGAGCACCGCTATCCATGGGAGCAGCCGGACCAGCGTTATCCGTGGGAGCTGTCGCGGCTGCTCGGCTACGACGTCGACGTCGAGCGCCCGTTCGTGGTCACCCTCGAGTACGGCACGCCGCTCAACCGGCTGCCAGGTCCGCTCTCGCCCGATGACACCAGAAGGTTCGCCGCCGGCCTCGCCCGTGGGCTCTACCTGCTGGACCGTCTCGGAATCGTGCACAGGCAGCTCCTGAGCAACACGGTGCACTGGGACTCGCGCAGCCAGCTGGTGCAGATCAACCGGTTCGAGTACGCCCGCCGCCCCGGCGAGCCGCGCTACCGGACGGCGTCCGAATGGGCGCCCCCGGAGCAAATGGGCGGTCGCGGGTTCGTCGAGCCGCGCGACGACGTGTACAGCGCCGGCTGCGCCATCCTGAGCGTCACCCCGCCCGGCCTGCGCCGACGCCTGGACGGTTACCCGGACCCGGCGGCCACCGGCATGCAGTGGCTGCCGGACCTGCTCGCCGGTGTGTTCGGCCCCGTCGAGGGCCGGCCGAACGCGGCGGCGCTGCTCCACCGGCTGGGCCGCGCCGACTTCCCCGCCGACCCGCCGCGGCCGGATCCCGACACCCTGCTGGAGGCGGGCCGGGCCGCGTACGACCGTCTGATGGCCGGTAGGCGCCCCCAGCCGGCCTATCTGGATCCCCCGACCTACCCGGATCCGCCGACCTACCCGTCGTCCTCGTCGACCTACCCGTCGCCGGCAACCCCACCGCCTCCGCCTTCGCCTCCGTCGGCGCCGGAACCCAGGCGCGGGCGGTTCGGCCGGCGTGGCTCGCCCTCGTTCGCCGCCGGTTCCCCGCCCGCCTGGGCCGGGCCGGCGGGATGGCCGCTCGGGGTGGTGGCGCCGTGACGACGGTGGACGGAGGGCGCGCGTCGCTCACCCTGACCTGCGTGAACTGCCTGGAGCCATTCGAGTGGGACGGTAAGCAGGCCTACCGGCGCAGGTCGGTGGGCGCGCCTGCCCAGCCGGTCGACCTGCCCGCCCAGACGGACCCGCGGTGGGGCTTCGCCATCCAGGACACCTTCATCCGCTGCCCGAACGAGGAGGACGGCGACCCGCATTTCTTTCCGGTCGAGTTCGCCCTCTACGGCAGGCCGGTGGTGATCGGGTTCGTCGGCAACTCGAGCGCCGGCAAGACCTGCCTGCTGGCCGCGATGACGGGCGAGATCGACCGGAACCGGCTGGAGCCCTACGGCCTGCAGACCGAGCCGATCAACATGGGTGAGCACCTCGACTACGTGGAGAAGATCGTCGACCCGTTGTTCGAGCGGGGCAAGGCGCCGCCGCACACCGAGGTGGTCGACCTGGTCACGTACAAGGACGCGGTGTTGCTGCGGACGGCCGCCGGCCGCACGTTCCCGCTGGTCTTCTTCGACGCGAACGGCGAGTCGCTCAAGGGTCTGCAGGGCTCACACGCGGCCGTCCGCTTCCTGCACCGTGTCGACGGGCTGGTCTTCGTGGCGGACCCGACGCTGGTCGCCGACGCGCACATGCGCGGCGATCCGACCTACACGGCGACGCTGGCGAGCCTGCGCTGGGCGCGGGCGACCGGCCAGGCCCGCTTCACGATTCCCACCGCGATCGCGATCACCAAGTCGGACCTGATGAGGTTCGACCCACCGGTGGACCAGTGGCTCAACCGCCCACCGCGGCCCGGAGGCGTGGACCTCGGGCTGCTGGAGCAGGAGAGCCGGGACGCATACGCGTTCCTCCACCAACGGGGAGCCACGGCCTGGCTGGCGCCGGTGAACCAGTTCGAGCAGTGCACGCTGCATTTTGTCTCGGCCAGCGGCGCCGCCTACGACGACGCGACCGACTATTTCGTCCGGCCCGCCCGGCCGCGGCGGGTACTGGAGCCGCTGGTGGCATTGCTGGCGGCTCTTGACGTTCTTGACGGTGAGTTTGTGCGGGGGGCTAGCGGATTCTGATGGAAACCGTCGATCAGGTGATCTTCCGATATGACCTGGCCGCGCGAGGGTTCCGGCCCGTCGCCGCGACACTCGCGCCCGCCGATCTCGGATTCGTCGGCACCCGGTTCACCGCGCTCGTCGACGCGGCCTACCGGGCGGAGGACGTCCGAGCCGCGCCGACGCTGAGTTTCGCCCAGGTGCCGGACGACCCGCACGGCCGAGGCATGATCATTTGTAGGGCGCCGGACAGCTCAGGCCGGCTGGCCGCGGCCGCGCACGTCCTGATCAGCCCGAAGCTGGCCGCGGGTCACGCGCTCGGGCTGTCGTCCACCTGGTCAGGCTGGCAGCTGGTCGGTGCGCCAGCGCAGCCGGCGCCGATCGACCTGCGGATCCTCGTCGCCACCGCCTCGGAGGGGCTACGGCACGCGCAGGCCGCGGCGCGCGCGCCCGAGTGCGAGCGGGAGCTGGTCGTGCTGGTCGACGCCCTGCTACGCGCGGGGCCGGGCAGGCTGGCCGTGACCGGCAACGGCAGCGACGCCAGGGTCCTGCTCACCGGTGCCCGGGCGATCCTGCGTGAGTGCCTCTCACCTGACTGGACCTTCTCCAGCGGTGAGCCGGCGCAGAAGCCCGGAATTCGGGTCACCTTCCTGCTGCCCGGCGGGCGGGCGACGTCCGAGGCGCGCGCTGACCTGAGCGTCTTCGATCAGACGTCGGAATACCTCGTCGCCGCGGCGGTACTCGTCACCGCGTTCCGTAACTCGGCGAATCCGAAGGCCTGGGAAGAGGACCTGAAATCGGCGGGCGTCAGCGATCGGGACAGCCTGCTTGCCTGGGCGGGGAAGGGCGCTCCATCGGCCGAGGCGTCGCGCATCGAGGCGAGGGAACAGGCGCGGGCCGCTGCCGAATGGGAAGCCAGGCGGCGGGAGTGGGAAGTCGCGGTCGCCGGGCTGAAATCCGACGTGGGTGAACTGCGGAACGAGTCGACCAGACTGAGTGGGGAGCTGGAGTCGACTCAGGGCGAGTTGACGAAGCAGCTGGCGGCCAGGGAGCAGGTGACCGGCGACTATCGTTCGCTGGCCGCCGAGCACGAGAACCTCAGATCGACGTACATGTCGATCCAGGGACTCCTGAACGCCAGGGAACAGGACGTCGCGAACCTGCGCGAGCTTCTCGCGAGCGCCACGGCGGCCGGTTGGGTCGGCGAGCCCGCGGCCGCGAGGTTGGATGGCCACGCGTTCCTCGTCTCGCTGCGACTGCAGCCGGCGGCGGACGCGTACTACGACGCGGGCGCGGTCGCGCCCGGCGACCAGCGGCGGGTCGCGCTGGCCAAACAGCTGCGCGTCGAGCTCGTCTCGAGCCTCGGCGGGGCCGCCTGGGAGGCCGTCGACGGGGCCGACTGCGCGGCCGCGATCAGGCAGGTGGTCCAGCAGGCATTCCTGCGCGAGATGCCGTGGGACGCGGAGCTCGAGCTCCAGGCCATGCTCCACCAGCTGCTGGCGCCGGTCGCGATGGGTTCCAGGGCGGCCGACCAGCTCTTCAACGCGCTGTGGGCGGTCTCCTCCCAGCTGGGCTGGTCGGAGACCGCCCGTGAGGCCACGTGGTGGCGTTCATACCTGCACTACCTGCGCGCGGCCGGCAGGCAACCGGCCACGCTTCCCGTGGCCTGGTCGCCCGCGCCCTGGCCGTCGACACCCGCGCAGGCCGAGAGCGAGTCCGATCTCGCCGGGCGGCTGCTGGCCGTGGTCGTCTCGGCCGTCTTCATCCTGATCGTCCTCGGTGCGGCCTTCAGCGAGCTGTGGTGACGACGTACACGCAGCCGCGCCCTTCCGGTGGCCGGCACACCGCCCGCGGCGGCGAGACCGGCGGCGGACCCCGCCGCGGCGCCCGGCTCGTGCCAGGTGGTGCCCGGTCGGTCGCCATGACCGGGGCGCTGGCACTGTGCCCGGCGTTCCTCACGTGGTGGCTCGTGTTCGGGCTGGGATATCACCGCGCGGACCTGACGGCGAACCTCCCGCCCACGCCCCTGGTCGTGCTGCTGGTCGGCGTGGCCGCCTGGGCCACGATGCTCGCCGTGACCGCGCTCGCGGAGTCCTGGCGCACGGCGTCGGACCGTCGGCGTGACCGGGGCGATCTCGCGCGGTTCGGTGTGCCGCTGGTCGCCGCCGCGTACCTGCTGGTCGCGTTCGGCGTGTTGGCGCGGCTGCGGCTGGCGGGGCTGACGAGCGCGAGTCCCGGCTTCTCACTCACCGGCCTGATGCTGTCGCTCGGGGTCGGTGCCGTCGGGCTCGTCCTGCTGGCCGACCTGGTGCGGTCGGGCGGGTCGGACAGCCTGGTCAGGCTGCCGGCGGAAGACGCCGAGCGCGCGCAGTCGACGACCGGGCTCGCCGGTCGTGCCGTGCTCGGCGTGGCGCTCGCCGTCGTCGTGTTCGCGGCGGTCGACAGGTTCGACGACGCGCTGCTGGCGCCCGGTGGGCTGGCGGTGCGGCCGGTCGCGCTGGTGCCGTTCCTGCTGGTGGCGGCGTTCGCCGTCTTCGCGATGTGGTACGGCCTGTGGGGGGAGGACGACGACCCGGACGCGGGGCCGGCTCCCCGGCTCGGCCCGGCGGTAGCCGCCATCGCACTCGTGCTGGCGGCCGTTCTCGGCCCGGCGCATCCCACCGGGGTGGTCGCGTCGGTGGTGGGCGTCGCGGTCGCCGCCGCCGTGCTGACGCGTGACCGCCTGCTCGCCGCCGTCGGGACTGCCGTGGCCGTGGGTGGCTATCTCGGGGTCGCGGCCCTGTTCGACGTCACCCACACCCAGGACGTGTTCCAGAACGGCTACGCCGCCGGGCCGGCGCGGCACGCGGCATCGGCGCTGGCCCGGGGCGGATGGGGTGGCAGCGGACCGGGCCTGGGCCTGGTGGAGGGGTACACGCTCTCCAAGGGCTCGGGGTCGAACGGCTACCAGCTCGACGGGGTGGTGCCGGACACCGACGCGCTGCGTGTCGTCGGCGAGGAGCTGGGGCTCGCCGGCCTGCTCGTCCTGTTGGTGGCCGCGGTGGCCGTCGGGCTGCTGGCCGTGCTGCTGGCACGGCGGTGCGGGCGGGGTGTCGTCGGCGCGTGGGCCAGGGGCCTGGCCGCCGTGACGGTGGTGACGCTCGCGGTGCCGGTGCTGCCGCTGCTGTGGCCGGGGTTCCACGTCGACGTCGCGATGCCCGGCGTCTCCGCGGACGGGGTCAGCCTGGTCGTGCTGCTCTGGACGGTGGGCGCCCTGCTCGGCGCCGCCGGCCGGACCGCGCGCCAGGGCGCGCCG
>NZ_KI912266.1:1617075-1621585 GCF_000235425.2 Pseudofrankia saprophytica
GTGGCTGGCCGCGCGCGCCGCGATGACCGCGATGACGGGGTGCCACGGCTGGTCGCGGTCGGCTGCGTCCTCGCGATGGTCATCGCCCTGCCGGTGGCCGCCGCGAACGAGAACCGTCACAGTAGCGCCGCTGACGACACCGCGGCGGTCTCGGAGGCCGACAGGTATCGACCCAAGGCGACCATCGACGTGGGATGGGCGGGTCTCGACGAGGTCACCCGAAAGGCCCTGAGCGGGCGGGTTGGCGCCGGCGCGTGGTGCCCGGCGAAGCCGCCCGCGCAGGCGCCCGGTGGCGGGTTCGGCGCCCGCTGCCCGCAGGCGGCGGAGGCCACGCTGGACGGCTCCGCCCAGCAGGCCGCCGTCGACGCGATGACGAAGGAACTGCAACCCGGGGCGGTGGGCTCCGTCGTCGCCCTGGAGGTCAGCGACGGCAAGCTGCTGACCCTCGCCACCGGCACCGGCACCGGCACCGGCGGCTCGGGCGGCACCGCGCCGCCCGCCACGGCCACGCCCTCCGCCACGCCCACCCCGTCCGTCACTCCTACGCCGTCCACCGCCGCCACGCCCTCCGGGCCACCGTCGCCGAGCACGCCGTCGCCGACCGGCGGGGCGAAGCGGCAGGAGAGCCCGAAGCCGTCCAGCGGTGCGTCGACGTCGGGCGGGGGGGCCGGAGCCTCGCCGTCCACCGCCGGCCCCAAGACCCCGCCGCCAGCGGATGCCAACCCCCTCTCGGCGGCGGCCGGCCCGGGCCGGCCGATGGTCACGCCCGCCGGAGTGTCGCCGGTGACCGCTGACCCCTCCGGCGGCGCGAGAACCGGAAGCGGGCGGGTCGATCGGGAGGGGTGGTGGGCCGCGGCCCCCACGGGTGACATCGGCTCGTTGCTGATCCTGTCCGCGCTCTCGAGCGACTCCGGATACGACGCGGCGGCGAAGACCGCCCGCGATCAGCTAAGGCGGGAAGCGCTGCAGGTACTGGTTGACCAGAAGCAGACGGTCGCCGGGAAGCCGATCGACCAGAGGCAGGTCGACGACGCGTTCGCGCCGGCGCCTCCCGACCGAAACGCGGCCGACAGGATTCTCGCCTCGGCCGACGAAGCGATCCGGAAGGACCCGCGATACCAGGCGTGCGTCGAGCTGCCGAAGGATCCGCACTCGACACCTCGGTTCCTCGCGGGCGAACGCTGCGGGAAGGTTCTCGCCCTCGTCGCCGGCGCACTGCCCGCCCCGACACCCGCCCCGACACCCGGCAAGGATCTCAGTCCCGTCCTCGGACCGTTGCTCACGGCGGTCGCCCTCGACGGCAAGGCCGGCGAGCAGCTGGGCAAGGAGGGACTCGACAGCGGGGACCACTCCGGCGTCGACGGGATCACGGTTGGGTCGGCCCAGGACTGCGGCCCTGACCTCAGCACCTGCCTCTGGGCGAGCCCGCTGCAGGTGGCGACCGCGCTCGCCGGGCTCGCCACGCTGAACGAGAAGTCGCCCGGCAAGCTGCCGGCGCCCTACCTGCTGACCGGCGGTGGCGCCGCCGACCAGGACCGCCAGGCCGGCGACGACCTCACGGCCCTGAAGGATCTCGGTGACCTCGGCACTCGGGCCACCTTCTCGGTGTTGGCGGGCGACGCGGGCGCCTGGTCGGTCCAGTTCGTCAAGGACGGTGCCAAGATCACTCGGGTGGTGGTCGCCTACGTCGCCGCGTCCGACGGAAATCCAGACCTCGCGGCGGCGGCGGCGCGGGCACTGACGGCACCGGTCGCCGATGTGCTGGACGGATGACGGTGAGCGAAACATGGGCGAGGAAACACCGTCGGCGGCTAGTTCGGGGGGCTTGATGAGGTGCGGGGACGCCTTCGGGCGGTCGGGACGGTGCCGATGACGCGGCCGAGTGGGTCGGCGGAGCGGGCCGCGGCAAGCCGGATCGGGCTGTGGGGCGCGACGGAGAGCGGCAAGACGACGATGCTCGCCGCCCTGCGGCTCGCGGTCGGCGACCAGCCCGACAGGGAACAGGGCTGGCTGCTGTACGGCGGCAACGAGCCGAGTTCGCGCTTCCTGCGCCGGATCACCGCCCAGCTGAACGCGGGCAGCTTCCCGGAGGCGACCCTCGACTCGGTGCACGAGCTGACCTTGAGACTGGTGAAGCCGCAGACGGTCGGCTGGTGGTCTCGGCTGCGGCGGCGGGGCCAGCGGATCCGGGAGTTCGAGATCGTCCTGGTCGACGTCGGTGGCCGGCGCTACGGCCCGGACGCGGCGGACCTCTCGACTCCCGACATCGACTTCGGCGACGAGGACCCGGTCGGCGGGTCGTTCGGCGCCGCCTCGGGGACCGACGACCAGGTCGAGCGGCTGGTCGACCACCTGGCCCGGGCCGACGGGATCGTCTACCTGTTCGATCCCCTGCGGGAGCTGGCCACCCACGACACGTTCCAGTACCTGGACAGCATGCTCGAGCGCGTCACCGCGCGGGCCGCCCAGCTGGGTCGGCTGCGGGATGGCCGGCTGCCGCACTATCTGGCGGTCTGCATCAACAAGATCGACGACCCGATCGTGTTCAACCGCGCCTATGACGGCGCGTTCCTGTCTGCCGGCGACAACGACCTGCTGCTCCCGCAGATCACCAGTGAGGATGCCGCGGACTTCTTCCAGACGCTCTGCGCCCTGCGTGAGGCCACCAGCGGGCCGAGGGTCCGCGGAGCGATTGAGACGCACTTCAGCCCCGGACGGGTCCGGTACTTTGCCAGCTCGTCGGTCGGCTTCTACGTCGGCCCCGCCGGCTATTTCCGGGTTCAGGACTTCCGTAACGTCGCCACCAGCGAGGCGGGGGCGCGCATCCGCGGCCCGATCCGTCCGGTAGGCGTGTTGGAGCCCTTTCTGTGGTTGGAGGAGTCGATCCGCAAGGGCCGTCCACCCGGGGTCGCGCCGGTCACGCCGACGGGCGGGCCCCGCTGGGACACGTCCGTCGACAACCTCGACCCGGACCTCGACCCCGACCTGGCGCCCCCGCCCGACCTGGCGCCCCCGCCCGACCTGGCGCCCCCGCCGGACCTGGCGCCGCCCGTGCCGAGCGCTGGTCGGCAGCCCCCGCCGGATTTGTCTGACGAGGAGCGCCCAGCCACCTTCACTCCGTCGGCGGCCGTGACCTTCGACGACGAGGACGAGGTCTAGCCGAGGTGGGCCGGTGAGCCGGTCACCAGCCGACGAGCCACGGCGGCGGTCCCCGGTGGACCCGACCGCTGGCGCCCGGCGGGTCGCGGCTGGCTGGGCGGTCTACGGCAAGCAGGCCGGCGCCTCGGATGACTACGCGGTGCAGCGCGCGAGCAACGCGTACTTCAGCCGGGCCGACTACGACAGCATTCTTCGCCGCTTCGGTCCCGGTACGCCACCACCGCGGGCCAGCCGGCCGGGCGCCGCCGCCCTGCCCTGGGCCACCGTCAGTTACGCCCCGCTGAACCCGCTCGCGGGCAGGGCTGGCGGCGCGGCCGGCGCGGAAACGGGAACGGGAACGGGAACGGCCCTGGTTACCGGCGCCGGTGGCCCGGGGCCGGTCGGCCCGGGCGTACTCGGGATCGCCGTGCGCGACTGGACAGACCTGGCCGACGCCGCCGGCCGGCGGGTGGCCGGCACGACCTACCTGTGCGCGCCGTTCGCCGCGCTCGCCGCCGTTGCCGTCGGCTACCAGGGCCTGTACGAGGCTCTGCGGCACGACCCCGAGGTGGCGGCCGCCGTCGGGCCGGACGCCGTGGGCGTGTCGCACGACCGCGACACCAGCATCGCCGTCCGCCCCGCTCCCGTCCCCGAGCCCGCGGCGCCGGCGGCCGTGGGAGACGACGTGCCGGGCGCCGTACCGCTCGGGTCCCTGGCCGGGCTCGACGCCGGCCGGATCGCCGACCGGCTGGCGGGTGAGAACTTCCGGCTCGCCGCCGGGATCGCCGCGTTGCTGCTGTGCCAGCCGGTGGCGCTCCTGGGGGCGTCGGCGGCGGGAAGCTGGGAACAGGTGGAGGAGCGTCTTGGCTTCCTCGACGCCGTCGCCGCACTGCTTCCCTACGGCCAGCGGGCGCGGCTCGTCGCCAGCACCTGGGCGGACTCGGGCACCGAGCACCGGATACGGCTCGCCTACACCGATCGGCCGCGGCCGGGCGAGGCCGAGGTGCGGTTCGCGAGCGCCGGCCGGCCGGCGAGCCTGCCCGGGCTGCCGTTCCCGGCGGCGGACTACTTCGAGCTGCTGGTCGACCTGCGGGAACGTCGCGGCCTGCCGGTCGAACAGATCATCGCCCACCTCTGGAAGCGGCAATACCGGCCCGCGCATCGGATCGCCGACCCGCTGTACGCGCTCCTGTGCCTCGCCGACCTGCCCGGCCCGGCGTTCTTCGCCGGCAGTCTCCTGACCTCGGCCAGGGCCCGGCATACGGCCCAGCTGGCCGCCGCCGCGGCCTCGGACCGTGGCCGGCAACGCGCGTTGCGGCAGCGGGCCGCCCGCGAGGACCTGACCGACACCGTCGCCCTGCTGCGCGCCCAG
>NZ_KI912266.1:1621685-1812053 GCF_000235425.2 Pseudofrankia saprophytica
GGGCCGGCCCTGGCGCTGGAACTGGTGCGGCTGGCGGCCGAGGACGACGACCGGGCCGTCGACGCGGGCCGAGCGGCGGCCCCCGGCGCCGGTCCGGCGGCCACCGGCACCGGGGCCGACCGCTACGCGGTGCCGGCGGCCACGGCGCATACGGCGGGCTGGCTCGCGTGGCTCGGGAACGAGCCGGCGTTCGCCGGACAGCTGCGACCGTTCGCCGACGCCATCGCGGGCAGTCTCGATCAGAAGGCTTTCGGTGAGCTGTTGCGGGGGATGGACCCCGGCTACCCGCTGGTCGTGTTCCGCCTGGCCCGGCTCGCCGGCCGCGCCCAGCCACTGCGCCGGCAGGTGTGGCTGTGGCTGAGGGACACGTGGGTCGAACGACCGCCGCCCAAGGTGCCCTCCGACCTGGAGCGGGCCTGGGCGGACGAGCTGTCCAAGCTGCCGGCGCGCCACCCCCGGGAGAGCGGCGTGCCCAAGGAGGAGGCAGAGCTCGATCTTTGCGGGGTGCTCCTCGGCACCGGACCGGTCGAGGCGCTGAAGGCCCGGATGATGAGCCTGTACTGGACCGAGTACCGCGGATCCGTCCACATGCTGTTTCGCGACCTGGTCAACCGGTACGGCTCCGGCGTGGCGGGCCTACCCATCCTGGAGGCGGTGATGGACGGGCTGGCGGCCTCGTTGGACAGCGATGGCTGGCCCGAAGACTCCTACCGTGCCGACGACACGCTGATGCTGCTGGGCTGGCTGGCGCAGGATGCGATGAGTGTTTCGCCCGGCCTGGCGAAGATCGTTACCCGATACCTGGGTGCGAAGCCGAAGCCTCGTCTGCGCCATGAGACGGCGAAGACCTGGAAGATGCTGCTCGAGGCCTACGTGGTTCCGCGCAGGGACCGGTAGCGGGCAGGGCAACGGCGCGAAGCGGCGCGGGCACCCGGCCCGCGCCGCGCCGGCGTCACCACAGGTCGGGACCCTCGTCGAACCCGCCCTCCGTCGGGTCCGCGGATCGATCCCGCCTCGCCTGGCCCGGTGGCACCGGTCCGGCGGGGCGCGCCTGGTCAGCGCGGGCCGCGTCAGCGCGCGTCGCGTCAGGGCGGGCCCGGTCAGCGCGGGCCGCGTCAGCAGGAACCGGGCCTGGCCCCGCGGGTCGCTGCCGCCCACCACCCTCGGCACCGCGCGTCGCCCGTCCGCCAGCGCCGTTCGGCTCGGCGCGGTTCGGCTCGGTCGCCGGGACGCGTGGGACGAAGCCGGGTGCGTCGCCGGCGGGGCGAGCCGGGCCTGGCCTGCCGTCCGCCGGGGCGACCGGTCGCTCGGCGCCGCGTCGCGGCTGCTCGTCCCTCCTCGGCGGTGGCCACTCCCGCCGCCGCAGGTCATCCATACCGGCGCGTCCGCCAGCGCCGTTCCGCGCGTCCTCCCAGTTCTCGGGCGGCTGCCGCTGGGAGGGCGGGAGCAGGGTAGGCGCCGGCGTCGGGCCGTTCGCCAGATACTCGCCGGGGTCACGCTGGATGCGCCTGCGCTGCTCCTGGGTCCAGCGGTCGAGCGCGTCCTCGGCGAGCTTCACCTGGCTGTCGATGGTCTTGTTGGCCAGCTCCTCGATCGCGGCGTCCCGCCTGTCCCTGGCCGCCTGTGCCTCCCGCAGCGCGTCCTGGTCGTAGATCAGCGCCGCGGCCCGCTTCTGCCGGCTCTGTGCCTGGGAGATGGCGAGATGCTCCCGCTCCTCGATCTCCAGTGCCTCCTCGTACTTGTTCTTCTTCCCGAGCGACATGAACAGCTTGAACAGGATCGGCAGGCACTCGATCGCGGTGATGAACAGCAGCAGCAACAGATGGGCGGTGCGCATCGACGGACGCTCGCTGGTGAGCCTGTCCAGCGCCTCGATCCGGATCAGCAGGCCGGTGTCGTCGGCGTTCTGGTCTCGGAAACGTTTCGTGTCGGCGTCGACCGCGGTTCGCAGCGTGCGCAGTTCGGTCTCGACCCTCGTGATGTTCGCGGTGATGGAGGGACGCTCCGTCCCGGTGGAGCTGTTGTACGCCGCGAGCGCGTTGTCGTGGGCCGTGGTGTATTTGCCCTGGGCGGTCGTGAGGGCGGTCTGGGCCCGGTCCCTGATGCCGGAGAGCTGCTGGAGGTAGGGGCCGTCGCCGGGTTTGCCGGAGGCACCGATCGGGCTGCCGCAGTCTGACCGGCCAAGGTACTCACAGGTGTAGTTGTTATCGGCGGTGGTGAAGTCGTCCTGCGCCTTCTTCAGGTCGGCCTTCGCGGTCCGGACGGGCTCGTAGTCGTCCTCGTTGAACGGCTTCCCAAGATCTTGCAGCTGCTTCTTGAAGGCGGCGTCCTGCTTTTCCAACGCATCGATCCGGGCGCCGCGCTGGTCAGTGCTGGACTTCTGGATGAACGCCGCCTCCCGTTCGGCGTGGATAAAGTTGATCTCTGAACTGATCTCCGGCTGGAACATCTGCAGAACGAACGGCGTCGAGACGACGATGCCGATGAGGACGGCGAGCCCGGCGCGCGGCAGCAGGAGCAACAGGTTGCCGCGCCCGGCGGTGGCGAGCAGCCAGCGGTCGAAGCCCAGGATCGCGCAGCCCCAGAGGAAGCCGGCGATCACGCAGATCGCCACCGGCAGCTTCAGCCCCATGTGCAGCGCGAAGGACGCCGAGACGGCGGCCACCGACGAGGTGATGAACACCGAGCTGCCGAGGCCTATGTACTTCGGCCGGTCGGACGGGAAACGTTCCAGAACCTCGAGGTTCGCCGTGGAAAGCCACAACATGAACCGGCCCATGGCCCGAAACGGCGCGCCGATGAGCGGCCCGGCGCCTGTCATCGGCGGGCGCGCCTGATCTGAGCTCGATCGCATTTCTCTCAGTCCCCCGTCATTCGCGCCGCGATCGTCCCGCGCGGTCGCGCGCCGCCGCCACGGCTGGAGCTGACCGCTCCGCGGTCACCGCCACCACAGCCACCGTCGTTTTCTGCCGACGCCGGTATTCTCGTCGTCCTCGCCGCGGGCCTGATCGGCGCCTGGCTCCGCCGTCGCGTCGAGTGCCCGCACCCGCTGGAAATGCGCGTTCCACGACTGGCTCCGGCCGGGAGTGCGTCCAAACCGGCTGGTCAGCGCGGCCGATGGCTTTAGCCAACTGGACGGATGGACCGTCGGCATGCCGTCGGCTCGCTCACCCACGCTGCCCCGGGGGCTGGGCGGCCGGTACCTGGCCAGCAGTTCGTTGGGAGTGGGCGCCTCGGCGCCGAGCCAATGCGTATCGCGCCGGCCGCCGCCCAGCGCGCGGCGCGGCCAATCAGGCAGGACCAGGCCCACGGCGGGTTCGGCGAAGGTGATGGTCTGCGGGCTGAGTTCGCGGTTGGCGCCGCCGGGGCCGTGGGCCGTCAACCAGCGCCGCGGGACGTCGTCGAAAGCCACCATGACCGAGCCGATCGGGCCGTGTACGCCGTATCCTTCGAGCTCGACAGCGGTGGCGCCGATCGCGACCCAGCTAAGTTCATACGTCCTGCCACGGGGGCCGGCGCGTGGTTTTGCTTGGATGCTGGTGAAGTGGGGTGCGACGCCGCGAGCGCGGGGCATGTTCGCCATTCGGTCCCCCTCCGGACGCATCCGAGTTGGGGATCGGAATCCGTCAACCGGCCCGGGTGACTGGGCGGCTTGGCGTGTAGCCATTTCCGCTGGTCACCGGTCTGGCGGTCACCGTACCGCGTGGCGACCGTGCCGCCCGGTGATCGGGCTGCCCCGTCGAGATGCCATCCGGTGACCGTGCCGCCGTATCCCCGTCCCACAGCGTCACATCGACAGGATACGCGGGGCAGACCAACCAGAAAGCGGTCTGTTCACGCTTCCCGCCATTCATCGACCAAACAGCGCGAAACCCTACCCGGAGGTCGTAGGTTCCCTCCGTGGTCCGGATGCGTGATGGCCGGTCCAGGAGCCCTGCTCAGCCCATGACCCGCCGATCGGCTGGGTGAGGAGGTGGCGATCGTTCATACGGTCGCGCCCACCCACTCGGCGGCCGATCGGCGGGGACCGCCGGAAGCGTCGGTCCGTCGGTCCGCCTGTCAGTGCTCGTCGGTCCGTCGGTCAGTGCTGACACCGCCGGCGGTCTCGCCGAAGACGCCCTCGGTGCGGGCGAGCAGCCGCATGCCCTCGACGGTCTCGCCGTCGGTGGCGTCGGTGGCGTCGGTGATCACGCTGCCGGCGCGGCTTGTCGCCGCTGGTCGCTGTGCGCCGCTCTGCCGGATCGACGTCGGCGATCCGGCAGAGCGGCTGAACGCCCCGCGCTGACGCGGCGCGGCTCGCATACGCGTCCGTACCGGGTATCAGTCGTCGCCGAGCCCGGCCGCCTCGAAGGCGGACAGGGTTGGCGGGATGGTGGCCGTCGGGACGGTGTTGCCGATGAGGGGGTCGAGGGTCTTCAGGCCGTCGCCGGTGTTGTAGATGACGGTCTCGGCCTCGGGGTCGAGCAGGCCCTCGCGCAGCTGGCGGCGCAGGTTGGCGACGGTGACGCCGCCGGCGGTCTCGCCGAAGATGCCCTCGGTGCGGGCGAGCAGGCGCATGCCCTCGACGATCTCGTCGTCGGTGACGTCGGTGATCACGCCGCCGGTGCGCCGGGCGACGTCGAGGGCGTACGGGCCGTCGGCCGGGTTGCCGATCGAGAGCGACTTGGCGATCGTCGACGGGCGGACCGGCGCGACCGTGTCGGTGCCGCGGGCGAACGCCGCCGCGACCGGGTTGCAGCCGGCGGCCTGCGCGCCGAACACCTTGTACGGCGACTCCTCGACGAGCCCGAGCCTGATCAGCTCGCGGAACGCCTTGTCGATCTTGGTCAACAGCGAGCCGGACGCGATCGGCACGACGACCTGTTGGGGCAGGCGCCAGCCGAGCTGTTCGGCGACCTCGTAGCCGAGCGTCTTCGAGCCCTCGGCGTAGAACGGCCGGACGTTGACGTTGACGAACGCCCACTCGTACTCGTCGGCGAGCTGGCTGCACAGCTTGTTGACGTCGTCGTAGTTGCCCTTGATCGCGACGAGGGTGCCGCCGTAGACGGCGGTGGAGACGATCTTTCCGTTCTCCAGGTCCTGCGGGACCAGCACGATCGAGCGCAGGCCGGCGTGGGCGGCGTGCGCGGCGACGGAGTGCGCCAGGTTGCCGGTGGAGGCGCAGGCGACGGTGGTGAAGCCGAGGTCGCGGGCGGCCGACAGCGCGACGGAGACGACCCGGTCCTTGAAGGAGTGCGTCGGGTTGGCGCTGTCGTCCTTGACCCAGAGGGTCTTCATGCCGAGCTCGGCGGCCAGCCGCGGCGCCGGGCGCAGCGGGGTGAAGCCGGCGTCGAGGGATACGCGGCGGGCCGGGTCGTGGCCGGCGGGAAGGAGGCCGACGTAGCGCCACAGGTTGCGCGGGCCAGCCTCGATGGAGGCCCGGGTGACGCGGCGCAGCCGGTCCTCGTCGTAGGAAATCTCCAGCGGAGCGAAGCACTCGATGCAGACGTGCGAGGGTGCCAGAGGGTAGGTTGCGCCGCAGTTGCGACAGGACAGACCTACCGCTGGGTTCGCGGTGTCATCTGAGGTGAAGCCCGACTGGGCAGAGCGCTCCGGCGCAAGAGTCATTGGAACTCCTCATCTTTCCCGGGGCCGCCATGGCACCACGGGTCGGAATTGGCACCTGCCGCGGAGGTGCGCTCGCGTCGTCCGGTTGCCCTGCCTGTCCCGTCGCGCGGAGCGCGACACTGGGTCCAGGGGCCGCCTCCCAGGGGGAGATACGGCTAGGACGAACCGCCCGAAGGGCGGCGAGCACACTCATCCGCTCGGTTGCCGGGGCTTCACTGGGCCGTTCCCTCTGCCCCTCTGGATGAGCCATCTTCAGTTGTGTCTCCGTACTGTAGACCGACGCACCTCCGAGCGCACCGCACTTCTTGGCGTATGCACTGTGACGCCGCTTGCGTCCTAGCGCTCGCCCGGGCATCGGCGGGCCCTCTTGGCGGATGCTGTCCCGTGGGACTGCCGGCCTGAGCGCGAGCCCACCGGAGGTCCACCAGCGTCGCTGGGACATTGCAGATCCAGGCCTGTGGCCGCGGGGCCGACGATGATCGGACCGCGCGACCAGTGGGCCCTCGGGAGGAGCCGCGCACGTGAGTGTCCGTGTCGTCTACACCGACCTCGACGGGACCATGGTCGGGCCAAAGGGCTCGTTCTTCCTGGCCGAAGCGTCTCCCGACGACGCGCTGCGCGGATCTCCGGGGACGTTGACGCTCGCGGCCGCGCAGGCGCTGCTCGACCTGCACACCGCCGGCATCGTGCTGGTCCTGGTCAGCGGGCGGACGCGGCCGCAGCTCGTCGAGGCCGCGGCGATCTTCGGCGCCGACGGCTTCATCGGTGAGCTTGGCGCCATCGTCGGCTGGGACCAGGGCCGCCAGAGCGAGATCCTGCGCGGCGCCATGCCCGAGCGTTTCAGCCAGGTGCCCGAGGACCTGCTGCACGAGCTGATCGCCGCTCATCCGGGCCGCCTGGAACTACACACCCCGTGGCACACCGGGCGTGAGCTGGACGTGATGTTCCGCGGCAAGGTCGACATCGCCGCCACCGACGCCTGGCTGCGCGCCGCCGGCTATGGCTGGCTCTCGCTGCGCGACAACGGGCTGATCGCGCCCGCCCACATGCCGGACCTCGGCGTCAACCCGCACGTCTACCACCTCGTGCCCGACGGCGTGGGCAAGGGCGAGGCGGTCGCCTGGGATCTCAAACGGCGCGGCATCGACCCGTCGGACGCCATCGCGATCGGAGACTCCGCCAGCGACCTGAGCATGGCCAGCCACGTCGGCCAGATGCATCTGGTCGCCAACGCCCTGCGCCACCCGGACATCGCGGGCCTGCTGCCCGCGTACGACAACGTCGTCGTCGAGAAGGAGCCGGTGACCCTCGGCTGGGCGAGCGCCGTCCGCGCTGCGGTCGCGACCTGGCAGTCCCCACCGATCGGGTAGGGGCTGCCCCGGTCCCGATCAGTCTGCGCGACCGCCGATTAGCGGGAGTAGCGGGACCTCCGCGGGCGGGGCGGCCGGAAGGGCGGCCAGCTGTTGGCGGAACCAGTCGCCGGGAGGGAGCCTGGCGGCGAGCGTGGCGAGGTGGCGGGCGCGTCGGCGGCGTTCGGCGGTCGGCATGCGCAGGGCAGCGTCCATCGCTTCGGCGGTCTCGGTCACGTCGTACGGGTTGACCACCAGCGCGTCCGCGGCCAGCTCCGCGTAGGCACCGGCCTCCCGGGAGAGAACCAGCGCGACGTCGCGACCGGAAATCGTGGGGCCTTCCTTGGCGACGAGGTTCATGCCGTCGCGAATGGGGTTCACGACGAGGACGTCCGCCAATGTCAGCGCCGCCAGCGAGCGTGGGTAGTCGTCGGTCACCTCGAGGCGCAGCGGCAGCCAGCCGTCGGTGGCGAACTCGTCCTCGATCTCGGTCGCGATCCGCTGCACGGCCGCCGTGTACTCGCGGTACTCGGGCAGGTCGTGCCGGGAGGGGTAGGCGCAGACCAGGTGGGTCACGCGCCCTCGCCAGACCGGATGGTTGCGCAGAAGCTCCCGATAGGCGTCCAGGCCGCGGACGATGTTCTTCGACAGTTCGGTGCGGTCGATCCGTACGATCAGCCGCCGGTCGCCGACCAGCTCGCGCAGCTCGGCCGCGCGGGTGACGACGTCCTTGGCCGCGGCCCGCGCGCGCAGCGCCACCGCGTCGACCCCGAGCGGATGGATCCCGATCCTGACTCGGTGGCCGATGTGCCCAAGGGGGGCGTTCGGCCGGGCGGCCTCGCCCTGTCCGTCCTCCTCGTCGGGCGCGGTCCGCTGCTCGACGATCGGGACGGTCTCGCCCAGGGCCGCGGGCACGGTGGCCGCGGGCACGGTGGTGATGACGGCTGGACTCTCGCCGTCGCTCGGGAGCCGGTCGTCGATCTGGATACGGTCGTCGATCTCGATCTCGTCACCGAACAGCGCGCGGGCGCAGTCGCGGAACGCCGTCGCCCAGCGAGCGGTCAGGAAGCCGAGCCGATCGGCGCCGAGCATCCCGCCGATCACCGCACGCGACACCCGATCCGGCAGGATTCGGAAGTAGTCCGGCGGTGCCCAGGGAGTGTGGGTGAAGTGCGAGATTCGCAGGTCCGGGCGCAGCTTGCGTAGCAGACCAGGTGTCAGCGTCAGGTGGTAGTCCTGGATCAGCACCGCGGCGCCGGGCGCGGCCTCGGCTGCCAGCGCCTCGGCGAACATCGCGTTGTAGGCCTCATAGGCCTCCCAGTCCCGCCAGAACACCGCGCCGAAGCTCGGCTCGGCCGCCGGCGCGAACAGCAGGTGCAGGACGAACCACAGGGTGCGGTTCGCGACCCCGTTGTAGGCCCGGTCGAACACGACGCGGTCGACGTCGAGCATCCGCACCGCAGCGCCGCCGGTGTCGAACCTCGCCCGGTCCAGCCGCCCGTCCGGCGACTCGCGCGTCGCCTTGCGGTCGGCGTCGCTGAGCGCCGCGCAGACCCACACGATGCCGGACGGGGGATCGCCGCCGTCACCGTCGGCCGCGTCCCCGAGCTCGGCGGCGGCCGCCCCGGTGCCCGCGGCGGTCGCGGCGGCGTCGCGGATGACCTCCTGCATGCCGCTGACGAGCCCGCCGCTGCCGCGCCGGGCCACCAACATGCCAGTCTCCGAGAAGGAGAAGGCGACTGGACCTCGGTTGGAGGCGACGAGCACCCGCGCGGTGCCGGCGGCCGCTGGATCAGGCCCCGCCACCGCGGCTCGGCTCAGGTATGGCACATGGGCACACTAGACGAGTAAGCCCCCGCCGTTGACCAAGTAGCGCTACACGACGGTGCCAAAAGTTAACTTGGTGGACAGGCTGCTGTGACAGGTCTGTGGACTTGGTGACGTCGGGGATTGACCTGGGTCAGCGGAGGCAGTCGGCACTCACCGCAGGCGGTTGGTGAGGACGCGCAGGAGGGCGACGACGCCGGTCGGCCCGTCGACGACCAGGTCGGCGCGGTCGCGCAGCACCGCGGGGACCTCTGGACCGTCGCTGCAGACGGTGAGGCCGGCGACGCCGGCCCGGCGCAGCTCGTCGACGGCGTCGAACGCCGGCAGGTCACCGAGGTCGTCGCCCGCGACCAGCACCGAGCGGGCGGCCCGCTCCTCGACCAGCCCGCGCAGCGCCCTGCCCTTGTCGTGGTGCGGCGGGCGCAGCTCCAGCACCTTCTTGCCCGGCGCCGCCTCGAGCCCGTGCTCCTCGGCGAGGCGGCGCAGGGCCGGCGCCAGCGCGCCGAGCGCCGCGTCCGGGTCGGCGGCGCGCCGGACATGCACCACCAGGGCCTGGACCTTGTCCTCGACGGTCACGCCAGGCGGTGCGTCGCGCAGCACCTCGGGCAGCAGCGCGCGCACGGCGGCGACCCCCGGCAGCGGCTCGGGGCTGCTCGTCACCCCGGTCGCGCCGTCCCAGCGCTGCAGCCCGTACTGACCGAGGACCGTCAGGTTGGTGAGCGCCTTCGCGGGCGTCTCCGGCGCGGCGCCGTTGCCGGCGGTGGCCTTCCTCCTGGCACCGCCGTTCTCGGCTCCGTTGCGCGGCGCGAGGCCGGTGAGCTCGAGGACCGCGTCCACCGGCCGGCCGGTGATGATCGCGCACGTGCCCACCCGGTCCGCGAGCGCCCGCAGGGCGTCCACCGCGCCCGGGGCGGGCACCGCGTCCGACGGCCGGGACACGATCGGCGAGAGCGTGCCGTCGTAGTCCAGTGCCACCAGCGCGGTCTCCGGCGCCGTGATCAGCGCGGCGAGCCCCGCGCCACCGGCCGGGGTGCGTGGGGCGGGGGTGGGAACAGTTGTCATGACGCTGCCTCAGTTGGGCCTACCTGGGCGACCATGGCAACAAGTGTGCCGGTGGCGTCAGATCGGCCACGCACCGACCACCCAACGAGACCTCAGAGTAACCACACCTGTCGCCTCTCCCGCCCCACTGGGCGGCTTCCCCCGCCGCCTCGTCCGCGAGGTCGTGCAGGATGCCGGGCTGGTCAGGGGATGCCCGGGCGCGGCCAGCGCGAGCGTCAGGGCCTGGGGCTGGGATTGGGGTAGTACTTGGTGATGACGAGGAGGAGCGTGTCGTGCTCGCCTGCCGGGCGTACCAGATCGGCCGGGTCGACCTTGCGGACCTCGTCGATGCCGGGAACGAGGCGCTGCAGGGTGCGTGCCGCCGGCAGCAGGTCGTCCTTCTCGTAGAGGACGACGGTGCGGGGGACGTTGATCGAGCCTCCCCAACCACCGATGCGCGTCACCGTGAAGCCGGCCGCCTCGACGCGTGAGCGGGCGTCCGAGGCGAGTCCCTCGACCTTGGAGTTGTTGAGGATCACGACCGGGGCGAAGGCTTGTTCACCGCCGGCCGGGGTCGGCGGGCGGGTGGCGGGTGTGGCCGGCGCCGAGGTGGTGGTGGGGGCGGCCGACGGGGTGGCGGTGGGGCTCGCGGTCGGGCTGGCGGTCGCGGAGGCGCTGGCCGTGGTGGTGGTCGCCGTGGTGGTGGTCGCCGACGGGCGGGCGGTGGCCTGGTCGGCGTCGTCATCGGGGTTGTGCAGCAGGTTCACCAGCAGGATGCCGGCGCTGACCGCGAGAATGGCGATCAGGGCGCCCCACAGCCCGCGCGGCCCGCGGCTGGGCGGTGGCCGGCGCCGGCCACCGCCACCGCTGCCCGTGGCGCCGCCGGAGCTGGAGGCGCTGCCAGCGGCGCCCGCGGTCCCGGCGGTTCCCGCGGTCCCGGTGCCGCCGCGGGCGGCGCCGGCGCGCGGGGCGGGTGTCGGGTCGGTTTCGCTCATGCCCGGTCGGCTGGCTGGGAGCCGCTCGCGGACGCGGACGCGGTCGGCGTGGCCGGGGACCAGCCCTGGCGGCGGGCGGCGCGCAGGCGGGACAGGCGGCCGACCAGCATGGGCTCGGCGGCCAGGGCCGCGGGGGATTCGATCAGCACGTTGAGAAGCTGGTAATAGCGCGCGGGGGACAGGCCGAACTCGGCGCGGATGGCCTCGTCCTTGGCAGCCGGGTACCGCCAGGTGCGCTGCTCGAACCGCAGCACCCGGGTGTCGCGCTCCGACAGCCCTGGCACGGTTGGTTCGGACGTCCCGGCGACCGCTGTCGGCTCGCCGTCATCCATGGCCCAACCCCCTTCGGCCCGTAGGTGCCGCGGGTCCCGCGTCGACGGGACCGCTCCAGTCGCCTGATTCCCGCGAACGCGGCTATCAGGCTGGACGTCACTATTTCACCCCCTGGCCCCGACAAACCGGGGAGCCCCCACCAGCCCTCCGATGTCAGGATCTGGCCGGGCCGGGCCGGGCCAGTGGCGGGCGGCGCGGGCAGGAAACGGTGAGCGGCGGCTGGTGGGCGAGCGGTGGGTCACTGGTCCGGAAGGCGCTTGCCGCACCATCGGTCGGCGCCGCCGGGGTCCTTGACCAGTTCGTAGTCGGTGCCCTG
The DNA here is from genome assembly GCF_000235425.2 of Pseudofrankia saprophytica. Taxonomy (NCBI): domain Bacteria; kingdom Bacillati; phylum Actinomycetota; class Actinomycetes; order Frankiales; family Frankiaceae; genus Pseudofrankia; species Pseudofrankia saprophytica. The sequence goes on from NZ_KI912266.1 coordinate 1,633,154, forward strand.
GTCGTTGACCCGCACGAACGTGTAGCAGAGGTTCAGCTGTCCCCAGTTCTTGAAGTCGACCGGGCCGGGCAGGAGGCCACCCGCGTTGTAGTCGGTGACGCCGCGCAGGGTCCTGATGTAGCTGGCGCGGGTCGGGCAGGCGGGGCCCCGGAGCAGGCCGGTCAGGAAGATGTCGGTGCTGAGGTAGGCGATGAGGGCGAGCTCCTGGTCCGGCGGCTGCAGCTCCGGTGCGTAGGCGCGCATCGCGTCGATGTAGAGGTCGTGGGCGGGAGTTCGGTTCAGGAAAGGCACATAGTTCATGTAGGTGTACAGGCCGGCGATGGTCGCGCCCTTCTCCTGGAGCACCCCGCGGTCGTAGCCGGCGGCCGACAGGAAGACCTTCACCACGGCGCCCGCCTCGTGCGCTCCTGCCATGACCTCGCTGGTGTCCGCGGCGGACAGGGCGCCGGCGACCGTGTCCACGCCGGCGTTCTTCAGCTGCTCGCCGAGCTGGCTCCGGCTGGTGTGGGTCGGGTTGTAGATGAACTTCGTCGGGGACACCTCGATGCCCGCCGCCCGCAGGCTGTCGGTGACCTTCTCGCTGATCTGGTTGGAGACCTGGTCGGTGTCGCTGAGCACGATGGCGGCCTTCGTGCCGCCCCGGGCCTTGACGAAGGTGCCGAACGTGTCGACCGACGGGCCACTGGTGATCACGTAGGCGTGGGCGAACATGTTGTCGTAGAAGTGCTCAGCCCAGATTGCCTCAGCCGGCAGGCCCGCCACCGGGACCTCCTGCTCGTGCAGATAGTCGGCGCCGCCCGCGGCGGCGGTCGTCGACTCGACCACCCCGAAGACGTGCTCGTTCTCGACGAGGTCGCGCATCGCCTCGAGGTTCTGGGCCCCGCTGCCGACGTCGTCCCGCCATGCGAACGTGAGTTTTCGGCCGTGGATCCCGCCGGCTGCGTTCTGTTGCTCGACCCGGGCGACGAATCCGGAGCGGGCCGCGCCCAGGGCCTGGGCCAGCGGCCCGGTGTCGGGATAGACCCAGCCGAGTTTGATCGAGTCGGGGCTGAAACCGGGGGTGGTGCAGGGCGCCGGGCCGGTGGCGGCGCTGCCTGAGGTCCCGCAGCCGGCCAGGAGGGCGGTGGCCATGGTGACCGCGGCGAACAGCGCGGTTCTTCGCAACCGGGTCGGCGGCTGTAACCGGCCCGGGCTTTGTAACCGGGTCGGGCGTTTCGGCCGGACGGCCCGGGACCGGGTACGCGAATGGCGCATACGAGACGCTCCTTACCTCCTGGCCGGATTCCGGCAGACGATAGTCGGACCGATGATCGCGACGTGAGGTACCCCGGTGTTTTCCGAGTTCTGGAGAGTCCCGGTTGATGCTGAATTAATGATTGGCCCCCGTTCGGGGGCCTGGACCACGTCGCGCGGGCTACGGTGGGTCCGTGGCCCGCAGGTTCACCCGCACCACCGAGGACTTCGACTGCCTGGTGTGCGGTACCCCGGTACGGGGCGACGGCTACACCAACCACTGCCCGCGGTGCCTGTGGTCCCGGCACGTCGACGTCCAGCCGGGTGACCGGGAGGCCGGCTGCGGCGGCCTGATGCGCCCGGTCGGGGTCGAGGCCCGCGCCCATGACACGGTGCTCACCCATGTCTGCGAGCGCTGCGGCCACCGGCGGCGCAACCGGGCCTCGCCCGTGGACGATCAGCAGGCCCTGCTGCGCCTGGCGGCCGAGGCGGCGAGCGCGGCCCTCGCCGGCGGCATCGACGGCGCCGTGGCGAGGTCCGCCGCCAGCGCCAGGGAGCGGCGCCGGCGGCGATAGCGATCCCTCAGGGGTAGAGGCCGCGGGTGCGGTGTGCCTCGGCGACCCTGCCGACGCCGATGACGTGCGCCGCCTCGCGCAGCGTCAGCCCGCGTTCGGTGGCGAGCCGGGACACCTGGGCGTAGGCACGCTCCATCAGCTCGGCCAGCCGTTCGTTCACCTGGTCCTCGGACCAGAAGTAGGCCTGCAGATCCTGCACCCACTCGAAGTACGAGACGGCGACCCCACCGCCGTTGGCCAGGATGTCCGGCACCACGACGACGCCGTTGTCGGCCAGGATCGGGTCGGCCTGCGCCGTCACCGGGCCGTTGGCGCCCTCGACGATCATCCTGGCGCGGATCCGCGGGGCGTTCTGGGCCGTCACCACACCCTCGAGCGCCGCCGGCACCAGCACGTCCACGTCGAGCTCCAGCAGCTCGGCGTTGGTCAGGGTGTCGGTGCCGGGGTAGCCGACGACCGTGTCGGCGCCACGGGCGAGGTGGCGGATGAGCGCCGTCGGGTTGAGCCCGCGCGGGTTGTAGACGCCGCCCTTCACGTCGGACACGGCGACCACCCGGCAGCCCGCGTCGTGCAGGTACTGCGAGGCGAGCGCGCCGACCTTGCCGAAGCCCTGCACGGCGACGGTGATGCCCTTCGGGTCGACGCCGCGTTCACGCAGCGCGGCGAACATCGCGAGCTGGACGCCGCGGCTGGTGGCGCCCGCCCGCCCGGCGGAGCCGCCGACGGCCAGGGGCTTGCCGGTCACCACGCCGTGGGTCGTGTGGCCGGTGTGCGTCGAGTAGGTGTCCATGATCCAGGCCATGGTCTGCTCGTCCGTGCCGACATCCGGGGCCGGAATGTCCTTCTCCGGTCCGATCAGTGGCACCAGCTCGGCGGCGTAGCGGCGGGTCATCCGTTCCCGCTCGCGGTCGGAGAGCATGCGCGGCTCCACCGCGATCCCGCCTTTGGCACCGCCGTACGGAATTCCCATCAGCGCGCATTTCCAGGTCATCCACATGGCGAGCGCCTTGACCTCGTCGAGGTCGGTGGACGGATGAAAGCGGATGCCGCCCTTGGCTGGCCCTCGCGCCAGGTTGTGCTGAACCCGGTATCCCGTCAGCACCAGCAGCTGCCCGTCGTCGCGCTGCAGCGGGACGCTGACCGTGACCGACCGCCGCGGCATGCGCAGCAGGTCGTGCAGTCCGTCGTCTAGTCCCAGGTGCCGCGCGGCGTCCGCAAGCTGGACGCAGGCGGTGTCCCAGGGTGATGCCCCGAGGCTCACTGGCCCTCCTATGTGGCCCGCGGGGACGAAGACCCGCCGCGAGAGCCACCCGGCAGGTAGGCGCGCCGGGCGAGCCCGCGACCTACCTGACCGGCTCCACCGATCCGGGACCTCCCAGCAGATCCGCCGGCGGACCCCCGGATCGGCGGACCGATCCGGGGGCCGCCGGCGGGAACCCCGTGAACTCCGTGGCGGGAGAGCCCCCGCGAGCGCATCGCCGTTGATGCACTAAGTCACGCACGGTACCCGCCTTGAGCGATCCCCTCCACGCGGCCCGGCGTGGTCGGCCGGTACGGTCCGCGATATGCGCCCTGATTCGCCACGGCGAGACAACGCGTGGGCGGCGCGCGCCGTGGCCGCTCGTCGCCGGACGGCAGGGAAGATCGCTCCTCGCGCGGCGGTGGCCGACTTCGAGACACGGTCGGTGGCGTGGTGAAGGACATGGAGCGTGTCGTCCCCGAGCGTGTCGCCGATCTCGCCGCGCACGGCGGCGGCGCGGTGCCGCCCGCGGGCGTCGGCGAGAGCCGCGGCTGGTCCGCCCGGGCCATGGGCAGGTGGCGTGAACCGTGGTCGCGGCGGCGGTTGTGGACCTTCTGGGCGGCCAGCCGGGCCGTTCTGCTGACGTTGGTCTTCGCCGGCCGGGTGCTCGGCGCCCAGCAGGGCGTCCTCGGCGACGTCCGCCTCTACGCCGGCTGGGGGGAGGCGTTCGTCCACAGCCACGGCCTGCCGGTCGCCGACGAGACCTGGCAGTACCCGCCGGGCGCGGTCCTCGTCTTCGCTGTCCCGGCGCTCGTCCACGCCGTCGTGGGCCTGTCCTACCGGGTCGGCTTCCCGCTGTTCATGGTCGCCATCGACGCCGCGGTCACCGCCGCCCTCGCCCGTGCCGGCGGGCGACCGGGACTGCCGGGGCCCGGGGCGCGGATCTGGCTGGTGGGCACCCTGCTGCTCGGGCCGGTGACGCTCGCCCGGTTCGACCTCGTGCCCGCGGCCTGCGTCGTCGCGGGGCTGCTCGCTCTCGGCGCCGGGCGGCCCGGCCGGACGGGCTTCGCCGCGATGGTCGGCACCCTGGTCAAGGCCTGGCCCGCCTTCCTTCTGGTCGCCGTCGGCCGGCCTTCGGCCCGCGCCCTGGCGCGGATGGCCGTCGGGGCGGCCGTCGCCGTCGCCGCCGTGGGGCTGGCGCTCGTCGCGGCCGGGGCGGGTGGCGACCTGCTCGGTTTCCTCGGCGCCCAGCGAGCCCGGGGCCTGCAGCTGGAGGCCGTGCCGGCAACCGTGCTCGTCGTCATCCGGATGTTCGGAGCCGGCGAGACGGCTCGGTACTCCTACGGCTCGCTGCAGTTCGGCGACTCCACCGCCCGCACGGTCGCGACCGTCTGCACCGTGGTCGAGCTGGTGGTGGTCGCGGCCGTCGTCGTCCGCTGGTGGCTGCTGCCCGCCAGAACGCCCGCCGCGGCCGGTGCCGCCCGCGCCCCGGCCGACGCCTCGGCCGGCTGGGCGGTGATCGTCTGCGACCGGCTGCTGGCGCTGCTGCTCGTCGTGCTCGTGACGTCACGGGTGCTCAGCCCGCAGTACCTGCTCTGGGTGCTGGCGGTCGCCGTCACCGGCGTCGCCCTCGCGGCCGGGACCGGGAGCGACGCCAGGGCCGGGGCCGGAGCCGATCCGGCGACGTCCGAGGTCGGCCGGGACGCCCGCGGGCGGCGGCGGACGTGTCTGGTCATGCTGCTGGCGGTGGTCGCGATCAGCCAGCTGGTCTACCCGTGGCGTTACAACGACGTCATCCAGGGCCGGGTGGTGATGAGCCTGGTCCTCGTGGGGCGCAACGCGCTGCTGCTCGTCGCCACCTGGCACGCCGTCCGGGTCAGTCTGGCGCGGCCCGGTGGTGAGCCCGTCGCGTCGCCACGGCGCCGGTGGCCGTGACGAGCGCGGCCGCGACGGCCAGCGTCACCACCAGCGGGGCCGGGAAGGCCGGCCCGTGCGGACCGAGCAGCCGCCACGTCTGCGCCAGCGGAGACAGCGTCGCCCCGCACAGCAACACCGAGGTGAAGCACACGACCGCCACGCCGGCCCGGCAACGCCTCCGGGCGGGCCCCGCCGCGTCCCGTGTCCGGACGTGCTCGTCGGCGATGAGGACGGCGAGCATCGGCAGAGCCGGGCCGAGGTACCAGGGGTAGAGCACCGGGCTGCCGATCGCCACCGCGAACCCGCCGATCCCCAGCACGGCGAGCCCATCCCGGTCGCCGGCCGTGGCCGCGGAGGTCCGCGGGCGCCGCCAGGCCCGCCACAGCAGGACAGCGACGACCGCCGCGGCGGCCGCGAGGGTCACGGCGCGGCAGTCGGTCAGCAGGGCCGAATCGCGCCCAGCCGGGACACGCCAGCCCACCAGGCCCGCCCCGGCCGCGACGAGGGTGGCGAGGAGCGACGCGGGCGCGATCCCGGTCGTCAGCTCGCCCGAGGTGGCCAGTGCCTTGATCCAGGTCGGCGGGAACCCGCTGGCCAGCACGCTCAGCCCGAGCACCGCCGCCGCCACGGCCAGGTCGACCGCCACGGCCGCCGCCGCGAGCCACCACCGGTTCCCAGCCGCGGCCCGGCTACCCGGGCCGACGGCCGGCGGTTCCGAAGCCGCCGGTCCCGGAGCCGTCGGCCGGGGCGCGTCCGAAGCCGGGGCGAGCCGCATGGCGTCGCGGGCGTGCGCCACGACCAGCCAGGCGAGTCCGAGCAGAGCCGTCACCTTGATCATGCCCGCGAAGCAGGCCAGCGCCGTCGCCGCCACCGCGGCGCCGGAGACGACCCGGCGGGCGTTCCCGCCGAAAGGCCCTCCACTCGGCTCTACCCCCGGCCCTCCGGCCGGTCTCTCGATGGGAACGTCGTCGCCGGCCCGGCGTCGATCGATCAGCAGCGCCCCGGCCAGCGCGGCGGCGGCCAGCGCGTCCAGGTGCATCCCGCCGACGAGGTGGATCACCGTCACCGGATTCGCGGCCACGAGCGCGAGCACGACGGCCCTGGCGAGGGCGCCGTCCCCCGCGCCGTCCCGGTGGCCCTGGCGGCGGCCCTCGCCGGCCGGGCCGGCGGTGCGCGGCAGGCGGCCGACCAGGCGGACGGCGCACGCGACCATCACCACCACCGCGACGACCGCGACGACCCGCAACGTCACCAGTGCCGTCGTCGGCCCGCCGCCGAGCAGATGGCCAACCGTCGCGGCGAACCTCTCCACGGCCACCGCTCCGCCGCCGTACGGCGTGTGCGTGTCCCGCCAGCGTGGGTCGACGGCGTCGCTGAACGCGGCGCCCAGGGTTCCAGCCGGATGGGGGGAGCCGGTGCCGGGCGCCGGTCCGCCGGCCGCCAGGGCAGCCACCCCGTGGGTCGCCGGGTCGAGGCCACGCCGGGCGAGCTCGCCCTGCGCCGCGTAGGCGTAGGCGTCCCGGCTGAACAGCGGCGGGCCGAGCGCGAACGGCAGGGCCCAGGTGAGGGCGGCCGCCAGCGCGGCGCGCGGACCCGCCCGACCGGACAAGGCTCGCCGGACCAGGGTGATCCAGCACACGCACAGGGCGATGACCGCGAGTGCGGCGATACCGGCAAGGGCGCCCCTTGTGGTGCCGGTGGGCGGAGTGGATGGGAGAATGCCCCACCAGGGTGTCGGGTCGATTGCGCGCGGATCACGTGGCCCGAGCCGGCCCTCCGCAGTAACAGCCGCAATGGCCGCACCAGTGCCCGCGACGACCAGCCAGACAGTCGCGGAACCGGCTCGGTCGGTCGCCCAGCCGGGGAGTGGGCGAGGACTCGGGAACGTCTGGGAGGTAGCACCGGGTGGCAGGACCCCTCGCCATACCCGGATCCTCGACGGGCCCCCAGCGTGCCCGTCCGCCGTCGGAGCCGCGGGAGGCATCGCCGCCACCGGCCGCCTCGCCTCCGCCGCAGGTCGGGCCGCCTCCGGAGACCGCGGAACCGCTGACAGACCACCAGGGGCCGAGCCATCCCGCGCTGGGCGATGATCCGGCTCCGTCACTCCCACAGACCTCCTCGGTCGTTGATGCCAGCCCCCCGGCCGTCGAGGTCCCGGCGGTGGAGACCCAGACCGTCGATTCTCTGCCCGTCGATCCCCCGGCCGTCGAGGTCCTGGTCGTCGAGACCCTGGCGGACGCCGCCCCGGCCAGCCTCGATCGTGCCCTATCGGTGCACCCGCCATCCGCCTCGGCTTCGGCTTCCGCCCCGACCTCGGCCTCGACCGAGGCGCGGGCTGGCGAGCCGGGGGACGCCGGCGAACGGCACACGTCCACCGGCGGGTGGGCCGGCCGGTGGGGGGCCGTCCGCCGGGCGGTGGTCGGATCCGGGCTGTTCGTCGGCCGCGCCGTGCGGGCGCGGCCCTGGCTGCTGACGGCCGCGCTGTGCGCGCTGACGCTGGGTCTCGGCCTCACCGGGCCGGACACGCCGGCGCAGGAGTACCGGGTCTGGCTGTTCGAGCACGGCGGCGCGCGGCTCTGGGACAACCAGTGGTACGGCGGGCACACGGTGCTCGGCTACAGCGTGCTGTTCCCGCCCCTCGGCGCGCTGTTCGGAACCCGGCTGCTCGGGGCGCTGTCCTGCGTCGCGTCGACGATGCTGGTGGCGCGGCTGCTGCGCGGTCCACGCCGCCGCAGCGGCCACCACGATCTCGCGGTCGTCTGGTTCGCCGTCGTGACCGTCGCGAACCTCGTCGTCGGCCGCGGCGCGTTCGCGCTGGGGATGGCGTTCGGGGCGCTCGCGCTGGTCGGGGTGCGGGAGCGACGCGGCTGGGTGGCCTGGGCCGGGGCGATCTGCTCATCGCTGTCCTCGCCGCTGTCCGGCGCGTTCGTGCTGCTGGTGGCGGCGGCGCTGGTCGGCAGCCTGCCGTGGCGGCGGATCCTGCCGATGGTGGGAGCGCTCAGTGGCCTGGTGGTGTCGCTGGTCTTTCCCGAGGAGGGCGTCCAGCCCTTTCCCGCGCTCACCTTTCTCTGTCTGCTGGCGCTGATCGGCGGCGGCCTGCTGGTGGTGCCGCGCCGGGAGCGGGCGGTGCGCCGTGGCCTGCTGCTGTGGGCGGCGGCGGCGACGGTGTTCTTCTTCGTGCCGTCGTCGGTCGGCGGCAACATCACCCGGCCGGCGACGCTGCTGGCCGGGCCGATGGCCGCCGTGCTGCTCGCCCGCCGGCCGCGGGTCCTGCTGGTCGTCGCGGCACCGCTGATCGGCTGGTCGATCGGGCCGGTGCACGGCGCGCTGATAACCCAGGGCGACCCATCCGCCTCTCCCGGCTACTACAACGGGCTGCTCAGCTACCTCGATCGCGACGACGGCCTGGTCCCGGCCGGCCGGGTCGAGATCCCGTTCACCAAGGCGCACTGGGAGGCCCGCTACGTCGCGCCGCACGCGGAGATGGCCCGCGGTTGGCTGCGCCAGCTGGACACGAAGGACAACACGCTCTTCTACGACGGCACGCTGACGGCCAGCACGTACCACGACTGGCTGCTGGCCCGGGGCGTCACCTACGTGGCGCTGCCGAACGTGCCGCTGGACGCGTCGGGGCAGGCCGAGGCCGAGCTGCTGCGGTCCGGGCTGCCCTACCTCGACCTTGCCTGGCAGGACGCCAACTGGAAGGTCTGGATCGTCACCGACTCGAGCGGCCTGGTGCGGGGACCGGCGACGCTGACCGAGCTCGGCGTCAGCTCGATCGCGGTCGACTTCCAGACGCCGGGCGTGGCGACCGTCCTGGTGCACTTCACCTCCCTCTGGTCGATCACGGAGGGCAACGTCTGCGTGTTCCGCGCCGCCGGCGACTGGACCGGGATCCTGGCCGAGACCCCGGGACCGGTGCGGCTGTCGGCACGCCTGTCGGTCGACGGCCTGACCAAGGCCAGCGCCCTGGACTGTCCCGCCGATCAGCGCGTGCACTGAATATCTTCAGCCGTCGACCGACCGCCTGAACGCCGCAAAAGGGTGACTGAACACCGCGAAAAGGGTGACGGGCCCGCCATTACGCGGGGGTTGCCATGCGGACGGGCGGTTCGGGTGGAAGATGGCCAGATGGCCAAGCCGGTGTCGGTGTTCCGACACTTACCCTCGCGGCCATGGTCTGACGTCTTTCTTAGGACCAACGGGACAGATACCGGCGGTCGGGCATGCCCGCGATCTGGCAGCATGACCGGCACGATCAGTGTGACGAGTGGCGGCCCGCGTCAGGTCGGCCTGATCGATGGCACGGCGGGGGTACGGAGGCCATGAAGAGCTCACTGCTACCGATTATGTTGATCGTCGTGCTCCTCGTGGGCGCCACGGTCTTCGTCGTGCTGTCCAGTCGTTCGGGCCGCACGCAGTACGGCCCCGGCGGTCAGCGGCCGCCCGCCGACGAGCCCGGGCGGGACGACGGCCTGCCGGGCCGCCGGGCCGGCCGCCGCCGAGCCGGCCGCGGCAACGCCGGCGGTGGTGCCGGCGGCGCGCGCCGGCCCGCCCCGGACGACCGCTACTCCTCGGACGCGGCGAACCTCATACCGGGCTTCGGGCCAACCGTGCCCGCCGGCGGCCGCGCCGGAACACAGGCGAGCGCGCCCGGAGGCGGGCCAGCCGCCGCGGCCGGCGGCGCCGCCGGCCCGGGACCTGACCCCGACCTTGACGCGCGCGGCGCTGACCATGCCTGGAGTGATGACGTGACGACGCAGGTTCCCACCGGCGGCGACGGCGGCTGGCCGGACGACGACCGCGACCCGGAGTCCACCGGCTGGGCCCCGCCGCCCAGCGGGCCGCCGCATCCCCGGGCGGCCCCGCCCGAGCCGGCCACCGTCAGCTCGACGGCGCCGACGGATGGCGTGGACCCCGCCTGGGTGGCCGACGACGCCGCGTGGACCGTCCAGTCGCCCTCGAACCGCACGCCGCTACCCGAGGTGCCGGCTGCCCCGCCGGCGCCTGCCGCAGCGGCAGCTCCTTTCCCATCAGCCCCGACCGAGCCGGCGCCCGCGGCGCCCCCAGCGGCATCGGCGGGCATCACGAGCACCGGGCCCGGGCCATACGTCGCCGAGGAGCCCGAGCACTTCAGCGCGCCACCGCTGCGGCTGGCCGCGGCCGGGCGGACGCGGCGCGGCAAGCGCGGCGGGCCCAACGAGGACGCCTTCGTCGTCGTCGACGGCCTGCTCGCCGTCGCCGACGGCGTGGGCGGCGAGGCGGCGGGGCAGATCGCCTCCACGCTCGCCGTCACGACGGTCGCCGGCTTCCGGCCGCAGTATGCCGCCGACCCCCGGGAGGGGCTGCGCGCGGCGGTGGAGCGCGCGAACCGGGTGGTACGGCAGCGTCCCAAGTCCGAGCCCTCCTGGCGCGGCATGGCCTGCACCCTCGACGTCGTCGTGCTCGGCAGGCAGGAGACGACCGGGCGGACCATCACCGTCGCGCATGTCGGCGACAGCACGGTCTGGCTGCAGCCGGGCAAGGGCGAGCCGCGCCAGCTCACCACCCCGCACGCCATCACCGGGGGTCCGCTGCTCAACGCGGTGGGCCTGGCCGACGAGATCGAGATGGACCTCTTCCAGGTCGAGGTCCGGGCCGGCGACCGGGTGGTGCTCTCCAGCGACGGCATGACCAAGGTCATGAAGCCCGAGCAGCTGTACGGCCTGCTCCACCAGCTCGCCAGCGATCCGCCCGAGCGCGCCGCCGACGCCCTCGTCGAGGCTGCGCTGCTCGCCGGCGCCAGGGACGACACCACCGTCGTCGTCGCGGACCTGGTTCCCGAACCGACGCCGCGCTGACGCCGCGGACCACCCCGTACCACCCGCACCACCCGCGAGGCCCGGCCAGGGCGGACGCGGACGCCCGACCGGCGTCCCGCCCCGGCCGGGCCTCGTCGTTTCCGAGGTGTGCCAGGGATCTCGGCCTGTTCTCCGTGCTGGGCCACGGCAAGGCCCGTGCCCGCGGTTATTCTACGGTCCGTAGAACTTTCTACGTTACGTAGAAGATAGAGCCGGTCATCTCGGGGCACGGCCGGCTCGGAAGGGACCACGGATGGTCCTCGACTCGCCGGTGGTCGCCGAGGCCGCCACCCAGCTCGCCGGCGCCCAGCTCGCCGGCTCGCTCGCGCTGGCGCGGGGCCAGACCGCCTTCAGCCTCGCGTTCCACATCTGCTTCGCGGTCTTCGGCGTCGGCATCCCCTGGCTCTTGCTGTACACCGAGGGCCGGTGGTTGCGGACCGGCGACGAGATCTGGCTCGCCCTGACGAAGAAGTGGTCCCGAGCGTTCGCCGTGCTCTTCGCCGTCGGCGCCGTGTCCGGCACGGTGCTCTCGTTCGAGTTCGGGCTGCTCTGGCCGGCGTTCATGGCCCGTTACGGCGGTGCGCTCGGGCTCTCGTTCACCCTCGAGGGCTTCGCGTTCTTCGCCGAGGCGATCTTCCTCGGGATGTACCTCTACGGCTGGAGGCGCCTCTCGCCTCGAGCCCACTGGCTGACGCTCTGGCCGATCGCGATCGCCGGGACGCTGTCGACGCTGTTCATCATCACCGCGAACGCCTGGATGAACGTGCCGGGCGGGATCGTGGAGACGGCGGACGGCCAGGTCGTCGCGGCCGAGCCGCTGGCGCCCCTGCGCAGCCCGTCCGCGCCGCCCCAGGTCGCGCACATGCTGCTCGCCGCGCTGATGTGCACCGGTGGGGTGGTCGCGGGGATCTACGCCGTCGGAATGCTCCGGGGCCGCCGCGACACGTACCACCACAGGGGCCTGCGAGTCGGCCTCGTCGTCGTGCTGGTCTGCGCGCCGCTCCAGCTCGTGGTCGGTGACTGGGCGGCCCGGGTCGTCGGCGCCCGCCAGCCGGCCAAACTGGCCGCGATCGAAGGACTGTATGACACGCGGGACCACGCGCCGCTCACGATCGGCGGTCTGTACGACCCGAAGACCGGTGACGTCCGGTACGGCATCGAGATCCCGGACGGGCTGTCGCTGCTGGAAGGGTTCGACCCCGACCATGTGATCACAGGGCTGGACTCGGTACCGGCGGACGAGCGGCCGAACGCGACGATCGTGCATCTCGCGTTCGACACCATGGTGGGGCTCGGCACCGGGCTGATCGCGCTGTCGGCGCTGGTCGCCGCGGTGGCACTGCGCCGCCGACGGCGCGGGCTGCGACCGTTGCTCCCCACCGGTCGGCCCTGGCTGCTCGCGGCCGTGGCGAGCGGGCCGGCGTCGGTGCTCGCGATGCTCGCGGGATGGGAGGTCACCGAGGGCGGCCGGCAGCCCTGGATCGTCCAGGGCCGGATGCGGGTGGCCGACGCGGTCACCGCCACCGGCGGGATCGGCTGGATCTTCGCCGGCACCCTCGCGCTCTACCTCGGCCTCGCCACCGCGCTCGTACTCATCCTGCGGCGGATGGCGACCGGCGGCCCCGGCTACGAGCCCCGGACTCCGACCGAAGGACCGCCGAGCGAGCCGTACCCGCCCGACCCCGACCGCCCGGATCCGGACGTCGCGCCGGCGGGGCGGGCCGCGCGGGACGGCGGGGCGGGGCGATGAGCGCGGCGGACCTGCTCGTCGTCGTCATGGTCGTCGGCCTGACCGTGTATGCCCTGCTCGCCGGCGCGGACTTCGGCGGCGGCCTCTGGGACCTGCTGGCCCGTGGCCGGGACGCCGCGGACCAGCGGGCGCTGGTCGCCGGCTCCCTCGGCCCGGTCTGGGAGGCCAACCACGTCTGGCTGATCTTCGTGATCGTCGCCCTGTTCAGCGGGTTCCCGGCCGCGTTCGGCGTCGTCGGGTCGACGCTGGAGGTGCCGCTGGTGGGCGCGCTGCTCGGGATCGTGCTGCGCGGCGCTGCCTACGTGTACCGCGCGTACGGTGGCGGCGCCGCCGGCCCGGACCACTGGTGGGGGCGAGTGTTCGCCGCCGCGTCCGTGCTCACGCCGTTCTCGCTCGGGGTGGCGGGCGCCGCGCTGGCCACCGGTGACCTGGCCGAGGGCGCCCCGTTCGCCCCGCTCACCAACGCCTTCGGGGTGGTCTGCGGGTTGTTCACGGTCGCGGTCACCGCGTTTCTCGCCGCGGTCTACCTGTGCCGGGACGCGGCGGCGCGGCCGGCGGCCGCCCATCTCGTCGCCGGCTTCCGGCGCCGGGCACTGGCCGCGGCGGTGGTGGCCGGCCTGCTCGCGGCGGTGCTGCTGCCGCTGCTCTGGTCGGACGCGCCCGTCGTCGCGGACCGGTTCGCCGCCCGGTCCGTGCCGCTCGTCGCGGTGTCGGCCCTCGGTGGTCTCGGGGCGGTGGCGCTGGTGTGGCGGCGGCGGTTCACGGCGGCGCGGATCGCCGCGGGGCTGGCGGCCGCCGGAGTGCTGTGGGGCTGGGCGGTCGCTCAGTACCCGGATCTCGTGGTCGGCCGAGCCACCGTCGACGGTGCGGCGGCACCGGCGGCGAACCTGCGCGCCCTGCTGGTCGCGATCGCCGCCGGCATGCTGGTGATCCTGCCGTCGCTGGTCGCGCTGCTCAGGCTGTTCGCACACCCTGAACCGGCGGGATCAACGGGGCCGTCCGGGCCGTCCGGGCTGTCCGGACCATCCGGACCATCCGGGCCGTCTGGACCGACTGGACGGGCGGGATCGGCGGGGCTGGAGGGGCACCGCTGAGGACCGCGGGCGGCCGTTCCGGTCAGTCCGGGACGGCATCGTGGCGGGGGCGGGTGAAGAGCACCTCGTCGAACGGCGGCTCGTCCGGCGTGAGCGAGTCGTGGACGGTGAGCCGGATGGTCGTCGTCCCGCCGGGGATGCCGGGGTCGACGTGGAGGGCGGCGAACGCGTAGGGGTGGTCGGTGGAGCGCGCGGCGAGCCACGGCGCTCCCTCCGTCACGTGGATGGTGCGCCGGCGGCTGACCGGGCTCTTCCCGAACCGGCGGCGGCCGGGACCGGCCGGCGGGTCCGGCGGCTCCGGCTCGATGACCACCTGGCCGGCCGGCGGGTGGAACAGCGCCCCCGTGCTCGGCGACGACGAGCCGCCGGTGCCGATGGTGACATGCACGGTTCCGGAGGTCGTGTCCACGACCTCGCCGGCGAGCGCCAGCCCGGGTGGTGTCGCGGTTCGCGCCGCCATCGGCACCGTGGGCGCGGTCGGCGACACCGCCGCGTCGGCCGTCGCGGCGGTGCTGGTGCTCACGGGCACGACCGGCCGTGGCGTCAGCACCCTTGAGCCTGGGACGACGCCGCGGACCGGGTGGGTCCGCTCGTAGTGGTGCTCATGCCCGCAAAGAACCAGATCGACCTCGTAGCGGTCGAACAGCGGCAGCCACTCCTCGCGCAGGCCAAGATCACCGCCGTTGTGGTAGGCGGCGGTGGACATCGCCACCTGGTGCATCGCGACGATCACCCAGTCGATCTCGGGGTCGGCGCGGGCGGCGCGCAGGGTCTGCTCCAGCCAGGCGGTCTGCCGGCCGCCGCTGAAGCCGCGCAAATAGACCAGCCCGTGCTCCTGGTAGCAGGCATCCTCACCGAAGAGCACGACGAAGCGGACGCGGCCGACGGTGAACGCGTACCAGAGGCCCTGGAAGTCGCCGCCGGCGCCGTTGTCCGGCAGCTGGAAGTAGGCCTGGTACGAGTCGAGCCCGAACCGGCCGAGCCCACGCTCGCTCTCGTGGTTCCCGGCGACCGGCATCCACGGCCGCCGGCTGGCCGACGGGGCGATCATTCGGAACCAGTCCGCCCAGACCTCGGCGGGGTCGCGCCGCAGGCTCGCGTACGACAGGTCGCCAAGGGCGAGGTGGAACAGCGGGGCCAGCATGTCGACCGCGGCGACGACCGCCCCGGAGGCCGGCGTGCCGTACGGGTCGTCCTCCTGGTCCGTGCCGTGGTCACCGAAGCAGGTGAACGTGAAGGCCGAGCCGTCCGCCTCCGAGGCGCCCGCCCCTGAGCCGTCCGCGCCCTCGCCGGTGCCGCCAGCGCGGGGGGCCGTGCGGAAGTCGCCGGTCGGGGTTCCCGCCCGGGAGGTCCGCTGGGAGGCCGGCGGCTCGGATCCGCCGAGCGCGGGGGAGATCTCGTAGCGATAGTGGACGCCCGGCCGCAGCCCGACCAGCGTGGCGTGCTGGACGTAGACCCTTCGGCGGTCGGCGTCCCGGTAGGTGCTGGTCGTCGCGTACGCCTCGCCCGGCTCGGCCGCGTCCGGGTCGACCGGCGCGAACCGCACCATGGGCCGGCTCACGGGGCCGTCCGTCAGCCAGGACACGACCATCGATCTGGCCGGGTCCGCCCCGAACGCCAGGTGAACCCCACCGCCGTCCGCCACCCGCCGCGTCACGGCTGTTCGCCCCCGTTCCCATCCTGGTGACCTGCTCCCGACACGCCAGAGGGCGGCCACGGACTCCGTGGCCGCCCTCCCGCTTTCGATCAGTCGCCGCCGGCGGCTACCAGCGGCGCTCTGGCCGCCTTACTCGCTGGACTTCGCCAGGTCGATCGGCGGGGTGTCCGGGACCGAGCTGGGCTTCGTCTCGCCGCGGAAGACGAACTTCGCGTCCTCGCTCTCGGGGTCGCCCTCGACGTCGCCGATGACGATCTCGCCGGGCTTGAGCGTCCCGTAGAGGATCTTCTCGGAGAGGACGTCCTCGATCTCCCGCTGGATCGTCCGGCGCAGCGGCCGGGCGCCCAGCACCGGGTCGTACCCGCGGATGGCGAGCAGGGTCTTGGCGGCCGGAGTCAGCTCCAGCGCCATGTCCTTGTTCTTCAGCTGCGTGTCCACCCGGGCCAGCATGAGGTCGACGATCTGGATGATCTCGTCCTTGCTCAGCTGGTGGAAGACGATGATGTCGTCGATGCGGTTGAGGAACTCCGGCCGGAAGTGCTGCTTGAGCTCGTCCTGGACCTTGGCCTTCATCCGCTCGTAGTCGACCGCGCCCTGACCGGTGGCGAAGCCGATGCCCGGGCCCTTGGAGATGTCGCGGGTGCCCAGGTTCGACGTCATGATCAGGACGGTGTTCTTGAAGTCGACCAGCCGGCCCTGGGAGTCGGTCAGACGACCGTCCTCCAGGATCTGCAGGAGCGTGTTGAAGACGTCCGGGTGCGCCTTCTCGACCTCGTCGAACAGCACGACCGAGAACGGCTTGCGCCGCACCCGCTCGGTGAGCTGGCCGCCCTCTTCGTAGCCGACGTATCCGGGCGGGGAGCCCACCAGTCGCGAGACGGTGTGCTTCTCCATGTACTCGGACATGTCGAGCTGGATGAGAGCGTCCTCGTCGCCGAAGAGGAACTCGGCCAGCGTCTTGGACAGCTCGGTCTTACCGACACCGGACGGGCCGGCGAAGATGAACGAGCCACCTGGGCGCTTCGGGTCCTTCAGGCCGGCGCGGGTACGCCGGATCGCCTGGGAGACGGCCTTGATGGCCTGCTCCTGGCCGATGACCCGCCGGTGGAGCTCGTCCTCCATGCGCAGGAGACGCGCGGTCTCCTCCTCGGTGAGCTTGAAGACCGGGATGCCCGTCCAGATGGCGAGCACCTCGGCGATCTCCTCGTCGCCCACCTCGGCGACGACGTCCATGTCGCCGGCCTTCCACTCCTTCTCGCGCTTCGCCTTCTCCGCGAGGAGGGTCTTCTCCTTGTCGCGCAGCGACGCCGCCTTCTCGAAGTCCTGCGCGTCGATCGCGGACTCCTTGTCGCGGCGGACGTTGGCGATCCGCTCGTCGAACTCGCGCAGGTCCGGCGGCGCGGTCATCCGGCGGATGCGCATCCGGGAGCCGGCCTCGTCGATCAGGTCGATCGCCTTGTCCGGCAGGAAGCGGTCCGAGATGTACCGGTCGGCCAGCGACGCGGCGGCGACCAGGGCGGCGTCGGTGATCGAGACGCGGTGGTGCGCCTCGTACCGGTCGCGCAGGCCCTTGAGGATCTCGATGGTGTGCGCCACCGAGGGCTCCGCGACCTGGATCGGCTGGAAGCGGCGCTCCAGCGCCGCGTCCTTCTCCAGGTGCTTGCGGTACTCGTCCAGCGTCGTCGCGCCGATGGTCTGGAGCTCACCGCGGGCCAGCATCGGCTTGAGGATCGACGCGGCGTCGATCGCGCCCTCGGCGGCACCCGCGCCGACGAGCGTGTGCAGCTCGTCGATGAACAGGATGATGTCGCCGCGGGTGCGGATCTCCTTGAGGACCTTCTTCAGCCGCTCCTCGAAGTCACCGCGGTAGCGCGAGCCGGCGACGAGGGCACCCAGGTCGAGCGTGTAGAGCTGCTTGTCCTTGAGCGTCTCGGGCACCTCGCCCTTGACGATCGCCTGCGCCAGGCCCTCGACGACCGCGGTCTTGCCAACGCCGGGCTCGCCGATCAGGACCGGGTTGTTCTTGGTTCGGCGGGACAGCACCTGCATGACCCGCTCGATTTCCTTCTCGCGCCCGATGACCGGGTCGAGCTTGGCCTCGCGAGCGGCCGCGGTCAGGTTGCGGCCGAACTGGTCGAGCACCAGCGACGTCGACGGCGTGCCCTCGGACGGACCGCCGGCCGTGGCCGGCTCGCCCTTGCCCTGGTAGCCGGAGAGCAGCTGGATGACCTGCTGGCGGACCCGGTTGAGGTCGGCGCCGAGCTTGACCAGCACCTGGGCGGCGACGCCCTCACCCTCGCGGATCAGGCCGAGGAGGATGTGCTCGGTGCCGATGTAGTTGTGGCCGAGCTGCAGCGCCTCGCGCAGGGACAGCTCGAGGACCTTCTTCGCGCGCGGGGTGAAGGGGATGTGACCGCTGGGTGCCTGCTGCCCCTGGCCGATGATCTCTTCAACCTGCGACCGCACACCCTCGAGCGAGATCCCCAGCGACTCCAGCGCCTTCGCCGCGACACCCTCACCCTCGTGGATCAGGCCGAGGAGGATGTGCTCGGTGCCGATGTAGTTGTGGTTGAGCATCCTGGCCTCTTCTTGAGCCAGGACGACGACCCGACGTGCCCGGTCGGTGAATCTCTCGAACATGTGCGCTCCTTCGAGCTGCGACCGACCACACGACAGCCGGTATCCGCATGCTAGCTCCGCCGAGGCATGTCCTCACGCATCGAACAGAAACCTACCCGCCAGAACCCGTCCACCTCGTCGCGGACGGGGCCGACATCGCTGTCGTGCCCCGATGGGTCCAGACGTCTACTGCAACGTCTATGGCAACCGTGGCGGAGCAGGCATGATTCCGTCACGGGGTTCCGCCGAGAGCGGAAACGCGCAGGCCGACGACCGGCGTCCGTCTCGGCGGCTCGAACCGCCGCCCCCGGCTGCTGGGTCCTGGCTGCGCGGAGGCACGGCGGCGCGGGCGGGCGAGGGAGGGAACAGAACCCTCGCTTCCCAGCGCGGCCGTCACCGTATGTTACAGATCGCGGGACGCCTTCGTGGAGTGTGCTGGTCGTGATTCACGTCGGACAATCGCGCTTTGTGTTTGCCATGATGCTTTACGTGATGGCGCGGCGACCGGATCGTGCTGGTTCCGGAAACGTGCCGGCGTCGACATCTTGAAGCTCACGGACGAGACCGACGGGCGGCGCATGGCCGGGCCGTCCGTTGGGCGTTCGCCGTGCGCGCCGCGGGCCGCGCCACACCGCGCGCCGTGGCATCGCGAGAGCGCGGCGCGGGTGGCGCGAGCCGGGGCCTGACGTCGCGGGCGGGGGCCTGGCCACCGCGAGCGGGGCCGGGCGCCGACGACGGCGTGCTGGTGGCGAGGCAGGTCAGCGGTTCATGCCGAGGCGCCGGGAGACGCCGCCGGTGCGGGCCGGCCCACACCGGCCCACACCGGTCCGCGCCGGCCGGCTGGCGGCCCGGAAATGCTCTTGGCGTTGTCAGCCGACGGCGGCGGAGGCATCCGACGCGTCCGGGCCGACTCGTTGGCTGAGGAACCGCCGAAGCAGGGTGCTGGACGTGTGGACCGTATACGGGAAATAGATGATTCGTGCACCAACGGTCGCGAGATCGGCCTCGAGCTTCTGCGCTTTCGCGGTACCGCGCCAGTCGTCGCCCTTGAATAGCACGTCGTAACGGACGGACGGCCACATGTCGAACTTGTCCCGGTGGGGATCGGCGACCACCTCGTCCACGAGCCGAAGGCTGCCGACGATCTCGATGCGCTCGACGAGTGGAATGACGGGAGGCCGCCCCTTCACCGCCAGCACGACCTCGTCGGTCACCACCCCCGCCACCAGCCGGTCGCACTCCAGCCGGGCGCGCCGGACGATGTTGAGATGCCCGATGTGGAACATGTCGAAGACGCCGGGCACGTAGCCCACTGTGGTCATCCCGAGCTTCCGTTTCCTGGTCGTGCCGGCGCCGCCGAGGGCGCCAGCGCGGTCATGGTTCCGTACCACCTGACCAGCGCCGCGAGCAGGAACAGCAGGTTCGCCGCCGCCAGGACGCCGTAACCGACGGCGAACACGCCGCCGAAGGTGCCGCCGACACCGAGCAGGGCGAAAAGAAGGCAGAGGAGCCCGTAGTCGCTGGGTACCACCGCGAGTGACCGCCAGACGGGTGCGTGCACCGCTACCGGCTGGTTGCTGACGGGGAGCCCGGCGCGCGCGGCCTGGCGCTGGCGCAGCAGATCGTTGAGGATCATTCCGAAGAACGCCACCGCGTTTATGACGGCGTACCCGAGAGGCACCAGCAGGTAGCTGCCGCGACCGAGGTCGGAGAACCGGTAGCAGGACACCGCGACCGCGAGATGCAGCGACGAGATCTTCGCGGCGTCCACTATGTGGTCGAGCCACTCGCCGGCCAGCGAGCCGCCGCCCCGTAGCCGGGCAAGCTGCCCGTCGGCCGCGTCGAACGCGTAGCCGAGCACCAGGGCCAGGCAGATCACGACGCCGATCGGCACGGTCGGCCGGACCAGGGCGAGGAGCGAGATGCCGCCGAACGTGAACACGGCGCTGATCGCGGTTACCTGGTTCGGGGTGAGCCCGACGACGTAGGCCCCGGCCGCGAGCAGCCGGCCGATGCGCCTGTTGACGAACCGGGAGTAGGCCGGGGCGCCCTTGACGGTCTTCTGCGCCAGCCGCAGGCGGGCGAGCGCCTGCCGGTAGGTCAGCCGCTCCGGTCGCGCCGGCGGCGCGCCGGCCGCCCGGTGCGGCTCGGCGGAGGTGTCGACACTCATCGGCGCCTCAGGACTTCCGTGTCCGTCCCGAGCACCTTCGTGTCTGTTATGACCGCCGTGCCCGTCGGGTGTGGGCGCGCTCCGTTCATCACGTCCGTCCACTCACTTCGTCGGAAACGGCTGAGGGTATTGGCAGGTCATGGGCAGCGCGGCACCGGCCGTCAGGAGGCGATGGGCTGCTGGTCCGGTGCCGGCTCCTCCGCCAGCGGTTCGACCATCCGCGGTTCGGTCAACCGCGGTTCCGTCATCCGGGGCTCGGTCGACCGGGGCTCGACCGGTCGCGTGTCGGGTCCGGACTGTCCGGGGGCGCTCGACGGCACGTCGGCGGCCGGGGTCTCGTCGTGCCGCGGGGGCGGCACCAGGGCCGTGGGCACCCACTCGATCCCACGCACGTCGGAGGAACGGCGCAGTGACGTGATCAGGCCGGGGCGCTTCGGCGGCTTGCGTTCGGCCAGCCGTAGGCAGAGCCGCTCGTAGCCCGCCGCCACGTCGTCCCAGTCGAACTCGCGCGCGGCGCGGGCGCGGGCCTTGTCGCCATACAGCGGCCCGATCGAGGCGTCCCGTTCGGTCAACTCGAGCAGCTCGGTCAGCTGGTCGGCGTCCTCCCAGAAGAATCCCGCGTCGCCGAGCACCTCGCGGTTGAACCGGTTGCCGATCGCGAGGACGGTCGCCCGCCCTCCCATCGCGCGCAGCAGCGACGGGTTCGTGCCGCCGACGCTGTGACCATGGCTGTAGGTCCGGCTGGTCTGGTACAGGGCGTTGAGCAGCTCCTGGTCATAGACCCCGCCGAGCGGCCTGATCTGGTCCTCGTCCTGGAACGACGCCATCAGGCCCCGGGTGTAGTCCGTCGGGTAGGGGTTGCCGCCGACGATCACCAGCGGGTACCGGCAGGAGCTGTTCCGGTAGGCCTGGGCGATGAGGTCGATGTTGTTCTCGGGCTCCAGGCGCGCGACCACCAGGTGGAACTCCCCCGGCCGCAGGCCGACCTCGGCCAGGCGATGGGCAGCCGGCTCGTCGAGCAGGGGCGCGCCGTAGGTCAGCACGGTCGACTCGACCTGGAACTTCCACCGGTAGTAGTCGGCGATCGCGACGCAGTCCGCGATGAGGTACTGCGCCCACGCGACCGAGAGCGCCTCGGCGGCCAGGTAGTACCTGCGTCCCGCGCCGGCCCACTTCCCGCGCTTCCACTCCAGGCCGTCGACGTGCACGGCCGTGGGGATCCGCCGCAGCTTGAGCAGCGGGAGCAGCGGAGCGTTGGCCGCGTTGAAGACGAGGGCGACGTCCGGTTTGTGCCGCAATGCGTGCAGGCAGCTGAAGCCGGTGTGCGAGAGCGTTTCGAGTGATCGCCTGCGCATCGCCGGGACCTGAACCCGGCGCATTCCGAGGTACTCCTGGGCGCCCCCGGAACGGCAGTAGACCGTGACCTCGTGGCCGAGCTTGACGAGGCGGTGGCCCACTTCCTCGACAGCGGTCTCGAACCCGCCATAGTTCGCGGGCACGCCTCGAGTGCCCATCAAAGCTATATGCACGCCAGCCCCCGCTGAATCTAGCGCCGCGCTCGGTGGCAGCCGCGCGCGGTCGTCGTTCCTGGCGCCGGTTTTCCGGCATTGCGCCGCGGACCGTCGATACCCGCTGGCCAGGTGAATGGCCGCCGCCGGTCGACGGCCGTGGCTCGCCAGCTGTTCACGGTTGGATCATGAAATGATCATGTGCCCGTCAGCTGGGTCTGATGTCGGCTGTTGTCGGACTGAAGGCTACCTTAAATCAACGCGCGAGTCATGGTCTAGACACTCCACGTTCATGGCATGCCCGATGGGCGATCCTGGTGAGTTTGGGGGGTTGTGCGGGCCGCCCGTACCGCGCTGCGACGTGCCGACCCGCCAACGGACGGTCACGGGTCCGTCACCTATTTTGCCGATGAACACATCCTGGCCTGGTATTTTTCCCAAACTATACGCAGCGGTCATGCGGTCGACATGTTCCCGGCGATTGCGGTCGTGGGCTCGTCGCGCCTGTGTCGCGAGCCTCAGTTCACTGACATCCGGCCCAGGGCGGTGAACGAATCACACTGCCTGGCATCTTTGACTGGTCGCCAACAAAGCCGGTCGCGGCCCTCGAAGCGCCCGCGCGGGCGGACCTGCATCCATTTCAAACGCCCGTGGGCTCCACCGCTCGACCGAGCGGTGGAGCCCACGGTTTGTCGGGCCATCTCGGGCCATCTCGGGCCGCTTCGGGCCACTTCGATGGCTAGTGGTGGCTAATTCGTCATGGGACGGTGACCGTCCTGGTCGTGACGTCGGTCCAGCCGAAGGTGTTCGTCACGGTCAGGGTTATCCGATATGTCCCGGCCGCGGCGAACGTGTGGTTCGACGTGACCCCGGTCGTGACCGTCCCGTCGGCCCAACTCCAGGTGTACGAGCTGATGGCGTTGTTCGGGTCGGTCGAGGCCGAGGCGTCCGCCGAGCACGCCAGGGCGGTGCACGAGGTGGTGAAGGACGCGGTCGGCGCCCCGGCCGTCGGCGCCGACGCGAAGGCGCTGAACTGCGTCACCACCGGGGCGTTGGTCGCCGACCCGGACAGGAACGAGCTCAGGCCGACCGAGCCCGCGGCCTGGAGGGTCGCGGTGCTGTCGGTCGCCGTCCGCGTCCAGGTCCCGGGTTCGGCGACGCTCGCCGGCCACACCTTCAGCCGCAGCGTCGTCGGAGACGTCCCGACCACCTGGAGACGCACCTTCAGCTGCAGGCCCGGCGTGTAGGTGACACCCGCCAGGCTGACCTCGGTCGCCAGCGTCGCCTCGGTCGAGGAGTTCAGCAGCCCGGTGATCGCCACGGCGACGGTGTTCGACGAGGTCAGCCGGATCCGGCCGCGGTACTCGTTGTTCGACGCCGTCCGCCGGCCGACGGTGTAGATGTAGACGCCGTTGCCGGTACCCACCTTGTCCGTCGTGACGGTCACCGTCGTGTCGCTGTCCGTCTTCGAGACGCCGCCGAGGTAGGCACCCGTCTGGGAGCCCGTGGTCGCCGTCGCGAACGAGGCCACCCCGGCGGAGACGGTCCGTGGACCGGCGCCGAAGTAGTTCGTCCACGCCCCGCCCGTGTCGGCCGTCCCGACGCTGTTGCCCGTGACGGTCCGGTTGAACGCGTCGAGGGCGAACGGCGACGGCGATGGGTTGGCGGGTGGCCGTGGCGCGACGACCTGGGTGACGGTGCCGGTCGCGCCAAGGTTGTCGGTCACCGTCAGGGCCACCGTGTAGTCGCCCGCGGCGGCGTAGGTGTGTGACGGGGTGGAGCCGGTGCCCGTGGTTCCGTCACCGAAGTTCCAGGCGTAGCTGGCCACGGTGCCGTCCGGGTCCGACGAGCCGGAGCCGTCGAACGAGAGGGCGAGCTCGCCGCCGCTCGACGTGAAGCTAGCCGTCGGAGCCCCGTTCGTCGGCTGTGTCGGCGAGACCGTGTGGGTCACGGTGCCGGTCGCGCCGAGGTTGTCGGTCACCGTCAGGGTCACCGTCCGGTCGCCGGCGGCCGCGTAGGTGTGTGACGGGGTGGAGCCGGTGCCCGTGGTCCCGTCACCGAAGTCCCACGCGTAGCTGGCCACGGTCCCGTCCGGGTCCGACGAGCCGGAACCGTCGAAGGTGCAGGCCAGGCCCGTGCAGGTCTGCGTGAACGCGGCGGTCGGCGCCGTGTTCACCCCACTCCCAAGCGAGTAGTGCGCCGCCACCTGGTTCGCGGTGAGCTCGGCGGAGTAGACCGCCACCTCGTCGACTGTGCCGGCGAAGTAGTTGCTGCTGGCGCCGCCCCAGGTGTTGTCGCCGCCGACTCGCCAGCGGCCGGTGTAGCCCTGCGCCTGGGTCTGGGGATTGGTGCCGACCAGGGTGCCGTCGACATAGAGCTTCATGCCCGCGCCGCTTTGGGTGGCGACCAGATGGTGCCACTGGCCGTTGTTGTAGCTGGTCGGCGAGGTGATGGTGTTGGTCTGGCCCGTCCACACCCCGAACTCGAGCTGGCCCGAGTTCAGCATCCAGACGTGCCGGTCGTAGTTGCTGCTGTTGCCGCTGACCGCGTCACCAAAGCCGATCAGCTTGCCACCCGAGGTGGTCGCGGTCTTGAACCACAGCTCCTCGGAGTACACGGTGGGGTTGGTCACCGGAGTGTTGCTCACGATCAGGCCGTTGGAACCGTTGAGCGTGACGCCCTTCCCGCTCGCCCCGGTCACCGTGCTCGGGACGTTGTAGGTCACCCCGCCGCTGTAGGTGCCGGCAGAGCCGTTCGGCGAGGCGTCCGCGGCCGTCGGGCCCGACGCGTCGTCCAGCCGCCAGTACAGGTCGGGACCCGCGCCGTAGATGCTCGCGCCGTAGGCGTCCGCCGGGGCCTGCGGGATGTTGAGCGTGTAGCCCGCGTCGACGTAGTGCTTCTGGACCTGGGTCGAGGTCAGCGCGGTCGGGTAGACGGCGACGTCGTCGATCGAGCCGTTCAGGAAGTCGCTGCTCGGTCGCGACGGCCAGCTGCCCAGGTTGTCGCCGCCGATACGCCAGTAGCCGGCATACGGCTGGCCAGAGGTCGTTCCGGTGTCCCGGCCCACCCGCTTGCCGTCGACGTAGAGAACCATTCCGCCGCTCGACAGCGTGGCGACCACGTGGTGCCACTGCCCGTCGTTGTAGGTGCCCGGGCTGGACACCGTCCGAACGGCGTTCGGGTAGACGCCGAAGATGAAGTGCCCGGCGTTGTCCATGTAGACGTGGCGGTCGTAGCTCGACGACGTTCCGGTGTTCCGGTCGCCGAAGCCGATGACCTTGCCGCCGCTGGTCGAGGTCGTCTTGACCCACGCCTCGGCGGTGAAGGTGTTCGGTCCCGGCTGCGTCGTGCTCTGCGCGGCTGTGCCCGTCGCGCTGCCGTCGAAGGTGGACGCGGTGTTCGCGTCGCCGCCGATCGCGCCCGCCGCGCCGCGGGTCACCGTGCTGCCCGCCGTGAGGTCGCTGAACCCGGCCCAGTCGTACACCGCGGTTCCGGATGGCTCACCAAGGCGCCAGTAGTCGCTGGCTCCATCCCCCTGTACGTCCTGGACGTACTGACCGGCCGTCGCCGAGGAGATGGTCACCGCCGCGCTCGTCGGTCCGTTGGTCGTGTTGTTGTACGGGTCGTAGACATAGACCTTGTACGTATGTGAGCTGCCGGGTGCCAGGCCGGTGTCGACGAAGCCGGTCGGTTTGAGCTGCCAGAAGGTCGAGTTGACGGTCGTGGTGTACACGGGGTTGGCGGTGTTGCCGTCCCGGACGACCTTGTAGGTCAACGCCTCGTTGTCCGGGTCCCAGGTGGGCGTCCAGGCGACCCGGGCGGTGCCGGCCGCCAGCGAGACGACGTTCGGCTGCAGGCTGGTCGAGTACTGCGGGCCGACGTGGTTCGGGGCGAGGTTCTTCACGGCGAAGCGCACGAGGCCCTGCTGCGCGGTCCCGTTCACGGACGGGAACTCGCCGCCTAGGGAGATGTAGCTCCCGTTACCGGTGATCGACCAGGCGGCCTGGCTCTGCCCGGTGTAGGTGCCGGCCGGCAGCGTGGGGTACCAGTCGAGCTGGGTCGGGCTCGGGTTGCCGAAGAAGTCGTAGTAGCCGCCGACCGAGTTGTGCTGGACCGTCCCGGT
This sequence comes from Pseudofrankia saprophytica, assembly GCF_000235425.2. Taxonomy (NCBI): domain Bacteria; kingdom Bacillati; phylum Actinomycetota; class Actinomycetes; order Frankiales; family Frankiaceae; genus Pseudofrankia; species Pseudofrankia saprophytica. The sequence goes on from NZ_KI912266.1 coordinate 1,658,880, forward strand.
CGCCGCCTTCGTGAACGCGGTCGCGCGGTGGAAGGTCCAGGGATCGGTCTGCGGCCAGGCGCCGATGTTGCCACAGAAGTGCTCATGGCTGACCGTGTACACCGAGTCGCCGAGCGCGAAGGTTCCGTAGGAGTCGCCGTGGCAGTCCTCGACCCAGACGAGGTTGCCCGTGTTGGGGGAGGCGGCGAAGACACCCTCGAGGTTGCCGCCGGGGCCGAACACCCAGCCGGTGCCGTAGATGTTGGTGCCGTCGGTGTACAGGCTGTTGAATCCGGCGTCGTTCCCCGAGTTCTGGAGGAGCTGGTTGGCGGCCCAGGGCACGGTGGCACCGGTGGTCGCGTCGATGGCGCCCAGGCCCTTCGCCGGCACGCCGTTGAGGGTGCTGAACTGGCCACCGACGATGACGAGCGACTTGTCCGGCGTGAGCACGAGCGCGGTGACCTGGTTGTCGTCCGCGGTGGGCGCCCAGTTCAGCAGCGCGCCGTTGGTGGCCGAGTAGGCGGCCAGTCGCGCGCGGGAGTTCCCCATCGCCGAAGCGAAGATGCCGCCGACGTAGACGGTCGAGTTCGTCGCGGTCACCGCGCGCGCGGACGCCGCGGTGCCGCCCGTGAAGCTGTTCACCAGCGAGCCGTCGGCGGTGTTGAAGGCGGCGACGCGGTTGTGCGTCTGCCCGTCGACGGTGGTGAAGTCGCCGACCACGTAGACCCGGGTGCCGTCCGGTGAGGCGGTGATCGCGCGCCCCTGCGCGTTGAGCGTGTGGTTGAAGCTCGTGATCAGGTTGCCGGTGGTGATGTCGTAGGCCAGCAGGTTCGCCCGCGCGGTCTCGTTGCTGCCGGCGGGCGAGCCGGCGGGCCGGGCCGAGGTGAAGCTACCCGTCGCATACACCGTGTTGCCAACGGTGACCTGTGCCCACACGACGCCGTTGATCTGGACCGTCGGCAGCGCGTCGGCACTCACCGTCTCCGGCGTGCCTGGATTAGGCGGCGCGGTGTCCGCGCGCGCTGGTGGTGCCGCCGCCAGGACGACAGCGGCGCCCACCGCGACCAGCGTGCTCGCCGACAGGGCGGCGATGGCACGTCTGGCCGCACGGGTAGCTCGACCCCGCATGGTTTTCTCTCCCCCAAGGTGCGTTCAACGCTTCCCACGGGGGCCACGTCACTGGCTCGCCTCCTGGCGACCACTCCTGGTGACCGCACACGACCGGAGGCGACCCCCTGCTACCCCCGTTGTCGGGGCAGTGTGCCACAGCGGGACGGAACGGGCCATGGGCGGTGACAACCGGCTGACCAACAGGTGACGGGCAGATGGTACGAATCTGCCCGAGCTGGGGCATTGTGTCCTGTCGACAGGGCACGACGGGGCCGCCGCCGCGCGCTATCGCCGGGGGCGCGGTTCTTCCCGGAATTCTGGAAAACGCGGCGGTCGAGGTCGGGATTTCGTCCGTTTCGACACTATTGCGCAGGCGGGCGTTCCGCCGTATGGCCCGCGCGGCAGAAATGGCCCGATCGGGCGGTGGCGGGTGCTGCCCGGCAGACGAGGTCCGATCAGCCGACGTGGCCCGTAAGGACCACAGCGGGCTGGGACGCGTCGTAACTGATGACGGTCGCGACGTTCTCCCGCTGGTCCTCGGGGATGAGGAAGACGTAGACGCCGCTCGCCGCCGCCCCCGATTTCAGCGTCCCGCGCATCGGTTTGTTCTCGGGGCCGGAATCGGCGGTCGCCGGCGTGGACGTCGCCCCGTAGGACACGGTGACGGTGACCGGGCCCAGGTCGATGGTGTGTCCGGAGTCGTTGCGCAGCTCGATGGTGAACGCCACGGCCGGCTTGTTGGCCAGCTCGCCTGGGCCGGTGCCGCCCGAGCGGATGGACCGCGTGCCGGGGACGGACACCGTCACCTTGTTGCCGAAGTCGACCGCCGCGGTGATCGGCAACGGGCTGGCGGTCGCGGCGGTGCCCGCGGGCACCGGCGCCAGGGCCGTCGGAAACGGTCCCTGGTCCTTGTACGGGTCATTGTCGCTGTCGCAGCCGACGACGGTGAGAACGAGCGCCAGCGCGACAGGAGGGACAACAAGCCAGCTGGCGACACCATGGTGCTTCACCCGGGACCGGTTCACCCGGAATATGGCCGTGCCCGTGGCACCGGAGATGGCTGTGGAGCTGGGCGAGGTCGGGCCGCCCTTCCCGGATGCCCGCGGCCTGCCCGGCCCGCCGTCGTCTTGAGTGGATGTCGCGCGCCGGTTCACTGTTCTCATGCCCCCCGTCGTGCCCCGCCGTCATACCCGTGGCACGGTCATGATGCCTGCTGGATACCGGGGTTTCCGGATCCCGGATTCCCAGTTTCGCGTCACTGTGTGTTATATTTTGGTTACGTCTACGGTCGATTCGCTCCCTGTTAGCGGCAGTTCGCCCGTGGTCGCGTATCGTAGCCCTGCCACGTCGGGGGGCGGATGCAAGGGGATTGCGTGCGCGTTGTCGGAGCGAAAGTTCATCGCGCTACGAGGTTCTTCCCGCTGATTGTCGTGATCTCGGCACTCGTGGCGGGGGCGCTGACCGGATGCAAGCCGGGGGCCCCCTCAGGGACCGGATCCACGCAGTCCACCGGTGCTGGTCCAGGAACGCCCCATCCCACTGGCCCGACGACCGGCGCCGCCGGAACGCCGCCGGCCTCCGCCGCGCCTCCCACCGCGACGACGCCGGGGACGACGCCGTCAGGCGAGGTCCCCGCCCAGGTTCCGCCGGCCTCACTGGTGCCCGGCGCCGCCGGCTATCCGGCGCCGGCCGGTGCCGTGTTCGCCGCGCCGGCGGGCTCGGACGACGCGCCGGGAACCCTGGAGCAGCCGTTGCGGACCGTCGCGGCCGCCCTCGCGAAGGCGCCCCCTGGCGGCACCGTGGTCCTGCGCGGCGGGGACTACCGCGAGACGGTCGCCAGCGTGACCAAGCCGGTGACGATTCAGCCCTACCAGCGCGAACAGGCCTGGCTCAACGGGGCCGACATCGTCAAGGACTGGGCGCCGCTGCCCGACGGCTGGGCCACGGCGACGTTCCGGAGCACCCTCTGCCGGACCTGCTACTACGAGAAGGCGGTCGACCCCGCCCGCCCACTCGCCGGCAGCCCGAACCAGGTCTTCGTCAACGGCAAGGCGCTGAAGGAAGTGGCCGGGGACGCGCAGCTGGACTCCGGCTCGTTCTACGTCATGGACGACGGCACGGTCGTGATCGGTACCGACCCGGCGGGCGTGACGGTCCAGATTTCGGTCCGCTGGAAGGCCATCCAGTTCGACGGGGGCGCCAGCGGGAGCGTCGTACGCGGAATAGGTGTCCGCGGCTACGCCCCGGTCTGGATCGAGTCGCAGCAGCTCGCCGCCGTCATTCTCAACGCCCCCGGCGTCAGGTTCACCGGCAATGTCCTCACCGATGTCGCCGGGACGGCCCTGGCCGTGACCCGGCCGGGCGCGGTCGTGACCGGCAACGTCGTCATCCGAAACGGTCTGCGCGGGATGGTCGCCAACCGGGCCGACGGCCTGGTCGTCACCGGCAACAGGTTCGACCTGAACAACACGGCTGGCTTCGCCACGACGACCTGCGGGGCGGTCTGTGTCATCGCGGGGCTCAAGATCACCCGCACGCGGGGGCTCACGGTCAAGGGAAACTCGTTCTCGAACAACGACGGCGCCGGCGTCTGGTGCGACCTCGGGTGCATCGACGCGACCGTGACCGGCAACCTGGTGTCCGGGAACACCGGCAACGGCATGTTCTACGAGCTCTCGACGAACGCCGTCTTCGACGGCAACACCATCACCCGTAACGGCAGGGGCCTGAAGATCGCCGGATCGGACCGGGTCACGGTGAACGGAAACCATTTCACCGACAACGGCATCGATCTCGGCGTGTACGACGACCCGCGCAGCCCGAGCGTCGAGAAGTACTCCGAGCAGAACGGGCTGACCTGGGACACCCGTCAGGTCACGGTCACCGGCAACAGCTTCGTCGGTGCCGGCGGGACCGACGACGTGCTGCTGGAAACGAACAGGACGGCGCAGGTGACCGCACCGGACATGATCGGGCGTTTCGTCTCCAACACCTTCCAGCCCGCCGCCGGGGGCCGGGTGTACTGGTGCTCATCGAGCTGCATGTACTTCCCGACGGTGACGGCTTTCCTGGCGTCTGGCGCGCTGGGGTGAGCAGATCCTTGCCGCTGGACGAGGGGGACGACAGGTGAGGACCGGAACGCCGGCAGAGCCGCCATGCTGACCCCCTTCGGGGAGATCCCGGACCGGCTCGCCCGGCACATGACCATGGCCGAGCAGCACGAGTACCTGCGGCGGCGCCGTCCGAGCAGGCGGGCCGTGCTCGGCTCGGCGCTCGCCGCGGTCGCCGGGCCCACCCTGCTGGCGGGTACCGCCAGGGCCTCGGTCACGACGCCGGCGCAGGTCGGCCCGCGTTACCTCGCGTTCGGCGGCGACCCGGCGCGCGCGATGACGGTCTCCTTCTCGACCCCGGCGCGGTTCGGCCGTGCGCTGGTCCGTTACGGCCCCGTGGCCGAGACCGGGGAGGCCACCGACCTCGGTGCCACCGCCGAGGTCGAGCTGGCGAACGTGGATCTGGCCACGACGTCGTACGGACACGCCAACCTCACGGCGCTGGCGCCGGCCACGGCCTACCGTTACCGGCTCTCGGTCGACGGGGCCGAAGGTCCCGAGGGCACCTTCACGACCGCTCCCGACGGCCCGGCGCCCTTCACGTTCACCGCCTTCGGCGACCAGGACGTCACAGCCGACGCGGTAGCGATCCTCGGCCAGGTGGCCGGCGCGAAGCCGGCCTTCCACCTGCACGCGGGTGATCTGTGTTACGCGGCCGGCGGGAGCGGACTGCTGACGGAGTCATTCTCCATCCGCCGCTGGGACCGCTGGCTGGACCAGATCTCCCCGGTCGCGTCGAAGGTGCCCTGGATGCCGGCGGTCGGCAACCACGAGATGGAGCCCGGCTACGACATCCACGGATATGGCGGGGTGCTGGGCCGGCTCGCGGTGCCCACCGGCGGCGCGCCGGGCTGCCCCGCCACCTACGCGTTCCGCTATGGGAACGTCGGCTTCATCTCGCTCGACAGCAACGACGTGTCGTACGAGATCCCGGCGAACTTCGGCTACTCGGCGGGCAGCCAGCTCCGCTGGCTCGAAGCGATCCTCGCCAGGTACCGGCGGGACCGCTCGGGAGTCGACTTCATAGTCGTCTACTTCCATCACTGCGCGTTCAGCACGAGCAACGCCCACGGTTCCGAGGGCGGGGTCCGGGAGCTGTGGGTGCCGCTGTTCGACCGGTACGCGGTCGACCTCGTCATCAACGGCCACAACCACAGCTACGAGCGGACCCTGCCGCTGCGCGCCGGGAGGCCGGTCGCGGGCGGGGCCGGCGAGGTCGACTCGACGGTCGGCACGACCTACGTCACCGCTGGCGGCGGTGGAGCGGCGCGTACCCCCGGCTTCGGGCATGTCAGCGGCAGCAGCACGATCTGGCAGTCGGACGGGCGGCCGTACTCCGAGGCCGTGGACTGGTCGATGCCGACGGGGGCGGACCAGTACTCGGTGCTCATCGCCGAGGTCGCTCCCGGCCCGGCCGCCGGCGGGGAGACGACGATGAAGCTGCGGGCGGTCGGAGCCGACGGCACGGTCCTCGACCGGGTCACCCTGCGCCGTCCGGCGCGGCCCCATGAACCAGCCGCGGCCCAGGCGGAGGGCGGCGGTGACGGGGTGGCGCCGTGGGCGATCGGCGGCGCGGCCGCGCTCGCGACGGTGGTCGCGGCCGGTGGCGGCTACGCGGTCCACCGCCACCTGACCACGCGCTGACGACGCTGGCCGCTCGCGCTCCCGCTCCACGCCCGCTCGCCGAACCGGAGCGCGGGCGGCTGGCTCAGCGCGTGGCCGCCAGACCGTCGACGACCGCGGCGATCCTGGTTTGGTACTGCTCGATTCCGAACCGTTCGGCCGCCTCGGCCTGGCCGGCCGCCGCGAGCCGGGTGGCGAGCGGCCAGTCGTCCAGCAGGCGGGCGATCGCGGCGGCCAGCGCCTCGGGATCGTCCGGGGCGACGAGCAGCCCGGTCCGTCCGTCGTCGATGATCTCGACGAGCCCCTGCGTCGCGCTCGCGATGACCGGCCGTCCGGCGAGCAGGGCCTCGACCGCGACGTTGCCGAACGGCTCGACCCGGGAAGGCACCAGGACGAGGTCGGCTGTGCGGAAGAAGCTCTCGGCGTCGGCCTGGAAGCCGTGGAAGTTCACCCGGCCTGAAAGCGGCGGCTCGTCGGCGAGGATCCGCAGCTCCTTCTCGAACCACTCGTAGCCGTCGAACGTGCTGCCAACCAGGTCCAGCCGCACATCCCGGCCGTCCGCGCGCAGCCGCTGGACGGCCTTGACCGCGACGTCGCTGCCCTTGCGCGGGGAAAGCCGGCCGACCAGCACCAGCCGGGCGGGCGCGCCGGGGCGTGTGCGCATCGGCTCGGTCCTCGCCGGCGCCGCCACCCCGTTGTAGACGAGCTCGATCCTGGCCGCCAGGCCCGGCATGGAGGCCACCAGGGCCGCCGAGGCGGCGGAGCTGTTGACCACGACGATCCGGGCCAGCCGTAGCGGGGCGGTCAGCGCGAGCCCGACGAGCCGTCCGGTCTGCTCCGCCTCGTGCACATGGACCAGGCAGGTCCGGCGGGTCAGCCGGGCGGCGGCCAGCCAGGCCGGGATCGTCAGCGTGTTCACGTAGACCACCGCCGGCTCGACCTGCCGGATCAGCCGACGGAGCTCGACGATGGCGCGCGCCATCCTGGCCGCCAGGCCGAGCGCCCGGGCCGGGCGCAGGTACTGCTTGCGCAGGACCGGGACGTCATAGGTCCGGATCTCGGCTCCCGCCCGCTCGAGCAGGGGGCGCAGCGGCCCGTCGCCCGGCAGCACGACGACCGCCCGGTCACCGGCGGCCACGACGGCGCGCACCGAATCGACGAGCATCCGGTCGGAACCGTAGAGCTCGACCGATGGGTGGGCGAACAACACCGTCCGCGGGCCGGCCACGGGAGGGACCGCCGTCGCCGTCACAGGACCTCCGCGATTCGCTGGAAGGGTGGGCATTCAGGGCACCGGAACCCGTGGGGCTGGCGGCCGCGCCGCCTGCGCCGATGCCGGCGAGGGCGACAGCGACGGCGACGGCGGTGTCGTGGGGCTTCGCGGCGTCGTCGGCCTTCCCGGTGGCGTCCGGCCTCGCGTCGCCGGCTGGCGCCGCGGCTGCGGCCGCGGTCGTGGCGGTGGCGGTGGCGGCAGGGCGCGCCGACGCGCGGACACGCGCAGCAGCGTGCCGGTCCAGCCCACGAGCACGAACAGCAGGATGTTCGCGACGTTCGCGGGCGCGGCCATGTGCTCGGCCGTCAGACCGTCGATCAGGAGGAACACCACGAGCGCGGTCAGCATGGTGAGGTCGGCCCGCTCGGTCGGCGCCACCCGTCGCCACAGATGCCGGAGCGCGACCGCGAGCCCACCGAGCATCGCGAGCCAGAGCACGACGCCGACCAGGCCGCCGTCGACCATGATGTTGATGAACGCGTTGTGGCCGCCGCCGAGGCCGATCTGGCTGTAGAAGATTCCGCGTGAGGCCGTGAAGCCCCAGCCAGTCAACGGTTTCTGCTCGAACGCCTGGTAGGCGAGGGTCCACAGGTTCGTACGGTCGTTGAGCGTGGCCAACTGCTCGGTCGACTCGCCCCGCGTCAGATAGCCGAGGATCGTGTCCGACGAGGTGATCACGCCGATGGTGGCCAGGATGCCGATCGTGAGCAGCAGGTCCGCGCGCCGCGCGCCGCGCGCGCCCAGGACGATCACCAGCAGGATGGCGACCACCGCGCCCGAGAGCGCGCCGCGGGTCTGGGTCGCCAGCAGTCCGTACCCGACGATGACGAGCAGGACCCGGTAGACCCAGTCCGGCCACACCCGGTGCGGCCGGCCGGCCCGGACCAGGTAGCCAGTCACGATCACCGTGGCCGCGCCCGCGTAGATCCCGGCCACCACGGGATGGACGTAGAGCCAGGTGAAGCGGCCCGCCGTCAGGTTGCTCACCGGGGGGAACGGATGGACGCGGCCGAAGAGCACCGAGGCGGCGACCAGCGCCACGAAGGCGTGCGCGAGCCCGTGAAGCTGCCGGCGACTGGCGCGCCGCGCGATGGTCTGGGCGATCGCGACGGTGAGCAGCAGCTGGGCGCCTCGGACGAGCGCGAGCTGACGGTAGGGCGACCAGAGCCCCGCGCACACGCAGTAGATCGCGAAGATCCACGCCAGGTTGATGACCGTCGCGCTTCGGCGCCCGGCCGGCGCGCGCGCGACGGTGAGCAGGAGGACGGCCGCGACCGCCGCGTAGACGCCGATCTCTATGAAGATGAAGATGTCCGGCTGCCCGGACACGGTCGCCTGCTGGTCACGCAGCCGCAGCTTGTAGTCGCTGGCCAGCATCAGCGGCAGGATGACGAACGCCAGCGCCCACCGGTTCTCGCTCGGCAGCAGCCGTGGCATGGGCATCCGAACCGGCCAGAGCGACCGCTCCCGGGCCAGGGCGCGGGCCCAACCCGGCCCGGCGGCGGCCGTGGTCGTAGGGGTGGCCGTGGCGCGTGACGGGTCAGCTGGGTCGGGTCGGCCGGCGAGCCGCTGGAGCCACAGCGCGCTGCCGGCCCGCGCGGCCGCGAGCGCGGCGGGAGCCAGCGCCGGGTGGTCGGCCGCCAACAGGCCGAGCAGCAGGGCGAGGCCGACCAGGGCGTCGAGGAAGCGGGCGACGAAGACCGTTCGGGACCGCCGGCGCGCGACGAGCGCGGTCGACGCCGGGAGCCCGAGCGCCTGGGTGCAGGTGTACAGGGCCCAGGCCAGCACCGCCACGGACGGCACCGTGATCTCCGGCCCCACGACCAGCCTCGACAGCGGGCCGGAACCGGCGACGGCGACCGCCCCGACCAGCACGGTGGTGCCGATCAGCAGGGCACTGGCCCGCCTGACCCGCTGCCCGGCCCGGCCCGCGCCCGCGGCGTAGAGCGGCAGCAGGACGTTTCCCGCGGCGTTCACCACCAGCTGCGCCGGCGCGAGCAGCAGCCGGGCCGCCTCGACCCGGCCGAGGGTGGCCCGGCCGGCCAGCACGCCGATGAGCACGCGTGCCACGAACAGGAGCGCGGGAGCGAGCCCGGCCTGCAGCGACCGCCACAGCGCGAACGAGACGATCTCGCGAAGCAGCTCCGGCCGTGGCCGGCCGAGCCGCAGCCGCGCCAGGGGGAGCTGGCCGAGGGCGACGAGGATGGCGACCACCGCTCCCGCGGCCATCGCCAGCACGACCACGACGAGGCTGATCGAGATTCCCGCGGCCGTCGCCCCCGCGAGCGCCGCCAGCGTGGCGCCGACGTAGACCGCGTCGTTGGCCGCGAGCTTCCAGAACTCCAGCCTGGCCATGAGCACCCGGCGGCACAGCTCCTCGTTCAGCCAGAGCAGGACCAGCGCAGCGAAGGCCACCGCCCCGACCGGTTCGAGCTCGCCGAGCGAGATGGCGACTCCATAGCCGACGCCGGCGGCGAGCATCGACAGGACGGCGTGCAGGGCGAGCACCGTGCCGCGCAGGTGTGGGTCCTGGCGGTCGAGCACGGTGAGCGAGTCGCCGACGAACGCCGTGTACAGCGCGGTGAGCAGCACCAGCGACGAGGTGAGCAGCGTCAGCGAGCCGAAGGTGTGGGCGCCGAGTGCCCGGGCCGTCGCGATCTGGATGACCAGGCTGCCGCCGGCGTTCACCGCCTGCGAGGCGACGGCGCCGGCGGCACGACCGCCGATCCGGCCTGGCCGCGGGAGGCGCGAGCGGGGCGGCGTCTCGCGTGCTTCACGACCCTCCAGCCGGGATGGCCGTGGGAGTCGGGACATCAGTGCCGGGTGGCTATGGGCCGCGCCGCCGGGGTGTCGGCGCCGGTGCCGTTACCGGTGCCAACGGGCTCGGCTTCCGCGGTCGGGCCGGCCTCTGGCGTCGCGGTGGCCGCTGTGGCCGCTGTGTCCGCCTCGGCTTCGGTGAGCCCGGCTTCGGCGGGCACGGTGCGGTTCGGCGCCTGCTCGGCGCCTGCCTTCGGGCCGGTGGGCGTACCGAACCCGTCCGCTGGGCGAGGCGTCTCCGCGACGATGGGCTCGCGGTCGTCAAGGGCCCGGTAGGTGGAGCGTTCCTTGGCCATTCGGGTGATCACCACGCCGACGATGGGGAGATCCGCGGCGGCGGTCTGCGTGCGCAGCCGGTGCAGCGGACGGGCCGGCGTGCGCCGGCGCACCACCGCCACCATTCCGGTCGCGGCGGTGGCCAGTGCGAAGACGTCCACCGTCGCGCCAGCGGCCGGGGTGTCGACCAGTACCACGTCGAAGGTGTCCCGCAGCTGGTCCAGCGCGTCGGTCAGGGCTCGTCGACGCAGCAGGCCGGCCGGTTCGCCGACCGCGCGGCCGCGCCCTACCACGGCCAGCTCGCCGCCTTCGGCCGCCGGAACCGTCCGGATGGCGGCGGCGAGCGTCGTGGTTGCGGCAGCGAGCTGCGCCAGGCCGGTCGCGCCGGGCTCCGTCGGGAACCGGCTCGTCAGCTGGCCGGTCCGCAGGTCGCCGTCGACGATGGCGACCCGGGTCCCGCCGGCGGCCAGCGCGGTCGCGAGGCCGATGGTCGTCACGGTGCGTCCGTCCCGGCGGCCCGAGCCGGCCACCAGGTACAGCCCGTTCCCGGCGGTCGCGGCCAGGGCGTCGGCGACCGCGTAGTAACCGGGCAGCGCCCCGTGGGCGGGATCGGCCAGGCCGGCCCGCCGGCGCGCGTCGACGGTGGGGATCTCGCCGAGCAGCGGGGCCTGGAGCAGCTGCGCGGCCTCGGCGCCGTCCTCGACCTCTCGGCGCCGCCCGGCCCAGGTCCAGGACGCGGCGCCCGCGATCAGCAGACCCACCAGCGCTCCGAGCATGCCCGCGCGGGCGGCCCTGGCCACCTTGCCGGGGCGTGGCTGCGCGGTGGCGGGGTCGATGAACGTCGTGCCCGAACCGAAGAGCGCCGCCTCGGTCTGCGTCTGGGCGGCCTTCTGCTGCAGCGAACCAAGGGCGGCGGTCGCGGCCTGGACCGCGGCGGTGTCGACGGCGTTGTTCGTCCTGATGCCGGCGAGTTCCTTGTTGAGCTGCGCCCTGGCCACGGAGACGGCTCCCAGCGCGCGGTTCACCGCGTCGTTCGCGGCTCGCAGCGTGAGGCTCTGGTAGGCGGTGACGACCGCGTCCGCGCGACGCATCGCCTGCCGCGGGGTGTCTCCGTCGGCCGTCACGACCAAGATGTCGGCCGATGCCGAGGCGGTGACATTCACGTTCGCGCGCAGGGTGCGGACCGATGTTCCGTCGCCGAGCTCGTTGGCGGCCTCTCCGAGAACGTCCGTGCCCTCGGCGAAGCGCTCCTGGCCGTCCGCATAACGGCCAAGATCGGCCCCGGAACTACCACCGCCAAGAAACAGCGCCAGGCTGCGCGGGTTCGCCAGGCCCATACGGGCGACGGCCTTCGTCGGCGGCGCGTTCACCACCCCGACAACCGCGGCCACCAGCACGCTGGCCAGCACCATGAAGGCCGAGAAGGCACGGTGACGCCACAGAGATGACAGCGGACCCGGACCGGTGTCGTACTCCGCGGCAAGATCGGAATCCTGCACGCGACCCCCAGATAGACGCGTCAACGTTAACACGAGGGCGGTAGACCGTGAACGGGAGGCGGCCAGTGAGCCACCAACGGGCGAGTTTGACCCCGTCACAACCACCAGGTGGCGCGATGTGATGCGGGCGTCGGACCGCCCGTGCCACCGCGCCATTTTGGCGCTTCACAGGGTTGTAGATGCGGTCGGCCGCCGAGGTTCCGGCCGCTCGTCGACGCCGGTCGGCAATGGTCGGGATTCCATCGACGAGATCCTTGGACGCGATGCCGTGGAATGCCTCCGTTGTTGTTTCCGGTGACGTGGTGGACCTACCGCCGCGGATCACTTCTCTAAATTGGGTTTTCGTCGTTCAGGCCGCCTCGTGCGGGCCTGGCCCGGCGCGGTTTCCGCCGATCCGCCGATCCGCCATCGGCCTGGTGCCGGCTGCCGGGTCGGTAGGCTGGACATGGGTACCGTCGGTAGCCACCCACGCTCCGCTCACGGCCGGCCTCGCGCGCGGCCGTTCGCGCACGCGCGGCGAAGCAGCTTGCCGCGGTCGTCCAGGTTGGTCCTGACGGCTGATCGGAAGGCGGGTGCGGTGGCGGCGACGGTCCGGGTTATCACCCACGACGGCGAGAAGGTGCGGGTTCGATGACAGCCGACGGGTCCGGGGCGCCGCTGCCCCGATCCGGGTACCAGACCGACACGGTGGCCCGGGACGTCCAGACCGCTCCAGACGGCACGCCGGCGCGGATCGCCGGGCGGCTGGTGCTGTGGCGCCGGATGGGTGGCCTGGTCTTCGGGCATCTGCAGGACCGCAGCGGTCGGGTGCAGATCTCGCTGGCGCGCAACGACCTCGGCGAGGAGACCTTCAAGGCGTGGCACAGCTCCGCGCGGGTCGGTGACTTCGTCGGCGTCACGGGCACCGTCTTCACCACGCGCAAGGGCGAGCGTACGGTCGCCGCGAGTGACTTCACCGTGCTCAACAAGGCGGTGCGGGCGCTGCCGGACAAGTGGCACGGCGTCGCGGACGTGGAGACCCGCTACCGGCGCCGCTACCTGGACCTGCTGGCGAACCCCGAGTCGCGCGAGCGGTTCCAAGTCCGCTCACGGGTGATCAGCAGGATCCGCCGCTTCCTCGACGAGGCGGACTTCCTCGAGGTCGAGACCCCGATCCTGACCGAGGCCGCCTCGGGAGCCGCCGCGCGCCCGTTCGTCACCCGGCACAACGCCCTCGGTGAGGACTTCTACCTCCGCATCTCGCCGGAGACCTACCTCAAGCGGCTGGTCGCGGGCTCGCTCGACCGCGTGTACGAGATCGGCCGGAACTTCCGCAACGAGGGGATCGACCCCTCGCACCTGCAGGAGTTCACGATGCTGGAGTGGTACGCGGCCTACTGGGACTACCACGACAACATGAGCTTCGTGCGTGAGCTGATCCTCGCCGTCCTCGACGACGTGCTCGGCTCCCGAACGGTCACGTACGAGGGCGTCAAGCTCGACTTCGGCGCCGACTGGCCGGTGGTGGACTACCGCGAGGAGGTGGCCCGGCGCACCGGCGTCGACCTGCGCGTCGTCCGCGACTTCGAGACTCTCCGGGAGAAGTGCGCCGCCCTTGGCCTGGACGTCACCAAGGCGGCCTCGTACGCGGCGCTGGTCGACCTGCTCTACAAGAAGACGGTCCGTCCCGAGCTGGTGGCGCCGTGTTTCCTCGTCGGGCACCCGGTCGAGCTCGTGCCGCTGGCGCGGCGCACGGACGAGGACCCGACCCGGCTCGACATCTTCCAGGTCGTCGTCAACGGCTGGGAGATCGTCAAGGCCTACTCCGAGCTGGTCGACCCGGTCGACCAGCGGGCCCGGCTGGAGGAGCAGGCCGAACTGCGGGCGGCCGGCGACGACGAGACGATGATGCTGGAAGAGGACTTCATCGAGGCGATGGAGTACGGCATGCCGCCGATGTCCGGCCTCGGCCTCGGCATCGACCGGTTCGTCGCCCTGATCACGGACGCGCCGACGCTGCGTGACGTGGTTCTCTTCCCCTCCATGCGAGGCGCCAAGGGAACCGGCGGGGACAACGCGGCCGCTGTGGACAACGCCGCCGCCGCGGACGGTTCCGCCACCGCGGACGGTTCCGGGGCTGTGGACGGTTCCGGGGCCGGCGAATCCGGCCGCTCCGAACCGTCCGGCGTTCCCGACATCTGACCGGCCCACTCGGTCCGCGCGGCCCACTCGGTCCGCGCGGTCGTCGCGGACCGGTCTTCCGCCAGCGGTCTCCACCGCGGGCGGAAGGCCGGTCCGGTCACCGGCCTCTGGCGAAGCACACCTCTCGAACGGTCATCAAGATGATCTTCACGTCGAGCCAGAGTGACCAGTTCTCGATGTAGAAATTGTCGAACCGGGCCCGGTCCTCGATCGACGTATCGCCGCGAAGACCGCTGACCTGCGCCAGGCCGGTCAGGCCCGAGGGCACTCGATGCCGGTGTCGGTAGACGGGAAACTCCGCCGCGAAACGGTCCACGAAGTGCGGGCGCTCGGGCCGCGGGCCGACCAGCGTCATGTCTCCCCGGAGAATGTTCCACAGCTGTGGTAGCTCGTCGAGCGACGTCCGGCGCAGAAAGCGCCCGACGGCGCCGAGGCGGTCGTCGGTGGAGATGTTCCAGCGAGTGGCGGACTCGGCGTCGTCGACCGGCTTGAGACTGCGGAACTTCAGCAGCTCGAAGTGGCTGCCATCCTTGCCGACCCGGATCTGCCGGAACAGCACTCCCGCCGGGTCCTCCAGCCACACGGCAATCGCGGTCACCGCCAGCACGGGCGCGAGGAGGACCAGCGCGGTGGCGCTCAGGACGACGTCCAGCATCCGCTTTATCAGCCAGGACGGGCCGCTGCGCCGTGGATAGCGGATACGGGCGACCGGAATGGCCCCGATATGGTCGCGCAGTCCCCGGGCCGGCTGGATCTCGAAGAGGCGTGGAACGACGAAGATCTCGCAGGGCCGGTCCGCCGTCGCCCGCAGCATCTCCACCACGCGGGCATCGGAGCTCTGGCTGAACCCGACCAGCACGACCTCGACGCCGTAACCGCGCAGAATGATCGGAAGATCGTCGAGGCGGCCCAGGCGTGGTACGAACCGTTCGGCGGGCCGGTCGCCGGAGGCGGCGTCCAGCAGCCCGATCAGCCGCAGCCCGTAGCCCGGATTCGCCGTCAGGGTGGCGGCAAGCTGCGCGCTGACGGATTCCGTTCCGATGAGCAGGGCCGTCCTACTGCCGAAACCCTTCCTTCGGACGCCGCTGATGAAGCGGTACGCCAGGGCGCGCGCGAGGGGCTGCGTCGCGATCGCGGTCAGCGCCAGGGCGGCGAACACCTTCGTGCCCGGGCGCATCCCCAGCAGCTCCACCCCCACGCCGCCCAGGAGGGCCGCCGACAGGCTCCTGGATATCAACGACGGCATCTCGTCCAGGACGGACAGATGCAGGTGCGGACGGTAGAGACGGCCTCCGTGGAAGAAGAGCAGACAGACTACCGTGAAGGCCGCGAGTGGAAGCCGTCCTTCGCGTAGCAGCGCCGCTGGCCAGGCCAGTCCGGCCACATCCGCGACCAGCACCACGAGCCAACTGTGATGACGTCGGATTGTCCTTTTTCCGTCGGAGGCGAGGATCTCCCCGTCGGTGCGCTGTCGCGGGACCGCGAGCTGGTCCATCACGAATCACCGGCGACCGTTGCCGGTACCGGCGGAACGGAGGGACATCTCGTTGGCCCGCGATCTACTGCGGATGAGAGCCACGCGCGCGACGGACCCATGGCGGGCCGTCGATGGCGCAGTGAGCTGCTTCATTTCTTCCCCTTGCGTGACGGTGCGCTACTGCCGCACCTGGCGGGTTGAATCGGTGGGAGAAACTCGTCGGACCACGCGCGTGATCGATCGTGTTGGGTCGGGTTTTGCCGATTTGGTGATCGCCGGCTGACCTGAAAACAGCCGACGACCACCCAGCGGATTCCTGACGACTTCGCGCCGGAATTGGGACCGCGATACGACGTGATATCGCGGGCCGGCCCTTTACGCGGCAGGGCGTCCTGTCCGCGTTCCGGTCGTGGCCAGGCGCTGGCCGGCGCCGGTCCGCCGAAGCATCTCGATCTCACCGCGCAGCCGGTCCGCGATCGTGTTCACGTGTGGTTCACGCCAGATCGAGTGATGATCGCCGGCGACGTTCTCGAAGCGCCATTCGCCGGTGAGGACGCTGCTCCAGTGCAGGTTGTCCGCCTGGGTGGCGTTGTCCGCGGCGACGAAGACCAGGGTGCGGCCGGCCCAGGCCTGCATCCGGTAGCACCTGCTGGCGACCAGGCCCTTGCACAGGAACACGTCATAGTGCGTGGTGCCGGCAAACCGGAAGAGCCCGGCGAACGGCAGCCGGTGCATGTTGCGAAGGATCTTCACAACCGGCCGCTCACTGTGCCGGATCCGGCGGATGACCCGGAACCTCGCCAGCCGTCCGGGCGGCTGGGCGACCGACCGCTGCTGATCACCGCGCTGCCGCGGAATGGCCTCCGCCAAGGCCTGCTCGGTCCCCTTCCGCTGGGGTGGCTTGAGGACGGTACCCGGCAGGACGGTGTCGAACGTCCCGAGAAGGACGACCTCCTCTCCCGCGGCCCGCAGCCGGCGCGCGGTCTCGTAGGCCACCAGGCCGCCGAACGAGTAGCCGAGAAGCGTGTAGGGGCCCCGCGGCTGGATGTGGCGTATCGCCGTCAGGTGCCGGCGCGCGGCCCTGCCCACCGACCAGTCCGGCCAGCCGCGTCCCTCCAGCCCGTACTCCTGCAGGCCCCAGGCGGGCTGGTCGTCGCCCAGCCGGCGCACCAGCGGAAGGAACGTCAGCGCGAGCCCGCCCGCCCCGGCGAAGCAGAAGAGCGGCGGCCGCGAGCCGGTGGGCTTCAGCGGGACCAGGGTGGGAAACCGCGACCACTGCGCGGGCTCGGCGGAATCGCCCGTCGGCCCGGGCCCGCGGCCGGTGGTGATGGCGTGTTCCGCGAACGTGGCGAACTCGGCGATGGTGGGAGCCTGCAGGAGCGCCGCCGACGGAAGCCGTACTCCCAGCTCTCGGTCGATGAGGGCGAGGATCTCCTGGGCGACCAGCGAGTCACCACCGAGCTCGGAGAAGTCGTCGTGGACGCCGATCTCGTCGAGATGCAGCACCCGGGACCAGATCTCCGCCACCGAGGTCTCCCACGGGGTCCGCGGCGCCACGAAACCGGCGACCGGTCCCTTGGGCGGCGCCGGCAGGGCGGAGACGTCGACCTTCCCGCGCTCATTCCGGGGAAGCGCGTCGAGCTGGATGATGATCGAGGGAATCATCCACGTCGGCATCTTCACGCGTAGCTGCATGCGGATGGTCGCCGGGGACAGCCTGGACGCCGGCGGGCAGGCGACGTAGGCGACGAGCCTGGTCGAGGACGACCGCCGTTCTCCGAGGACCACCGCCTCCGTCACGTCGTCGATGTCCATCAGCGCGGACTCGACCTCGATCGGCTCGACCAGATAGCCGTTGATCTTCAAGGCGTGGTCGACCCGGCCCAGCAGCTCGAGCTGCCCGCCGCTCGTCAACCGGCCCAGGTCGCCCATGTGGTACGTGCGCCGGCCGTCCGCCGCCCGGCCGAACTTGGCGGCGGTGCGCTTCTCGTCGTGCCAGTACCCGTCGGCGATGTAGGGCGAGACGACCGTGACCTCGCCCGGCTCACCGGGTCCCCGGGCCGTACCGGTCTCCGACTCGATCAGCACGGCCTTGTCGGGCACCGGAGATCCGCTGTTGATGACGCCTTCCGGCAGCGGATCCACCGACCGCACCAGGTTGAACGCCAGGGTGCCCACCTCGGACGCCCCCGTCCAGTTGACGAAGACGGACGCCGGCGGCAGGTGTTCGCGCAGCGCCGCCACCTCCCTGCCGTGTACCGGCTCGGCGCACGTCATGACCATCCGGAGATCGGGCAGCACCTGGCCGGGCGTCACGTTGGCGAGCAGCGACCGCAGCAGCGACGGGGTCGAGTGGATCGTGGTGATCCGATGCTCGAGCAGCCATTCGAGCATTTCGCTGGTGGACCGTAGCCGAGGGTTGAAGATGTGCAGCGCGGCGCCGCTGCGCAGGGCCCAGGTGACGACGCCCATTCCGGCCGAGAAGGAGAACGGGAGTACCAGGGCCATCCGGTCGGTCGGCCCGAAGCCCAGCGCGTCGACGCCGGACGACGCCTCACAGGTGATCATCCGTTGGCTCCAGGCCACACCCTTCGGCAGGCCGGTGGAGCCGGAGGTGAAGAAGATGAAACCGATGTCCGCTGGCCGCGGTACCGCCCGCGGCCCAGTGGGATCGTCGGCCGTCTCGACCTCGAGGACCGAACCGTCGGCCACCCGGAGGCTGTCCACCACGAGTCGATGCCTCTGGTCGGTCAGGATCGTGGTGGCCCGGCTCAGCTCGTGCATCGTGGCCAGCCGGGCTGTGGGAATGAGCGGGTCCAGCGGAACGACCGGCCGACCGGTCTTCAGCGCGCCCAGAACACCCATCAGGCCGGTGTCGTCGTGCCCGAGCACGGCCGCGATCGGCCCGGTGTGGTCGCCAGCCTGGTTCAGGATGAGGTTGGCGATCATGTTTGTCTGCCGGTCCAGGACCGCGTACGTCGTCACCCGGCCTTCGTGGACGAGAGCCGGGGCGTCCGGCGCGGCGGCCGCCGCCTCGGCTATCCGGGTGACGAGGGCGGGGCCATCATGGTGTCCCGGGACCGTCGACCAGTCGACATCGTTTACAGATGTGTGCGACGGGCTTGACATGTATCTTTCCCCCCAGCGGGACGTTCGGAACGCCCTATTGGACGGTCCGGGCGCCACCAGGGGCGCGCGAACCGTTTTGGCGGAATGGCGTCCGCCGCGGCGTCATCGTTCGACTGGAATCGGGTCCTCTACCGGCGCGGTGGCCATCGGGTGCTGCTGGGCGGGCAGACCCTCGTGAAGCGGGCGGCCGGTTCTTGTCGAAGACCTTCGCCTGCGGTGGAGCGGCGGCTCGTTCAGCACCACTCCATGCGGAGCGACACCGGCGATCGTCAGCTCGAGAAGGGCGTCCCGCACCTCGTCATAGGTGCTCCGGCCAAGCCCCACGACAAGCACGAGGACATCGGCGCCGCGAGCGGCCTGAATTGCCTCGCCCGACGAGCTCAGGACAGGCGAGTCGACGATTTTGACCGTCGGGCGCAGGCGCGGTTCGTTTTCCGGAGTCGACGTGGAATCATCGACGACCTCCGCGCCGCGCCGCGCCGCCGAGGCCATGAACCGCCGGGCGACGAACGTTCCGCCCACTCCCGGAGCGACCGCGAGCACCGCGATCACGAGATCAATCGGGCCATCCAGCCCCGCGCGTTGGTTCAGGTGCAGGCGCACGGCCCGGTCCGCCGCCGCCAGCCTGCGCCGTCGGGTGGCGGGCGATCGCCATCCGGCCAGATTGGGCAGCACCGTCGTTGGCTGGATCGCGAGATCACCCAGGTCGTCCGCGCGGTAGATGACACGTCGCCGGCGGCGCCGCAGCATCGCCAGCCCGAAGCCGGCCAGGGCGCCGAGCATCGCCAGAAGACCCACCATTACCGAGGAAGGGCCGTCCGTCGAGGTGACCGTTCCCCGCTTCACGATCTCCACCAGCCCAGTGGTCTGGTCGGCGGCGAGCCGGAGCTGCTCCTCCTGGCCGAGGAGCTGCTGATACTGGGTGCTGAGCGCCTGGAGCTGTGCCTCCTGACCGGGCCCGGAAGTGGCGGGGAAGTCCCTGAGCTGGACCGCCAGGGTCCCTGCTCTTTGTTCGACTCCGCCGATGGCCGCGGTGTAACGCGCGGCCGAGGTACGCTGCCGGTCGGCCGCGTACAGCGTCGCCGCGGTATCGGCGATCCGGCGCGCCTGATTTTCGTCGTCGGCAGTGACGGAAATCCGCATGACGTCGGTGAGCGCGACCTGCGTGACCTGGAAATCGGTCACGTCAGGTAGACCCAGGCGAGCCGCCACCTCAGCCTGGAACTCGTCGCTGGAAACCACCAGGACCTGATTCTGGACGAATCTTTGAGCGGTTTCGCTGGTGACCTGCTGGCTATCGCCGAGCAACGGCGGATCGGGGGCGACGAGCACCTCCGATGCCGCATGTACTTTTGAGCCGCCGAGATGGCTCAAACCAAGACCGAGGACGCCGCCCAAGAGGGCGCCCACGGTGGCCGTGACGACGACCCTCCTCGGCCAGATGGCGCTTTGATAACGCGAGATGAACGGTTGGTGGATCTCTGCGGAATTGTCGGCCTGCTCAGCTGCTGTGGCTTGCTGAGAAGCACGGTCGAAGGCACTCTCGGCGGCGAACGCCATCCGTCCCCACTCGACAACTCAAGTGGTCCACCCCCCCTGTGGTTTGGACCCTGCTGCTATCATTGTAACGAGGCGCGACGGGTTGTCAATGAGAACGACCCGCACTCATCTGCGCGCTCATCTGCTTCGTCGAGGTTACTGTCGAAGTTACTGTGTACCGACAGCCGGCATCGAGTCGACGACTTCTGGCTAAACGGCCTGATGGTGGGGGCGCTGGATGCCGGCGGACGGGGGACGGGGGATGGCGATGAGGCGTGACTTTGCTTGCGCATACGCAAGCCCGCTGGGCCACGAGTTCCGGCCGGGTTACCGCTGTTGGCGACGCGAAGGCCACACCCTTTCGATTGTGTTTCAGCCAGATGAAATTCCACATACCAATTTCGATGAATTGGTGGCCGGCCTCGGGCCGCCGCCCGCCTTCATCCGCGTACGGGCGTCGCCGGCCCTGGGCGCGGTCCGGTGAAGCCCTCCAACCGGACACTCTGGTTCCTGGTCGCGCAGGCCGCGTCCCGGCTCTCGTCGATCTGGATCTTTGCCGTCGTCGCGCACAACACCTCGTTGCAGGGGCTGGGGGCGCTGTCGGTCGCGACGGCGATGGCGGCCACGGCGCAGGCGATAGCCCCCGCGGTCATCGGCAAGCCGATGGCCACCTTGCCTTCCCGGGAGGCGCGGGTCGCCGAGATACCCATGGCCTACTCGGCCACCGTCCTGCTGGGCCTGGTCGTCGGAGCGCTGCTCGGCGCGGCCTCGCTGGGGCTGCACGGCGCGGCCCAGCTGGCGCTGATCGGCGGGGCGTTCGGGGTGCCGGCGGGCCTGGTCGTCGAGGGCACCTTCTGGCGGCTCGTGTACGTCCGCGGCCCCCGAGCGGCGTCAATGACCTTGAGCGCCTGCTATGTCGCGCAGGCCGCGCTGGTGGCAGTGGCCGCCGGGTGGGTCTCGGCGACGTACCTGGTGGTCGCGCCATACCTCGCCCTCGCCGGTGTGGCGACCGTGTTGCTCCTCGTGAACCGCGGCGCGACCTGGCCCGCCGCGCGCGCCTGGATCGTGGGCCACTACCGGCGGTGGCTGCCCTACGTCGGGGGGGCCGGGGCCAGTCTCGCGCTGGTGCAGGTCATCCCCATCGCCATCGCGGCCACCAGCGGCCTGGCGGCCGCCAGCACCTGGCGAGCGGGCGAGCTCGCGTTCGGGGTAACCAACCTCATTCTTGGGGCGAGCGCGCAGCTGTTGCTCGTGCGCGAGCACGATGGTGACCTTCGGGCCACCTATCGTCGGGGCGCGACCCTGCTCGGCTGTATCGCCCTCTGCAACGCCGCCGCGGTGGCCTTCGCGCCCCGCTCGTTCCTCAGGCTCTTCCTGGGTCCGGCGACCGATGAGCTGGAGTCAGTCCTCGCGCAGTTCACCGTGCAACGGGTGGCCATGTGCGTCGCGTCGGTCGGGACGCTCGTCCTGATCCCGGTTCTGCGCGCGGGGGTGGTGGGCGCGCTGGACCTCGGCTCGGCGCTGCTCAAGCTGGCCCTGCTCGTCGCCGGCGGCTGGATCGCCGGCGTCGCGGGCGGCATCTGGGGCCTCGCGGCCGCCGAGGTGCTGCTCGCCCTGGCCTGCACCGCGTTGCTGCTGGCCCGGACCAGAGCCGCGCCTCTCCCGCCACGCAGGCGCCACCGGCGCCACCGGCGGCGGAACACTCCCGGCGGGGGCGGGCAGACCGTACCCGCCGCCCGGGCGCCGTCCTCGTCCTCGGCCGCCTCCTCTGGCGGTCCTTCGACCACCTCGACCCCGTACCAGGTTCAGGAGAGGCGATGACGGAGATTCGTCTGGGCCTGGTGGTGACCACCGTCGGCCGTCCCCAGCTGCGTCGGCTCCTGCTCTCGGCGGCAGCCGCCTCGCATCCGCCGGACGTCGTCGCCGTCGCCAACCAGTCCGGGCGGCCCCTCGGCCTCGATCTGCCGGACCTCCCGTTCGAGGTACGGGAGATCGCGAGTTCCGGCGGAGCCAGCCGAGGCCGGAACGAGGCGTTCGAACTGGTCGCAAGTGAGACCGACGTCGTCGGTCTGCCGAACGACGACACCTGGTACGAGCCCGGTGCGCTGGCCGCCGTCCGCGCCCTGTTCCGCGAGACCCCGGCACCGGACGCCGTCGCGGCCAGCCTCGTGGACGGCGGCCGACCGCGGCTCACGCTGCCCGCCGACGGGACGCCGCTCGACCGCCGGACCGTGTGGCGGGCGATCGAACCGGGACTCTTCCTCAGGTCCGCGGTCTTCAAGGAGCTCCAGGGATTCCGGGAGGACCTCGGCACCGGCGGGCCATCGCCCTGGCAGTCCGGCGAGGGGACCGATCTCCTGCTGCGCCTGCTCGCCGACGGCGGCCGAGTGGTGAGTGCTCCCTCGGTCCGGGCATTGTGTGACGGCGAGCGCCGGGACCTGACCAGGTCCGAATGGGTTCTCAAGCACCGCAGATATGCTCGGGGAACCGGATACGTATACAGGGTTCATGAATATCCGCTGCGGCGGCGGCTCACCATTGTCGCGGCGCCGTGGATGCGGGCGGTGGCTGCCCGTGGCCCGCTCGGCGAGCGTTTCCTGGTGGCTCGGGCCCGATCTCTCGGGCGGGTCGAAGGCCTGCTCGACCGGCCGCTTCGGACGGTGGCCAGCCCGCACCGGGCCCGCTGACCAGCCAGCCAAGGCTGAGCGAACCCGTCGGTGCCTGAGACGCTGGAAGCGTCTCAGGCACCGACGAAGACCGCGAAAGCCCAGGACGGGAGACGGGCCAGGCCCAGCGGACTCGCTACTGCCGGACGTTGCAGTTCGCCGCCGCGCTGGCGACCGGCAGCGCGCGGCCGTCGCGCTCGATCTGGGTCAGCGAGTAGCCGGCGCTGTCGGAGTTCTTCCAGAAGACCGTGGCGGGGCCACCGGTGATCCGGATGCCGCTGATCCGTACATTGCTGACGCAGCTCGACCTGGTCAGGATGCCGAGCTGGCCAGGCGCCTCCGAACGGGTTCCGGAAATGCTCAGCCCCTGGATCGTGATGTTGGAGCTGACCGCGCCGGCCCGGTCGCTGAAGACCAGGACGGCACCGTGCTCGACCGAACCGTTCTGGTTCGCGTCGACGAGACTGCCGCCGGTCACCGAGATGTCCTGCACCGGGTAGGTGTTGTAGG
Source organism: Pseudofrankia saprophytica (assembly GCF_000235425.2). Lineage (NCBI taxonomy): Bacteria > Bacillati > Actinomycetota > Actinomycetes > Frankiales > Frankiaceae > Pseudofrankia > Pseudofrankia saprophytica. The sequence continues at coordinate 1,682,069 of NZ_KI912266.1, forward strand.
AGGATTCCGAGGCTATGTAAAGGCCGGCCGCGCTCGAGGCCCTGCTGTAGATGTCGGTGAAGGTGATCCTGCTGCCACCGACGACAGAGAGGCCACGCCCCCAGACGTTGTCGTAGACCCGGGGTGACGAGATCGTGATGTCGTGGCACAGGGCCCCGTCCAGGTACGACACGACCGCCACGCCGTCATCCCCGGAACGCGACACCTGCGGCCGGACGACCTGGCCGGCGCTCGAACCGCCGGTGATGTGGATGCCGTCCGAGCGAGTGTCCGCCACCGTGACGTCCTGTATCAGGAACCTGGTGGCCCCTTCCACCTGGATGCCGGCGGCGGCCGAGCCCGTCACGTGGACCCCGACGAGCCGGGCACCCGAGCCACCATCCAGGACGAGCGCCGACTGCTGCGGCGCGGTCCAGCGCTTGGTCGTTCGGGCGATGCCGAACACCAGGCCCCCGTCCACGACGACGTCGTCCGCCTGCACCATGAACGCCGAGTGGGACTCGTCGGTCGCCTGCAGCGTCGCCGCGCCACTCACATGCGTACCGGCACGCCGGACCTGGAGCACCTGGGAATGCGCGTAGGTGTGCCCCTGCCGGAAAACCAGCGTCTCACCCGGGCGGGCGGCGTCGAGTGCGCGCTGGATCGCGGCCGAGTCGTCCGTGCGCCCGTCGCCGACCGCCCCGAAGGTCTCCACCGCGATCCGCGGGCCCGTCGGCGTGCTGGTCGTCTCCCCGGCCGATGGGCGGGGGCCGGACGGCGCGCTCGGGGCCGCGGTCGGGGAACCGGCGGTGGGGGGAGCGGGAGATCCGCCGCCGCTGGACGGACTGGCTGGCGTCGAGAGTGGGGCGGTCGTGGTCGGCAGCGGCCCGCCGGGCCCCGCCGGCCCGACCTTGCACGCGGACAGACCCGCGGACAGGCCGGCCGACAGGCCGAGCGCGACAGCCATCCGGACAATTCGCGACTTTCTCGCCCGGACCAACCCGACCTGGGTTCGCCTCTGTTCTGGCCGCCGGTGTTCTGCTTGCCGTTCTGCTTGCCCGCTCGCGATACCGGGCCGAATGCGGCTCCTTGACTCCAAGATCCGCGGCCAGCCCGGTGAGCCACACGATGGAACCTGGTCATCCTTCAGCGCGGTACTGCCTGCCCTGATGCGCTGCCGTGATGCGGCGAAATGCGTCATGAGGACGCCTCCAGTTGTCAACCCCCCCGCCGAATGCCAACCCCTCCGCCGACAGCGACAGTGGGTGCATACTACCCGCCGCGGCGTATCCGACAAGCGGCCGTCACGGCCGGTGGGGCGGCAGCAGCCCGAGCGTGCCGTGGAAAACCCGACCGTGCCCTGGGAAAACAGTGGCCTTGTCGGGGACGCCGCCTAGGCAACTGAAACCCAGTACACTACGATTTGCCGGACCCAGGCGAACAGGATACATACGCTCTGGGGTGCGGGTCGGGTGCTGGACGCCGGGCCCGTGGTATCTATCACGTGGACGATCATGGTCCCAAGATGTGGCAGCTCCATCCGTTCTTGTTTCAGACCTGTTTCGTCCTGTTGAATCCGGGGGTCAACATGGCGAATGCGTTGACGCCAGATGAAGACCAGGTGTTGGTCGTCGGTGCGGGCCCAGTGGGCCTTACCGCGGCCCTGGCATTGCGCAGTCGCGGCCTGTCGGTAACCGTGCTCGAGGCGGAGATCGAGGGCCGTGAACGTCCTGGCAGTCGAGCTATTTTCGTGCACCGCGAGACCCTTGAGCACCTGGAGAAGCTGTTCTCCGGGCTTGGCCGGGCGATCGCCGACGAGGGCGTTCATTGGCTCGGTAAGCGCACGTTCTGGGGCGACCGCGAGGTCTTCGCCAGGACTTATCCACCGCCTCGGCCGGGGACGCTCCCGCACTCCACGAACCTGACCCAGGTCCGTACCGAGGAGGTGCTCCTCGCCGCCTGCCGGGCCGTCGGTGTTCGCTTCCGGTGGCGTTTCCGGATCGAAGGCGTCGAGTCCGGGCCCAGGGGAGTGACGCTGCGCACCGACGACGGCCGGGCCTTCTCGGCGCCGTACGCCATCGCGGCGGACGGCGCCAGGTCGACGGTCCGTCAGGCGCTCGGAATCCCGCTCGAGGGCAACCGTTCGGAGTCGTCGTTCGTGATCGTCGACGTCGAGGAGGCCGCCGACGAGCCGCTCCCGCTGGAACGGCGGTACCACTACGCACACCCCGCGGTCGGCAGGCGCAACGTGCTCCTCGTGCCCTTCGCCGGGGGTTGGCGGGCGGACCTGCAGTGCCTCCCCGACGACGATCCGGGCCAGTTCGGCGACGCCGAGGGGGTCCGTCGCTGGATCGCGAAGGTGCTGCCAACGCGGTACGCCGACCAGGTCAGGTGGGTGTCGACCTACCGTTTCCGCCAGGCGGTCGCGCGGGAGTTCGTGGACGAGGCGGGCCGGGTGTTGCTGGTCGGGGAGGCCGCACACCTGTTCGCGCCCTTCGGCGCGCGTGGGATGAACTCGGGGGTCGCCGACGCGGTCGCGGCGGCGGAGGCGATCGCCACCGCGCTTCGCCAGGGCGAAGGCGAGCCGGGCCCCGCGGACTCCATCCGAGCCTTCGACGCGCGGCGGCGCCAGGCCGCCGAGGGCAACCGCCGGGCCGCCGGGCTCGCGCTGGACCACATGCTGGCCCGCGACCGGAGAACCCGGCTGCGGCGTCGGGCGGCCGCGGAGCTCGCCCGCGTATGGGAGCCGGCCGGAGAGTGGCTGGACGCGGCCCCGTACGGCCCGAGGGGACGGGTCAACCCCGCGGGGGGCCGGTACTAGTGGTCGTCGTCCCGAACGCTGCCGGCCACGAGGACGGGCCGTCTGCTCCGTCTGCTCCGTCTGCTCTGCCTGGTCGGCGGCCGGCGTCCTCCCGGCGAACACCGCCGGCCCGGCTGCTCCGGGCGCTGTGGTCCGACGACAGCCGGCCACGGCCGTCGCCGAGTGTCTGGTGGATCTCGCCGGTCGGCGCGACCCTGCTGATCGTTCCGTGGACGTTGCTGCTCACCTGGAACCTGACCGACGTCGGCTTCCGGCTCGGCTGGCGCACGCCGAAGCTGGTCACGAACTCGACGCTCCTGCTCTACGCCGCCGGCGTGACCGTCATGCTGATCGGCGCGACCATTCCCCAGCTCGCCCGGCCGTCCGTGCGTCGTGACGCCGGCTGGCCAGGGTTCGGGCCGGGCAGCGAGCCGTTCATTCGCGGCGCCGCCCGGGTGCTGTTCTGGCTCACCATGGTGGGTTATGCGGCATTTGCGCTGTCCGGGGTCAGGGGCGGTGTCACGCCGACGATGATCGTGGACGCGGTCATTCACCAGAGCACGTTCGGCGGAGACCTGAAACAGCGCTTCTCGTCCGTCGCCGGGATAACGACTCTCACCCAGGTGGGCATCGCCTTCGTCGTGGTCGCCGCGGTCGTCTGCCGCCGCGGCCGCGGGCGTGACCGGGTGTTGCGATGGCAGCTGGGGGTGGTCCTGGCCCTTGGCCTCGCCCGCGCCTACCTCTTCGCCGAGCGGCTCGCCATCCTGGAGCTCGCGGTGCCGTTGGCGACGATCGTGGCGATGCGGCTGTTCGTCGGTGGACGGCGGCGTACCCGGGTGGCGGTGGCCCTGCTGCCGATCGTTCTGCTGCCGGCGATGGTGGCGGTGTTCGGAGCGTTCGAGTACTCCCGGAGCTGGAACTTCTACCGGCAGAGCGAGGGTGGTTCCTTCCCCGTCTTCGCGGCCGAGCGTTTCGCCGGGTACTACGCGACCGCGTACAACAACGGCCAGCTCGCGCTCGACCACGACCGGTACCCCGGACGGCTGCCCTTCGCCACGATCGAGGCGTTCTGGACCGCCCCGGGCATGGACGGTCGATATGTCGCCCTGTCCGGCCGGGCACCCATGGGTTCGGGGCTGGCGGATCCTGTGCTGGCCGCGTACGCCAACCCCGAGTTCAACAACCCAGGTGGAGTCGCCGCGCCCTTCGTCGACTACGGGGAGGTCGGAGGCCTGGTTTTCTTCTTCCTGGCGGGGCTCTGCCTGGGGGCGGCATACCGGGGTTTCGTCCACGGGCGGCCGAGCGGAGTCCTGCTCTACCCGGTACTCGTCACGGGAGTTCTCGAGCTGCCGCGGTACATCTACTGGACCGAGGGGCGGACGGCGCCAGCGCTCGTCGCGCTGGGAGTGGTCGGATGGCTGCTGCGACAGCGGGTCGGGCGGGTCGTCCCGGCTGGGAACGGGCGGCCGGCGGCTGGCGGCATCCGAGAGGTTCTCGGCGTGCGGCCGGTCCACAATGTTCGATAGGTCCATTTTGGAGACGCCGTTGAAGGTCGCGATTGTTCACGAGCGTTTCACCGAGCCCGGCGGGTCCGAAGCGGTGGTCGCGGCGTTGCACGCGATATGGCCGGAGAGCGAGGTCTTCGCGCCGCTCGTGGACGAGAAGGCGGTACCCGGCAGGCTCGACGCCGGGAAGATCCGCGGTAGCTACCTGCAGCACCTCTACCGGGGCGGCCGACCGACGCACCTTCTGCCGTTGTTGCCGGCCGCCATGAGCCGGCTGCCAGTGGGGGCGCCCGACCTCGTCGTAGTCAGCCATCATTCGTTCGCCAACCGGATCCGGGTGGCGCCGGAGATTCCGGTGCTGTCCTATGTCCACACGCCGGCTCGCTGGATCTGGGAGCCGGCGAGCCGATCTGATGAGCTGCGTGGCCGCGCCCGGCGGTCCGCGCTGGCCGCATTCTCCGCGGCCCACCGCCGCGGCGACCGGACGGCCGCCGCTCGACCGAACGTGATCCTGGCGAACAGCGTGGCGGTGCGGGATCGGATCGCCCGCTGGTGGGGGCGGGAGTCCACCGTGGTCCACCCACCGGTGGACACCGAGTTCTTCACCCCCGCCAATGTCGCCGAACGGGAGGACTTCTATCTGCTTGCCGGCCGGCTCGTACCGTACAAGAGCCCGGAGGTGGCGGTGGCCGCGGCGAACCGGCACGGATTCCGGCTGGTCGTCGCCGGTGAGGGCAGGATGCGCCCGGAGCTCGAACGGCTCGCCGGGCCGAACGTCAGTTTCCTCGGCCGAGTCGACCGCGACACCCTGCGCGACCTGTTCCGGCGATGCCGGGCGCTGCTCTTTCCCGGCGAGGAAGATTTCGGCATGGTGCCGGTCGAGGCCGCGGCCTGCGCCGCGCCGGTCATCGCGCTGGGCGTGGGCGGGGCTCCCGACTCGGTGATGGACGGCCGGACGGGCGTTCTCTACCCGCCGACCGGCGACCCCATCGCTGATCTCATCGCCGCCGTTCGGCGTTTCGAGCGGGAAAGCTTCCGCCCGGACGACATACGCGCACAGGCGGAACAGTTCTCCGTGCATCGCTTCAACGAGCGGATGCGCGGCGAGGCCGCGGCGCTGACCGGCTGGTAGCCGCCGTTCCCGACGGCACCGGGACGAGCCCGAGAGTCAGCCGCGCGGTCGCGTCCAACGCGGCGCCGAGCGTGAAGCCGTCCTCGATGCGTCGCCGAGCGGCGACACCCTCCTCATCCGCCAGGTCCCGATCCGCGAGCCGAACCGCGATCGCGGCGGCGAGGTGCGAGACGACGGTCTCGCCCGAGCCGGAAACAACGGCGCCAGCGGCGCCGGCGCCGAGCACCTCACGTACCCCGCCGACGTCGGTGGCGACGATGCTGCGGCCGGTCGCGGCCGCCTCCAGCAACGCCAACGCCAGACCCTCCCACCGGGATGGCAGGACCACGACGTCCGCGGCCGCCAACCAGGTGGCGATCTGGTCCGATTCGCCGACGAGCTGGATTCCAGCCTGATCGGCCGTCGCGACCTCGAGCTCGGCCCGCGCCGGGCCGTCGCCGACCAGCGCGAGGGATGCGCCGGGAACCCGAGAGGACACCGATGGCCAGGCTCGGACGACCAGATCCTGGCCCTTCTGCTCGCACAGCCGACCCACCGTCACCGCCAGCGGCACGGACTGGTCCAGGCCGAGCGAGGTCCGGGCCTTGGCCCTCCCGGTCCGATCCTGGTAGGGCCACCCGGTCACGTCCACGCCGTTGTGGATGACCCTCACGCGCGAGGTCAGCACACCCGCGTCCGCGCCCTCCTGACGCTCGGTCTCGCTGACGCAGAGCAGGACATCCGCCCACCTGGCGGCCAGCCGTTCCCAGCGGAGCACCATCCCGCGCATCCGGCCCGTGGTCGCGTGGAACGACCAGGAATGCGGTTGGCAAATGGTCGGAATGCCGCCGTGGATCACCATCCGGCCGATCATCCCAGCCTTGCTGCTGTGCAGGTGAACTACGTCCGGCCGCAGGTCCCGGACAATGGAGCGAAGCCGCCCCACCTCCCCGAGGGTTCCCCGGCTGGCGGGTGAACGCACCGCGTCCCAGGCGCGGGTCTGTTGGCCGACCTCGCGCAGGCGTTCTGGCAGCCATCCGTCCCTCGGGCAGGCGACCCATACATCCCATCCCCGGGCCCGTTGATCCGCCGCCAGGATTTCCACCCAACGAGCCACGCCTCCGGAAACCGGTTGGCTAACATGCAGAACCTTCAGCGGACGTCCCCCGTCGACCATGTCTCGAATGATAGCGACCGACCAGCTGCTCCCAACAGGTTTGCTGGTTCTTTACCGCCGGTTCGCCGAATGGTCGAAATGATTTATCGTGTCGTAACGCTCGTGACATCGAAGCGTGTCCGTGCCGTGTCTCTCATCCACTTCGATGACCATACGGCCGCAAGCCGGTTGCCGTCATCTACCGATACCGATACCGGTGTCGGATCCGAATTACCTCGGGGACGGCCTTGACCAGCGCGACTCACTACCGCATGATTCTCGCGAGTCGTCCCGCGACGAGCGCGCGAGCCAGCCGGGATACTCGACAAAGGGGGGCGCGAGGCACGCTTCCGACGTGCGAGCGGCGTATTGCCATGCGCGGGCCTGTGAGATTGGCCGCACTGGCGCACTGCCGCTTTTTTGCCCTGCGTCGAAAACGTCATGCGTCAACACTGGTGAGGGTCAGCATCAAGGGGGGTAGTTGACCACCCACTCCGTAGACGGCGTGCCGGCACAGCGCGATCGCGATTCCGCCGGTGTCGCCCGCGCGTCCTGGCTCAGCACCGTCGACCGTTATAGGTCGGCACTGTCGGCGCCGGATGACGACCGTATCTGGAGCCGGCGGCTGGAAACGGCGTCCGCTGCCGAGATCACGGAGATCCAGGCCGTCAAGCTACGCGCCCTGGTGCGCTATCTTCACGCGGCGGTGCCCTTCTACCGACGCCGGTTCGACGCGATCGGCCTCGAGCCCGGCGACATTCGAGGCCTCGAGGATCTGACGGCGATCCCACCCGTGACCAAGCAGGATATGGCGGCTGACCTGGCCGAACACCCTCCGTGGGGTACGTACACGGCCGTGGACGAGCCGACCTGGCTGAGCAAGGGATGGCAGATCTTCGCCAGCTCGGGCACGACCGGCGCGCCGCGCGCGTTCCGCTACACCGGGTTCGACCGCGAGACGTGGGCCTGGAGCACGGCCCGGGCGATGTATGCGATGGGCTTCCGGCGTGGCCGCGACAGCGCCATGCTCGCCTTCGGCTATGGCCCGCACGTATGGCTGTGGGGCGTGCACTACGGACTGAACCTGATGGGGATTCCCATCGTCACCGCCGGCGGTCTGGCCACCACGGCACGGGTCCGCTTCCTGGACATGTACCGGCCGACGATCCTCGCCTGCACGCCGTCCTACGCCCTGTACCTGGCCGATGTCATGAAGGAGATGGGGCTCGACCCGGCTGAGACCTCGGTGCGTCATCTGTTCTGCGCCGGTGAGCCGAGCATGGCCGTGCCGGCCCTGCGGGCCAGGCTGGAGAGCACCTGGCAGGCGACGCTGCACGAGTTCTATGGCTGCACCGAGGCCGCACCCTCGGCCGGTGCGCACAGCTGTGCCGAGGTCTCCGCGGCGCCCGGGGAGGTGAGCCTGCACCTGCCGGGCGACACCCACCTCTGGGAGGTGGTGGACCCGGACACGATGGCACCGGTCCCCGCCGGCGAGCGCGGCGTCTCGGTGGTGACCAACCTCCTGTCCGAGGCGTCCCCGCAGCTGCGTTTCGTCGTCGGCGACTACACGCGGCTAGGCGCGGAGCCCTGCCCATGCGGGCGGAACACTCCCCGCGCGCGGGGCGGATTTCTCGGCCGGGCGGACGACATGCTGAACGTGCGCGGCGTGACGCTGTTCCCCTCGATGATCGAGGACGCCGTGCGCCGGGTTCCGGACGCCGGCGTCGAGTACGAGATCGTGCTGACGGCGCCCCGCGGGCTGGACGAGCTGATGGTGCGGGTCGAGGCGACCGCGGGGTTCCCGGCCGGTGACCACGGCGCGCTACGGGAGGCCCTGGTCCGGGAGATTCGGTCGCGGGCCGAGCTGCGGGCCAGCGTGGAGATCCTCGAGTACGGGGTGCTTCCCCGGACGCAGACGAAGGCGCGCCGGGTTCGGGACCTGCGGGCCGAGACGGCTGCCTGAGCGTGGTCAGATGAACATGAGAGCGGGGACGGGAACACGACCGCCGGTGGGCGCGGCTCCCAGGCTCGGCCGGGTCGAACAGCTCGTCCTTCGCGGCGACGGGCTGACGACCACGTCACTGGAAATCCTGACCGGCCACGAGATCACGGTTCGGGTCCGCCGCCACTGGCGGCTGGCACTGCCCGCACAGGCGGAGCGGGCGTACGACATCTTCGACGGCTACACCGGCCCGGGCGCGGACACACTCGCCGCCTATTCGACCGTCGGCTACCGAGACCTGGGCGGAGTACCGGGCGACGACCTGCTCATCCGCGAGGTGCTGCTCTGCGGCGACGACGGGGTCATCTACGCGACCGCGAGCCTGTTCGCGGTGCTCGACCGGCTGCCGCCGGACGTCGCCCACCGGCTGGCGACCACCGGAGCGCCCATCGGCAAGCTGCTCGTCCGCGCCGGCATCCAGGTCAAACGCGAGATCCGCCGGTGGGGCCACTTTCCGGCCGGCGACTTCGCCGCCCACCTCGGCCCGGCCGTCCAGGCGGACACCCGGGTTCCGGCCCGTACCTACCTGATGCGCAGCATGGTGACGGGCGAACCCCTCACCCTGATCACCGAATGGTTCGCCCCGCGGCTGTTCGACACCGCCTGACCAGGGTCAGCGGGCGGGCACCGCGGGCCCAGGCCGCCCATGGCGGTGACCAGGGGTCAGCTTCTCTGCACGAGCGAGAGGCGATCGCGCGGCGGCCCGGGCATCGACGCCGGAGCGAGACGAGCACCAATCGCGGCGTCAACTCGTCGAACCGTTGAGAACCGACCTCCTCTTCGCGACCGAGTCCTGACGACAGAGCCTGGTGCGGCCGAGGATCTCCAAGACCTCGCCGTGCTCCTTCGGCGCTGACACCGGCGACGGATTCCGTCAGTCCGGGTTCTTCGGGGACGTCGCCGCCGCCGCCGCGCATGTCATGCCCGTAGGCCACGCGGCCCGGCCAGGTGAGTGGCGCCGACGCGATCGTCACCTCCAGCCTCTCGCCACCGACCATCTCAGGTTCGTCGGGTGTTTGTACCGCCGATCTCTCCTTTTCCTCGTGCTCAACAGAATCATACAGGCGATCGGCGCCGACGGTGGATTAGCGCTTTTTTGTATGCATGTGTGGCGGACGTGTCACCAGACCGTTACAGCGGGATCCCGGTTCACTTGTCCGGTGCGTTGTACTCTCCGGGCATGGGCCATTGGCGGCCCCGTTCGTTTAAACGAATCGCTGTCGCTCACGGGGATTTATCATGCGCTTTGCTCCTATTGTGGCCCGAGGGCTTCGAATGCTGTGTGGGTCCTAACGCTCCGGTGGTCCCAGCCGAATCCACTCTGAGCCCCGTCCGCCCTGCGTCGGCAGGCCTGCGGAGCCTTAGCCGTGACTCGCCGTTCCGGAGCCTCCGGACGCCGGCGGGTGGGCTGCTCCGTACTGTTCGCCGACGCCCTCCTGCGGAAGTCCCGACCATGTCAAACACCATCGTCCTGCCTACTCAGCGTGCCGGCGAGCCCGGCGATAGCCGGGCGGTGTCGACCGGCTTTCCGGTACCGAGACGTTTTCGGCCGGACATCCAGGGGCTGCGCACGATCGCCATCGTGACGGTCGCCCTCTATCACGCCGGAGTGCCATTCCTAGCGGGCGGCTACATCGGCGTCGACGTGTTCTTTGTAATTTCCGGATTCCTAATCACCAGGCAGCTCGTCGCGGAGGCGGCGGCTAACGGACGAGTCAGCCTGGTCCGGTTTTACGCTGCTCGTTTCCGTCGCCTCTTGCCGCCTGCGGCGGTGGTCGTCGCCGCCTCCGTCGTCGTCGCACACTATGTTCTGCCGTACCAGCAGATGAAATCCCTGATGACAGACGTCCGGTACGCAGCGTTTTACGGTGTCAACTACCACTTCGCGCACGAGGGAGTGCGGTACCAGAACGCCTCCGAGCCACCGTCCGCCATTCAGCATTTCTGGTCGCTCGCCGTCGAGGAGCAGTTCTATGCCGTCTGGCCAGTGCTGATCCTGCTCTGCTGTCTGCTCGGCCGACACCGCCTGCGGTACCGGCTGGTCATCTCAGCCATCGCTGCCATCACGGTCGCGACGCTGGCCTATTCTGTCGCGATCTCTGCCGGCCAGGCCCCACTCGCATACTTCTCGCTGCAGACGAGAGCATGGGAACTCGGTTTTGGGGCACTAGTCGCGCTGACGGCCGATCAGTGGGCTCGCCTATCGTCCGGCATCTGCCAGATCCTCGGCTGGGTCGGTCTCGGTGCCGTCCTCGCTGCGGCGGTCCTTTACGACGAACACACGGTCTACCCGGGTGTAGCGGCCGTCGTGCCGGTTGCGGGCGCGGCGATGCTGATCGGGGCGGGGATGCTGCGGCACGACCGGACTCCGGAGACCTTTCTCCTGGAGCGGCCGTCTATGCAGTATGCCGGCAAGGTCTCCTATGCCTGGTATCTCTGGCACTGGCCGATGCTGATCCTGCTACCGGCGTGGGTGGGTCATCCGCTCAGCGTCTGGGAGCAGGTCGAGATTGTCTGCCTGGCGTTCTGGTTCGCGGTCCTGACCTATTTCCTTGAGGATGCCGCACGGCGGGCTCGTCGGACGGCGTTCGGCTGGATATGGGCCGGTGCGCTGCTCTCGACCTTCGTCGCCCTTTGCTCAGTCGTTGGAACCTTCACGTTGCCATCGCTCACGACCTCGGGCGTCGCGCGCACCGCGCTTGCCCTCAATGCTCCGGACGTCACGGCGGTCCAGGCGGCGCTGGTGCGAAGCATTCCCATTGAAAAACTACCGCGGAACCTGACGCCGCCGCTCGCCGAGGCGCCCCAGGACGCGCCGCCCGGCTGGCGCACCTGCGGGTTCGCGGATCTAAATCAGACCGAGATCAGACCGTGTATCGCGGGTGATGCCTCCGCGGATAAGGTTGCGGTCGTTCTCGGCGACTCGCACGCCCATCAGTGGATGACCGCGCTGGACCAGGAGGCGAAGCGGACGGGGTGGAAGCTGGTCGAGATTACCAAGGGTGCCTGTCCGATCGCGAATGTTCAGTTCTTCCAGAACGACCTGAAGCGCGAGTACCGTGAATGCGACGTGTTTCGACGGTGGGCGGCGGCCGAGGTGGCCCGCCTACAGCCCGATCTCGTCATCGCGAGTCAATCCAACATCGCGCCTTGGGACAACATCACCGATGAGGAATGGGCGCGCAGGTCAGTCGCGGCCCTGGTCGAGTTGGCCGGATCGACCGCCTCGATCGCTTACATCGGCGACACGCCGACCTTCCTCACCGATCCGGTCACCTGTCTCCAGCGGAACCTGAACGAGGCGCAGCGGTGCCTGGTCCCGCGCGCCGATGCGTTCGGGCATTTTCCGGACCGGTACTTCGTCATCGCCGACGCGATGCGGCGGGCTGGTATCGGTTTCATCGATTCGCTGCCCTTCTTCTGTACTCCACAGCTCTGTCCATCGGCGGTCGACAACATGGCCGTATACCGCGACCAGGGCCACATCACCGATACCTATGCCACATGGCTCGCACCCATGCTCGAACCGATATTCCTAGGGGTCCCCCAGTGACCATAAATGTCACGGTTCCCAGTTCGGCCGGGCGGCACAGAACCGGACGGCCGGTGGCCGACGACCTGCCGCGTGCGCCCACTGACGCCGAGAAGTACGTCTACTTCGGTCGGCAGCACCGCTGGTACATTTGGCTACGCAGCCTCGCGACACTCTCAGCTGCAACGTCGCTCTTTCTGTTCGCCAACACCACGGTCATGACCTGGTGGTTCTGGATACCGTTCAGCATCTTCACGGCCTACATGGTCCTCACGCACATCTGTACGACCGCGAAACGCAGGATCTCCCGCGTCGACCATGAGGCCATCACCGAGCTCTGGAACCCAACGCGATACCCGTCGGTAGACATCTTCCTTCCATGTGTCGGCGAGGATCTCCGGGTCATCCAGAACACGTATGAACACGTCGCGCGGCTCCATTACCCGGGGGCGGTTGCCGTGTATGTGCTGGATGACGGCGCCCGGGCCGAGGTGCGCCAGCTCGCCGAGGACTACGGGTTCCGGTATCTCAGCAGGCCGGACCGCGGACGCCTGAAGAAGGCCGGAAACCTGAAGTTCGGCTTCGAGCACTCCGACGGCGATCTGATCGTGATCTTCGACGCGGACTTCTGTCCCCGGCCGGACTTCATCCTGGAGCTCGCGCCCTACTTCGACGCGTATGAGGATGTCGGGATCGTCCAGTCGCCGCAGTTTTTCGACACCCACCGATCAATGCCGTGGCTGCAGCGCTGCGCGGGCACGGTCCAGGAGTCGTTCTACCGCTGGGCCCAGGTCTCACGTGACCGACTTGGCGCACCGATCTGCGTCGGCACCTGCGCGATTTACCGGCGCAGCGCGCTAGTGAAGTCCGGCGGGTTTGCCCAGATAGGCCACAGCGAAGACGTGCACACTGGGGTCAACCTGCTCAAGGTGGGCTACCGGACGATCTACGTGCCGGTGATCCTCGCGAAGGGTGTCTGCCCCGACCGGCTTGCGAGCTTCATCTCCCAGCAGTATCGCTGGTGCGCTGGCTCGATGAGTTTGCTGCGAGACCAGGCCTTCCACGACTCACCGCTCAGCTATCGGCAGCGCATGTGCTTCTTCACCGGATTCGGCTACTACATCTCGACGGCAGTCGGGATCATCACCCTTCCACTGCCCACGATCATCATGGTGTGGTTTCTGCCAGACCGGGTGCACCTGTCCAATTTCTTCTGGCTGATGCCTACGTTCTTCATGTACCCGCTGATCCGGGTAGTGCACCGGACGGGCTGGACGCCGGCTACGATCCGTGTCTACACGATATCGTCGTACTCCCACGCAGCCGCAATCCTCGACACTCTACGGAACCGCACCTCCGAGTGGGTGCCGACCGGTGAGACGAAGCGGACCACCATGACGTCTAAGGTCACCGTGGCTCTGATCCTCTGGACCGGCACGACCAACGTCGTCATGTTCGTCGGTGCCGTGCATTTCTGGATGACCCGGCACGATCCTGTCTCGGTCGCACCCGTTCTGTTCATGGCGTCGCTTGCCTCGTTCGTCTGGGTACCGATAGCGTCGGTGGCGTGGCAGGAGCGACGTGTTCGGCGGCAGAAGGTCGAGAACACCACGTTGACCGCCTGACGGAACCAGTTACCGAAACCCGCCGAAAAGTGCTCAGAGCTGCGACGACGGTATTGGGCAGCAGCGTTGTCGTCGCGGGGCTCGCCGCCCTGGGATGCACAGCTGGGTGGGGCGGAGTCCCAGTCAGGATCGGTATCGTCCACCCTCCGAGTAACTTGCGGTCCAGGGAGAACCTGCTGGGATACCGGGCTCCGGTCGTCGGCGGCCTTTACTACACGTTCGACACCTCGTGGGCGCGGTATCCCGCCGATCGCGTCCCGGCGGCCGGCCGCGAGCTCGTCGTCTGCTGGATGCCGAAGATCGCGACCGGGGTCCTCGCTCTGGCGGACATACCGGCGGGCAGACACGATCGACACATTGACGCGATGCTGACCGGAATGCGCTCGTTCGACGGACCGGTCGTCTGTCGATGGGGTCACGAGCCCAACGGCGACTGGTACCCCTGGTGCGCGGCCTACCCGCGTGGCAGGTCGGCGCCTGAGCAATACGTCACCGCCTGGCGCTACATCGTCGCCCGCGAGCGGCGTATGCCCGGTCCGTCCAACATTCGATGGTTCTGGTGTCCGACCGGGCGAGACGTAGGTGGCGTGGCGATGGAGCGTTACTGGCCTGGAGAGGACTGGGTTGACATCGTCGGTTGTGACGTCTTCAACGAGCCGCAGGAGTGGAAATCTTTCAACGAGATCGTTGCCGACCCTTACCGCAGGATTACTTCGCTGTCGGACAAACAGTTCTGGATCGGCGAGACGGGCTGCCACGAGCCATTGCAGTGGCAGCGCGGCACCAAGGCCCAGTGGATCGCTGACATGGCCGAGACCCGGTCGTTCCCTCGGATGCGCACCATCTGCTATTTTGACTATGATGCGAGGCCGGCGGGCCGCGCAGACTGGCGGTTCGACTCGACACGGGAGACGCTGGCGGCCGTGCGAGAGATCCTTGGCCGGGCTAAGGGCGTATAGGGCGCCTCAACCGATGCTCGCGTTTGCGTGACGTTTCTTGGGAGATGGCTAGCCTGAGCCTGGTCGAGTGACGCGCGTGAACGCGAGGAAGCGATTGGTACGGTAAGGACCGTCTTTACCAGCCGGCCGTACAGAGCACACGCCCGTAGCCGACGCCTGGTCAGGCGTTCGGACGGCCAAGCGCATGAAATTTCCAACCGGCGGCGCGCCAGCGTTCGACGTCCAGCGTGTTGCGGCCGTCGATGAGGATCGGGTTGCGCACCAATGACCTCAGGAGGACCGGGTCGACCTCGCGGAACTCGGCCCACTCGGTCAGGTGCAGCACGATGTCGGCGTCGCGGACGGCTTCGAGGGCGTTCGGCGCGTACAGCAGTTCCGGATGACGACGCATGGCGTTGGGGACTGCGGCCGGGTCGCAGACGGTGACTCGTGCGCCGGCGCCACGCAGGAGCTCCGCGACGTCGAGCGCGGGTGAGTCGCGGATGTCGTCGCTGTTCGGTTTGAAGGCCGCACCGAGTACCGCGACCGCCCGCCCCCGGACGTCGCCCCCGGACAACTCGGTCGCGAGTTCGGCGACCCGTGCCCTGCGGCGCAGATTGATGGCATCGACCTCGCCGAGGAAGCCGACTGCCCGGCCGACCCCGAGCTCCTCGGCGCGGGCTTGGAACGCACGGATGTCCTTGGGCAGACAGCCGCCGCCGAATCCGACCCCTGCCCCAAGAAAACGACCTCCGATCCGGGAGTCGTACGACAGCGCCGACGCGAGCCGCTTGACATCGGCCCCGACGACCTCGCATATCTCGGCCATCGCGTTGATGAACGAGATCTTGGTGGCGAGGAAGGCGTTCGCAGCGACCTTGACCAGCTCGGCCGTGGCGAAGTCACAGACGATGGCCGGAGCACCCTCCGAGATCGGATAGGCGTAGACGACACGGAGCAGGTCCTCGACCAGCTGGGTGTCCTCGGCGGGCACCCCGAAGACGAGCCGGTCGGGTCGCAGAGTGTCTTCGACGGCGAAGCCCTCGCGCAAGAACTCGGGGTTCCAGCCCAGGTGGACGCCGGGGGCCTCGGCGGCGAGCCGGACCTGTAGCCGGGCCGCGGTGCCCGTCGGCACGGTCGACTTGCCGACGACGAGGGAGCCAGTCTTCGGGCCGACGGCCAGCAGCCGGTCCACGGCGGCGTCGAGATGGCTGAGGTCGGCCGTCCTTGAGCCAGGCCGTTGCGGCGTGCCGACGCAGAGGAAGTGCACATCGGCGTCGGCCACTGCCTCGAAGGAAGTGGCGAACGTCAGTCTGCCCGTGTCGATGTTCTTGCGGAGCAGCTCCTCAAGGCCGGGCTCGAAGAACGGGACCACACCCGCTCTCAGACTGTCCACCTTGGCCGCGTCGACATCGATCCCGACCACCGAGAAGCCGAGCTCACTCATGCACACCGCGTGAGTGGCACCGAGATAGCCCGTGCCGATCACACTGATGCGACTGATCTTCGGCTTTCCGCCCTGATCCATTTCTTGCCGCCCCTCAATCCGTTCACGTATTACGCGGCCGGTCAGGATCTTCCGACTGTGCTGCGCAGTCTAACGGCGAAGAGCGCTACTGATATTCATTTATGGCGGGACGGCGGCTGTTTCATGAATTCTCTATTCAATTGCCTCATGCTGATATGTTGGCCGGATCCGCGGATTGGGTACCGCGCGCTCGCGGCCCGCGCGGGGCATTGGCTGCGTTGTTCGGCGACGGCCTTGTGAAGGGCGGCGGCGCCGAGCGCCACCGCGCCGAGGCTCGTAGCGCCGCCGGCGCGGACGTCTCGTCCCTCTGAGCCTGGGGCATTGGCGACGGCGGGCGACAGGGCAGCCGGGTTCGGCTACTTGCTCTTGGAGATGTAGGCGTGGACGGCGTCGGCGATCGCGCGCTGGCCGGAGGCGTTGGGGTGGCCGCTCGCCTCCAGGCCGGCGCCGGTCAGGCCGACCGGGTAAACCCAGGGGTCCTTCGTGCACAGCTTGTGGTCATCGAACACCCGGTTGATGGAGAGGAAGTCGACGTCGGACTGGCTGGCGGCGCGGCGGATCACCCGGTTGAGATCGTTGTTCAGGCCGGCGAGCTGGACGCGCTCGTTGTTGTCCAGCCACTTGCAGATATTGGCGGTGCTGCTGGGGAACAGGTCCGGATAGCCGACGACGACGACCCGGGCGCCGCCCGCCGCGGCCTTCACCTGGGAATAGGCCGTCTTCAGCAGCGAGGGGAGCTGCTTGGTGACGTACTTGCGCTTGTTGTCGTCGTGACCGGTCCAGAAGCAGCGCCAGACGACACAGCTGACGATCGTGGACCCGAAGCCGGCGTCGTTGCCGCCAATCGTGATCGTCACGATGTCCGGCTTCACACCGCTGGCGACCAGCGCGCGCAGCGCCTCGACCTGCGGTGGCTGGCCGTGGAACGAGGTGGTGAACGCGGTGGTCTTCGCACCCGAGCAGGCGAGCAGGCGGACGGTCGAGCCGGCGATCTCCTGGCCGAGCAGCCGAGGCCAGGCATTGGCGCCCCGGCCGCAGCTCGCGGCGTCCAGGTCGAAGGGGGCGTTGCCCTCGCCGGACGAGTAGGAATCGCCGAGAGCGACGATCGTGAGAGGTTTGTCCGCGAGGGGTTTGTTGGTGCCGACCGCGTTTACGCTGGTCTGCCCCCTGGAAACGTCACTGTCGACCTGTTCCAGCTGGGTACGCGGCTGGCATCCGGAAAGCAGGATGGCAAGCGTCGCGAACAGGCTGACAACGCCCAGGCTGACGAGGCGAGGCGCCCGCGTCGGCGCTGGCGAGCGGAGCTGCATGGTTCCGGAGCGTAACTGAGCAACCGTCCCTTGGCTGGCGGATAGCGGTCGGCGGCCATGGGGGAATGTGTCGCTTCTCCGACGGGCCAGCACTCCGGCTGCTCAACCGCGCTGGTGGCGCTGGCCGCGTCGGCGGCGCTCGAGTCCCGCCATGCGCCCAGCTCGGCTACGGCCTACGCCGTCGCCCGGTTTCGGCTACCGCCGCCGGGCGTCCGGTCGTCGCGCGCGGGTGAGAACAGCGCAATGAATGTCGGCGACCAGGCGTGCCCGATCACCAGGGTATCCGGCGGAACGAGGCGTCGGAACTCCCGTAGCGACAGGAGGCGGGTGAACTCGGCGCGAGACTCCCGCCAGGTGGGCGAGAAGTGCCTCAGGACGGTCGATGTGTGCGGCTCGACCGGAAACCATCTGTTTGGCGTGGTAATTACCCAGGAGCGGGCCACCCGGCCATGCTCACGTACGAAATCCCGCTGGTCGTTCTCGTCGCCGACATGCTCGATCACCGCATTGGACACGGCGATATCCACGGAACCGGTTCGGAACGGCAGGCGCCGACCGTCGCCCCGGACGTAGGGCCAGTCGATGGACGTGGGACGGTAAAGGTCGCAGGCCGCCATGATTCGGCCGGCCGCGGCAACTTCGCGTTCCACCACGAGCTTGTTTGGATTGCCCGCGTCTCCCGCCCCGACCAGCAGCACGGTGCGCAGCCGGTGGTCCGCCATGAAGCGGGTGATGACGGCCGCCTTCCGGGCCCGGTTCCGGGTGCTGAAGGCCAGGACCAGGCGCTGGAGCCACGACCACTCTTCGCCTACGGGCACGCTGCCCTCCGCCGGCACGCTGCCCTCGGTCGGCCCGTCGCCGTCCGCTGGCCTGTCGCTGTCCGCCGGCCTGTCGCTCACCGCGCGAGCAGGCGCTGCAGGTACTCGCCGTAGCCGCTCTTCGCGAGCGGATGGGCCAGCGCCGCGAGCTCGTCGTCCGTGAGGTAGCCCTCCCGCCAGGCGATCTCCTCGACGCAGCCGATCTTCAGTCCCTGCCGTTCCTCGATGACCTGCACGAACTGGGCCGCCTGCATGAGCGAGGCGAAGGTGCCGGTGTCGAGCCAGGCGGTACCGCGGTCGAGCAGGTGTACGCCGAGCCGGCCTCGGTCGAGGTACTCCTGGTTGACGGCGGTGATCTCCAGCTCGCCCCGGGCGCTGGGCTTCGTCTCGCGCGCGATCTCCAGCACGTCGTTGTCGTAGAAGTAGAGGCCGGTCACCGCGTAGCTGGACTTCGGCCGGGTGGGCTTCTCCTCGATGGAGACCGCGCGGTGGTCCCCGTCGAACTCGACGACGCCGTAGCGCTCCGGGTCGGAGACGTGGTACGCGAAGATGATGCCGCCGGCGGGGTCGGTGTACTGCTTCAGCGTGTTGCCCAGCCCGGCGCCGTAGAAGATGTTGTCGCCCAGAACCAGGCAGACCTTGTCGGCGTCGACGAAATCCGCGCCGACGATGAAGGCGTCCGCGAGCCCGCGCGGTTCCGGCTGGACGGCGTACTCGAACCGGCAGCCCAACCGGCTGCCGTCGCCGAGGAGCTGGCGGAAGCGGTCCTGGTCCTCCGGGGTGGTGATGATCAGAATCTCGCGGATTCCCGCGGACATCAGGGTTGACAGCGGATAGTAGATCATCGGCTTGTCGTAGACCGGCATCAGCTGTTTCGAGACAGCCTGAGTGATCGGGTAGAGGCGTGAGCCGGTGCCACCGGCCAGGATGATGCCCTTCATACCGCCCTTCCGGTCCAGAGGAGCCTGCGCGGCGTCGAGTACCGCGCTTTTAGCAATGCTGCCCGGCGCAGGCCCGATGGCGCGTCCAAGCTGGCCGCGCATGCCGACCAGCTTCCGCGTCAAGCCTAGCCACGTGAGACGCCCGGGCCTTGGACATGGGTGCGGGTACTGGTACGGCGCGGTCGGGCCGGTGGCCGATCGTTCGACGGTCGCCGAGCGTCGACCCACCGGCGACCAGGGATCTCGCGGCGCGGTCTCACGCGGGAGACGTCGAGGTCGCCGCGGCCCTCGGCGCGGAGGTGGTCGGGCTCGAGGTGACGCTCGTCGGCGCGGGCGCGGCGGCCGCCGAGGCCGGACTGGAGCTCGGCGCGGCCGGCGCGGTGGTCGGCGCGGCCGTGGGCGTCGCGCTGGGCGTCGGTGACGAACTCGGCGATGAGCTGGGCGGCGGGCTCGGTGACGAACTGGGCGGCGCGCTGAGAGCCGCCGACGTCGGGGCCGGGGTGGTGGCGGGGATGCCGGTGACCACCACCGTGGTCAGCGTCCGCACGGTACAGCCGGCCGGGGTCGTGGTGAGGGTGACCGTGACCGAGCCGCCGGTGATCGGCGCGAGGCCCAGGCGTGCCAGCGGTACGGAGCCCGTGGCGGGCCGGGCCGGCACGTTGGTGTCCGCCTGCGCGAGCAGGGCGCCGGCGCTGGACGCGCGGGCCTCGGCATGGATCGAGACGTTGCCGGTGGCGGTCGCGCTCGCGGCGGTGTAAGTGCCGGTGACCTCCAGGGTGGAACCGCTCGCGGTCGGGCTGACAGTGGCGGCCAGGCTGCCGGCGGTCACGGCGATGGTGGCGCAGGCGGCGCTGGTCGGGCTCGCGCTCGCGCTCGGGACGGCCGCGCCGGCGGCAAGGGTCACGACCGGGACCGGGGCCACGGCCGGGGACGGCGCACCGCTGGAGCCGGCCGCCGGCGTGAGGGCGACGACCGGGATCGGCACCGTGGTCGGGCTGGTGCCGTCGTAGCCGGTCATCCACGCCAGCACCGCGCGCACGTAGGCGTCGGACGGGTTGTAGGAGAAGATGGCCGCCCGCAGCTGCGCCGGATTGGTGAGATCCCGGCCATGTGCGCACAGGTAGCCGCCGGCGGCGAGGGCCGCGTCATTGATGTTGCTCGGGTCCTTGCGGCCGTCGGAGCTGGCGTCGCGGCCGGAGGTCTTCCACGTGCTCGGGATGAACTGCATCGGGCCGACGGCGCGGTCGTAGACCTTGTCGTTGTCGAGCGCGCCGTCGTCGGTGTCGCGCAGCAGCGCGCGGCCGCCCTTCCCGTCCAGCGCGACGCCGACGATCGTCGGTGTGACGGTGCCGTCGGCGGTGATGGAGCGTCCGGTCGCGTTGTTCGACTCGACCCGGCCGATGCTGGCGAGCAGCTGCCAGCGCAGATGGCAGCCGGGCAGCTCGCTGGCCATCATGGTGACGGCTCGCTGGTAGGCGGCGAGGATCCTGTCAGGGATCTGCGTGTTGGCGCCGGCGAGGCGGACCAGCGCGCCGTCGCCGTCGCCGTCGCCGGCGGCGGCCGCCGCCAGCGTGTCCGTGCCGACCTCGTCCCCGGGGCCGGGGCTCTCGGTGACGAGGACCGCCCCGTCGCCGCCGTCGTCACTGATCTCGCCGTCCGGCGTCAGCGGCGGCATGGGGTAGGTGTCGCCGCGTACGGGCTGGGTGCTGGGTGAGCTGGCCGCGGCCTCGTCATCACGGGGGCTGGCGGGCCCCCCACCGAGCATGAGCAGCAGTCCGACCGCGGGCACCGCGACGACGCGGGTGAGGCTGAGGGCGCGGCCGCGCCGCCGTCCGGCCGACCGCTTTGGCTTGCGGTGACGATGGCGTTGCGTGGGCCGCGCGGGCACCGCGGGAGTCGACGCCCCCGGAGTCGCCGACGCGGACGGCGCGGAACTCGGCGGCGCGGAAGGCGGCGATGGCGCGATCATGGCGCGACCACCGCGTCCGTCTGCCCGTCGCTCGTCGCCACGCCTGTCCGGTTCGCCACTTTCTCCCCGTCCCGGTCGTCCCCCCGGCCGCGGAACCCAGGCGCTCGACGGCTGGCCTCGACGGCCAGCCGCACCCACCGAGCCGTCCCGGCCGCCGCCGGCGGGCCCGTGGTGCCGCGTCAACCCGGCGAATGTACCGGACCTCCTTTGCCGGAAACGACCCCTAAACGCACGGAGGATGGAAACCGGATGAACTAGCGGCCGAGTCGGGCTACCGAGTCGGCGGCGTCCGGGCTCCTGGACGCCACGGCTACAGCCACCGCCACCGTCGGCGGTGGCTGGGCCGGCGGTGGCTAGTAGGCGCCTTCGCGCTTGAGGACGGCGAAGACGGTGCGCCAGAGGATGATCAGGTCCATGGCGAGCGACCAGTTCTCGACGTAGCGCAGGTCGAGCCGGACCGCTTCCTCCCAGTCGAGGTCGCTGCGGCCACTGATCTGCCACAGGCCGGTCAGGCCCGGCTTGACCATCAGCCGGCGGTGCACGTCGCGCTCGTACTGGGCGACCTCGCTCGGCAGCGGCGGGCGCGGGCCGACCAGCGACATGGTGCCGTTCAGGACGTTGAGCAGCTGCGGCAGCTCGTCGAGGGACCACTTGCGCAGGAAGCCGCCGACCCGGGTGATCCGCGGGTCCTTCTCCATCTTGAACAGCACGCCCTTGCCCTCGTTGCGGGCCTCGAGCTTCGCCTTGAGCGCCTCGGCGTTCACCACCATCGAGCGGAACTTGAACATCGTGAACTCTTTGCCGCCCTGGCCGACCCGGGTCTGCCGGAAGAACGCCGGGCCCTTGCTGGTCAGCCGGATCGCCAGCACCAACGCCACGAAGAGCGGCAGCAGGGCCAGCATGCCGGCCAGCGCGAGGCTCCGGTCGAGCATGCCCTTCATCAGCCGGCGAGCGCCGGAGAGCTCGGGCTCCTCGATGTGCAGCAGCGGCAGCCCGGCGACCGGACGCAGGTGGATGCGGGGCCCGGTGACGTCCGTGATCGCGGACGACACCATGACGTCGACGTCGGAGCCCTCCAGTGCCCACAGCGCCCGACGCAGCCGCTCGCCGTCGATCTGCGGGCTGATCGCGACGGCGGTCGCCCGGGTGCGCCGGATCGCCTCCTCCAGCGCCTCGGACGTCCCCACGATCGGCACGCCGGCCAGGTCGAAGCCGGCGCGGTCCGGCCGTTCGGAGCTGTGCAGGCCGGGCGCCCGGTCGAGACACACGCCGACGACGTTCCAGCCAGCGGTGGAGTCGCGCCGGGCGATCCGAACCAGCGAGGCGGCCGACTCGCCGGCGCCCACCACCAGCACCCGATGCTGGCACTGACCGGCCCGGCGCATCCGGTGCAGCCGCGCGCGGGCCACCGCTCGGCCGACGAGCGTCAGCAGCGTGGCCGTCGGGAAGGCCACCAACAGGTACGAGCGGGCGAACTCCGCCTTGGTCGCGTACGAGGCGACCGCGACCAGGGCGGTCAGCCGGATGGCCGCGTTCAGGACGCGGCGGAACTCCTCCGACCCGCCGCCGAGGAACCGGTACTCGTAGCCCCGGTTGAGCGCTACCGCGGCGATCCAGATGAGCGGCAGGCCAAGGGTGAAGAACAGGTAGGGCCGCGACGACGACGGCGCCTGGCTGAACGTGAAGATCCCGCCGAAGCGGATCAGGTAGGCGAGGCCGGTCCCGGCCAGGCAGGCGGCGAGGTCGGCGAACATCGCCGCCCGCGCGTAGTCGCGCTCCCACCTCAGCTGCGCTCGGTACGGCTCGCGCACCCCTTCGTACGGGGTGTTCGACAGGATCGCGAGCTCGGCGGCGCTGCGGGTGGTGGCGTTCGGATGGTTCCGTCGCTCCGGCGGCCGGCCCGCCAGGCGCGCCCGGAAGTTGCGCATCGAGACGCGCAGCGTCGCCTCGCCGTCGCCGTTGCCATTCCCGTCGCCGGGGTTGGCGTTCCCGGCCTGTCCGCGGGTCGTCGTCGCGGTCACCGGCGCGTCCTTCCTGGGCCGTCTACGCCTGCCCGCCAGCCAGCGGCGACCGACCGCGGGTCGGCGCGTGGGATGACCCGCTTCGCACCCATGCGCACCCCTCCGCCGAACCAGCCTGCGGGCAGCAGCCCACGCGCACCTCGCCGGGCAGTCCGTGGGCGGCCGACGTGACTCGCGTTGAAAATACCAACGTCTGACCCATCCCCGGCGTTGAGGCATCCTTCTCGGATTTCGGCGGGCGGCGGACAAATGGTCCACTTCCGGACATTGGGCGTCGGCCCGCGCCCGGCCGCCGCTGGGCGAGCGGGCGAGCGAGCGGGGCCGGCGGCTTCCCGCCGTGGGCATATGTGCCAGGCATCCCCGCCGAAAGACCGGGAGCCGCGCCGAGGCGCGGGCGGACACCGGGCCAGTCCCGTCCCGCCGGCCCGGAGCCGGACGACCTCCCGGGCAGTGGGCAGGACCACATCTGACGGGTGGCCCAGGGCCCCACCAATCGGCCGGCCTGGGCCCTGACCAGGCCAAACCCCGCGGATCGGTGGGGGAGGGTCAGTAGGCGCCCTCGCGCTTGAGGACGGCGAAGACGGTGCGCCAGAGGATCATGAGGTCCATGGCGAGCGACCAGTTCTCGACGTAGCGCAGGTCGAGCCGGACCGCCTCGTCCGTCGGCAGGTCGCTGCGGCCGCTCACCTGCCACAGGCCGGTCAGGCCCGGCTTGACCATCAGCCGGCGGTGCACGTCGCGCTCGTACTTCGCGACCTCCCGCGGCAGCGGCGGGCGCGGGCCGACCAGCGACATGCTGCCGTTCAGGACGTTGAGCAACTGCGGCAGCTCGTCGAGGGACCACTTGCGCAGGAACCTGCCGATCCAGGTGATCCGCGGGTCGTCCTTGGACTTGTACATGTAGTCGTCCTCGCGGTCGTTGAGGGTGAGGACCTCGGCGAGCCGCGCCTCCGCGTCGACGAACATCGAGCGGAACTTGAACATCGTGAACTGCTGGCCGAGCCGGCCGACCCGGGTCTGCTTGAAGACCGCCGGGCCCCTGCTGGTGAGCCGGACGGCCAGGGCGAGCCCGAGCAGGAGCGGCGAGAGCAGCGTCAGCGACACGAACGCCACCCCGCGGTCGAGCAGCGCCTTCATCAGCCGGCGGGCACCGGTGAGCTCGGGCTCCTCGATATGAAGAAGTGGCAGACCCGCGACCGGACGCAGGTGGATCCGGGGGCCCGTCACGTCGGTCACCGCGGAGGACACCAGCACGTCGACGTTGGAGCCCTCCAGTGCCCACAGCGCCCGGCGCAGCCGCTCGCCGTCGATCTGCGGGCTGATCGCGACCATGGTCGCGTCGGTGACCCGGATCGCGTCCTCCAGCGCGTCCGACGTCCCGACGATCGGGATACCGAACAGGTCGAAGCCCGCTCGCTCCATCCGGTCGTGGCTGTGGCGGCCGGGCGCTCGGTCCAGGCAGATGCCGACGACCGACCAGCCGGCGCTCGGGTCGCGGCGAGCCAGCCGCACCAGCGACGCCGCGGACTCCCCGGCGCCGACGACGAGCACCCGGTGCTGGCAGCGGCCCGCCCGGCGCATCCGGTGCAGCAGCGAGCGAGCGGTGGCCCGGCCCGCGAGCGTGAGGACCGTGGCCACCGGGAAGACGATCAGCAGGTAGGCCCGGGCGACCTCGGCCTTGGTCGCGTACGAGCCGACCGCCACCAGCGCGATCAACCGCACGGCGGCGTTGACGACCCGGCGGAACTCCTCGGACCCGCCACCGAGGAAGCGGTCCTCGTAGGCCCGGTTCAACGACATCGCGGCGAGCCACGCGATCGGGAACACCACGCTGATGATCAGGTACGGCATCGGCGACGGCGGCATCAGGTCGAAGTCGACGATGCCGCCGAACCGCAGGACATAGGCGAGCGCCGCCGCGAACGCCCCCGCCGCCAGGTCCGCGCCGATCACCAGCCGGGTGTACTTGCCCTCCCACGCGATCTTGGCGCGGTATGGCTGGCGCCCGACGGGCTTCTCCAGCCCGCCCTGCGCGTCGTCGGCCGGCGTCTCCGCAGGCGCCGTCTCCCTGGGAGAGGGGACGGAGACGCCCGGTGCTGCCGCCGGTGCCGCCGCCGGTGCTGGCGCCGCGGTGAGTCCGAGGCTCTCGAGGCCGCCGGGTGGCAGCGGGAGCAGCGTCGGCCCGGTGACCGCGCCGAACGGGGTGCTCTCGACGCCTTCCGCCGAGGAGTCCGCCGCGGCGTGGTCCGTCCCGGCCCCGCCGGGCGCCAGGACCTTGTCGGTGACGTCGTTCCCGGCGACGGCGTTCTCGGGAGCGGCGTTCCCGACGCCGCCGACGCCGCCCCTGACGAAGAGGCCTCCGGTGACGATGCGCTGGGTGACGTCCGCGTCGGCCTCGGCGGGGCTGGCCGCGGCGGCGCCGGGTGTGACCGGGCTGGGCATGACCGGGTTGGGCATGGCGAGGCTGGGTGTCGCCGGCCCGCTCGCGGGCGGGCCGGCGGAGCGCGCGCCGCGGGAACCAGTGACGCGTGGACCGGCCGGGCGCGGCGAGATCCGCTGCCTCGGGACCCGAACCGTCGTCTCCGGGTCGGTGCCGGTGGCCTCGGTGATGTCGTTGTCTACGGCGTTCTCGTCCATGGCGCTGGGCTCCGCGGGACTCCGGTCGGCGGCGTTGACCGCTGCGACGGCGATCGACGCGACGGCGTTCGACGCGGCGGGCTCCACGGCCGCGCGGTGGTCCGCGCCGCTGGCGTGCAGGGTGCCGGACCCGCCGGGTGACGGGCCAGAGCCGTCCTGACGCGGTTCGTCCGCCCTGGGGGCGGCGTGCTCCGTGTGGACGTGCTCCGTGTCAGGGCCACCCGGGTCAGGATGCTCCGTGTCCGGGGTTTCTGTGCGCAGACTCGCGGTGGCCGGGGCCGTTGTCCTCGGGCGAGCTGTGTCCCCGCGCGGTACGCGCGGTTGCTCCGCGCCCGGGGGCTCTGTCCGAACATGTGTGCCTATACCGTCGATCGTCTCCGTCACCGGTGGCCCCCGCCCCTACGTCCCCCGACGTTTCGGCCCGTCCGGCCGACGGCGTCAGCCGTCGAGCGTGGCCACCCCCGGTCGCCCCGGGTGTGGGCCTTCGGCTGGACGATCGGAGAGCGATCGGACAGCTCTTGGCCTGCCTGCGGCCGATACAACGGGTCGGCCCGAAGTCTAACGGCACGTCATAGTGTCTTTGGTCTTCTTGCGAGTAATCCACGGCACCGGGCGGGCTGCTCTACGTGGGTCCCTTGGTCTTGAAGTGGTCCATCTGAACGCTTGTGGGTGTGCCGTAGTGGTGTTACGCACGCTCCATGCGGATTCGATCGCGCAGTGTGACTCGGATGGCCATAAATGTCAACGATGTTAATTCGATGGAATCGTGACCATCGTCATATGTCGGGAAGGCGACGCCCCGACCAGGGTGTTTGCCGAGACCAGGTCGGGTCGGGGTGCCTCCGACCGGCCGCCACCGCGTTCCGCCGGCCGCCCGCCCGGCCGTGACCGAACTGGTTAGGCGACCTGCCGGCCTCGGACTGGCGAGCTATGTCGGAAAAGGTGCGATATGGATTTCCGACGTGTTTCGGAGCGGCATCAGATGTTCTTGGTGAACACCAGCCGGAGGCCGATCAGCGTGAGGTGTGGTTCGTGTACCTGGAGGGTCTCGCTCTCCTTGATGACGAGCGGAGCGAGGCCACCGGTCGCGATGGCGGTCGCCTCCGTGCCCAGCTCGGCGCGGATGCGCCGCACCAGGCCGTCCACCTGCCCGGCCGCTCCGTAGATCATGCCGGACTGCAGGGCCTCGACCGTCCCCTTGCCGATCACCGAGCGGGGCGGCACCAGCTCGACCTTGCGCAGCTGGGCGGCCCGGGAGGCGAGCGCGTCCAGCGCGATCTCGATGCCCGGGGCAAGCGCGCCGCCGAGGAACTCCCCGCGCGCGGACACCACGTCGATGTTGGTCGACGTGCCGAAGTCGACCACGATCGTCGGCCCGCCGTACAGGTGGTGCGCGGCCAGCGTGTTCATGATCCGGTCGGCGCCCGCCTCCTTGGGGTTGTCGATGAGGATCGGCACTCCCGTACGGGTCCCGGGTTCGACCACCACCACCGGCACGTGCCGGAAGATCCGCGCCGTCATCCGGCGGATCTCCCGCAGCGCCGCCGGCACCGTCGAACACACCGACACGCCGTCGATCTCGAAGTCGCCGAGCAGCCCGCGGTAGATCAGGGTCAGCTCGTCCGCCGTCGCGTTCGGCTGGGTGCGCACCCGCCACGAGTCGGCCAACGTCTCACCGTCGAACACGCCGAGGACGGTGTTGGTGTTGCCGATGTCGATCGTCAGCAGCATGGGTGGGACTGTTTCCTACTCGTCGCCGGTGTCGAGGGTGAGGTCCAGGCCCAGGTCGAGCGCGGTGACCGAGTGGGTGAGGGCACCGACGGCGAGATAGTCGACGCCGGTGGCCGCCACCTCGGCGGCGACCGCGAGAGTAAGGCCGCCGCTGGCCTCCAGCCGGACACCGGCCGGCCTGGCCAGCGCCACCGCCGCCCGCAGCTCGTTGGTGCTCATGTTGTCGCACAGGATCAGGTCCGCGCCAGCCTCGACCGCCTCGGCGACCTGCTCGACGGTGTCGCACTCGACCTCGACCGGCAGATCCGGGAAGGCGCGGCGCACGGCGGCGAACGCGGCCGGCACCCCGCCGGCGGCGACCACGTGGTTGTCCTTGACCAGCGCCGCGTCCACCAGCGACATCCGGTGGTTCACACCGCCGCCGGCCCGCACCGCGTACTTCTCCAGCGCGCGCAGCCCCGGCAGGGTCTTGCGGGTGTCCCGCACGGCGGCCCCCGTCCCCGCGACCGCGTCGACCCAGGTCCTCGTCGCCGTCGCCACCCCGGACAGGTGGCACAGCAGGTTCAGCGCGGTGCGTTCGGCCGTGAGCAGGCCGCGCACCGGACCGCGCACCCGCAGCACCTCGCCCCCGGGCTCGACCCGGTCGCCGTCCGCCGCGGTCAGCGTGACCTCGACGCCCTCACCGACGACGGCCTCGAACACGGCCGCGGCCACGGGGAGTCCCGCCACCACGCCACGCGCGCGAGAGACGATTCGGCCGGTGGCCACCAGGTCCGCGGGCACGGTGGCGGCCGACGTG
Organism: Pseudofrankia saprophytica; assembly: GCF_000235425.2. Taxonomy (NCBI): domain Bacteria; kingdom Bacillati; phylum Actinomycetota; class Actinomycetes; order Frankiales; family Frankiaceae; genus Pseudofrankia; species Pseudofrankia saprophytica. Next base: position 1,710,471 of record NZ_KI912266.1, read on the forward strand.
ACGTCCACGCCCAGCCCGCTCGCGGCCGGCAGGTCCTCGGCGAGCGCCCGGGACAGCACGTCGGCGACGGCCGCGGGCTCGAGGCCCGCGGCGGTCAGGGCCGACGCGGACGCGCCCGACAGCCCGAGGGCGAGCCGGAGCGCCGCGCTGGGGGTGGTGGGGGCGTGGGTCGCGGCCGTGCTGGGGCTCACGGTGCCACCTCTCCTTCGGCTCCGTCGGCGGGGCTCGCCTCTCCGGCGAGGTTGCCAGCGCCGGCCGCAGCCGGCTCGAACGCGACGCCGAGCGCCCCGTCCGGGTCCAGCCGGACCAGCAGATGCCCGCGCCAGTCGTCGTCCGCGTCGGCGAAGTCCTCGCGCCAGTGCGAACCGCGGGTCTCCGTGCGTGCCGTCGCCGCGGCGACCAGCGCCGTCGCCACGGTCCGCAGGTTGCTCATCTCCCACGCGTCCGGGCCCGCGGTGACGGTCGAGCCGGTCACCCGCACGTCGCCGATGGCGGCGAGCGCCTTCGTGGCGGCCAGCAGGCTCGGCGCGGAACGCAGCACCCCGGCGCCGTCGGTCATCACCCGGGCGAGGTCGCCCCGCTCGGCGGGGTCCGCGAGCCCGGCGGAGCCGCGCTCGACCACCGCCAGCGCCGGCTCGCCCGGGGAGGGCAGCCCGCCGGCCAGGTCGTCGGCTATCCGCGCCGCGAAGACCAGGCCCTCGAGCAGGCTGTTCGACGCCAGCCGGTTCGCGCCGTGCACGCCCGTGCAGGCCACCTCGCCGCAGGCGTAGAGGCCGGGCACGCTGGTGCGGCCCCAGGTGTCGGTGCGCACCCCGCCACTGGCGTAGTGGGCCGCCGGCGCCACCGGGATCGGCTGGGTGACCGGGTCCACACCCTGGGCGCGGCACTGGGCGGTGATGGTCGGGAACCGGCGCAGGATCGTCTCCTCGCCGAGATGCCGGGCGTCCAGGTAGAGGTGGTCGACGCCCTGGGCGGCCATCACCCGCGACATCTGCTTCGCGACCACGTCCCGCGGCGCGAGGTCGGCCAGCGGGTGCACGCCGGGCATCACCCGCTCGCCGGCCGCGTCCACGAGGACGGCGCCCTCGCCGCGCATCGCCTCGCTCACCAGCGGCCGCTGGCCGACGGCGTGCGGCCCCGTGCCGGGAGCCCAGAACGCCGTGGGGTGGAACTGGACGAACTCCAGGTCGGTGACCACCGCGCCCGCGCGCAGCGCGAGCGCCACCCCGTCGCCGGTGGAGACCGGCGGGTTCGTCGTCGACGCGAAGATCTGGCCCATGCCGCCGGTCGCGAGGATCACCGCGTGCGCGATGACGGCTCCGACCCCGTCGCGGCTACCCTCGCCCAGGACGTGCAGGGTCGCGCCGGCGGCCCGGCCGTCCGCGTCGGTGAGCAGGTCGAGGACGAGGGCGTGCTCGATGACCTCGACGGCCTCGTCGGCGCGCAGCGCCGCGATCAGCGCGCGCTCCACCTCCAGCCCGGTGGCGTCACCGCCCGCGTGCACGATCCGGTCGCGCAGGTGGCCACCCTCCCGCGTGAGCGAGAGCTCGCCGGTGGACGTGCGGTCGAACTGGGCGCCGAGCGCGGCCAGCTCGCGGACCCTGGCCGGGCCCTCGTCGACCAGCACCCGCACCGCCGCCGGGTCGCACAGGCCGACGCCCGCGACCAGCGTGTCGCGCAGGTGGTCGTCGGGCGAGTCCTCGGCGGCGAGGGCGGCGGCGATCCCGCCCTGCGCCCAGCGGGTGGAGCCCATGTCCAGCAGGGCCTTGGTGACCAGCAGCACCCGGCTGGCCGGCAGCGCCGCGCGCACCCTCAGCACCGCGGACAGGCCCGCCACACCCGAGCCGATCACCACCACGTCGGCGTGCCTGGTCCAGCCGGCCCGCGGCGCGCCGAGCCGCGCGGGCAGCACCGGCAGCGGGGGCAGGCCGGCCGGTGACGCCAGGGACAAGGGCCGCCGGGTGCGCGAAGGAGAAACATTTTCGCGCACCCTTTGGCCCGCCTGGGTGTGCGGCGCCGACGCCGCGGGCGAACGGGTGCTGGTCATGGTCAGGCCTCTGGTTCGGCGGCGGGTGGGAGGGTGAGCTCGACGTTGTCGATCAGGCGGGTGGCGCCCACCCTGGCCGCCACGAGCAGCAGGGCGGGCCCGGTCGTGGCCTGGCCGAGGTCGTCGGGACTGGCGAGGACGAGGTAGTCGACCTCGATGCCTGGCTCGGCCGCGAGCACCGCGCGCGCGGCGGCGACGACCGCGTCCGGGCCGGCGGCGGCGGCCGCGAGGCCGGCCGCCAGCGCCCGGGAGAGCGCGAGCGCCGAGGACCGCTGGGCGGTGGTCAGGTAGGCGTTGCGGCTGGACAGCGCGAGCCCGTCCGGCTCGCGGACGGTCGGCACGCCGACGATCCGCACTCCGAAGGCCAGGTCCGCTGCCATCCGGCGGATGCAGACCAGCTGCTGGGCGTCCTTGCGGCCGAAGAACGCCAGGTCCGGCCGGACGAGGTGCAGCAGCGTCGCGACGACCGTGAGGACGCCGTCGAAGTGCCCCGGCCGGCTCGCCCCCTCCAGCATGTCGCCGAGCGGCCCGGCACCCACGGTCACCAGCGGTGCCGGGTCGTGCACCACCGACGGCGCGAACACGACGTCCACACCCTCCCGGGCGCACACCTCGAGGTCGGCCGCCAGGGTGCGCGGGTAACGGTCGAGGTCCTCGTGCGGCCCGAACTGCAGCGGGTTGACGAAGATCGTGACGACGACCTGCTCGGCCTCCCGGCGGGCCGCGCGGATGAGGGTGGCATGCCCCTCGTGCAGCGCGCCCATGGTCATCACCACCGCCCGGCGCCCGGCCGGCGGGGCGAGCAGCGCGGCCAGCTCCGCGCGGGTGCTGGCGAGGGCGGGCCGAGTCCTTGCGTCGGGATCGGCGAGCGGGGTACGGGGCATCTGGCCGTTCCAGTCCTCGAGTGCGGTACCGGACGTCGCGGACGACTGTAACCCCTGCGCAACCCCCATGGGGGTCCGCTGTGACCCACGCAGGAAGGGGCCAGGCCGGTGAGGTGGCGTCGTGTCCCGCCTTGATGTCGCTCGGACTTCGCGGTCGGCGGCTGCGGCGTCGCGTCGTCTACGTACGGTGACAAAGTGCGTACGGCCGAGCGGGCCGGTGACTGCTCTATCCAGCCGGCCGGATAGATGGCCCGGGGCGTGCCGTAAGCAGTCCAGCGTCGCCGTCGCCGGGCGCCCGTACCCGAGTGGAAATCGGGTCAGCTCACCGAGCCTATGGGCTCGGCCATGTAACACACCTCCGGGGCGCTGTCGTGAGGTGTGTCAGCTCACCGAGCCCATGGGCTCGGTGAGCTGACACGGTTCGGGTGATGGTGGAGCTGGAGGCGGTGTCGGGGCAGGGGATGCGGCCGCGGATCGAGCAGGCGAGGCCGACATGCTGTTCACCCGCTCCGCTCCGAAGGCTTGATCAGGAGCCAGGTGGCGCGGATCTCGCGCGCGGGACACAGCTGTGCCCACCCTGCCGCGGGGGACGGCAGGGCGGGCACAGGATCGGTGTGGCTAGCCAAGTGTGGCTAGCTGGGCGCGGTTAGCTGGTGTGCGAGTGGGCTCGGAGGCTCCTTGGCTGCTGGGTGGGGAGAACCGTCGCGGGGGTCTCGCCCGCGTCGGGGCCGGCCGCGGGGGTGGAGCCGGCCTTGGGGCGCCAGACGCGGTCGCCGAGCAGGGTGAGCATGGCGGGCATCAGCAGGACCCGGATGACGGTCGCGTCGATGAGGATCGCCGAGCCGAGGCCGATGCCCAGCTGCTTCATGCTGACCTGGGACAGCGTCGCGAAGATCGAGAAGACCGCGACCATGATGACCGCCGCGCTGGTGACCACGCCGGCGCTGCGGCGCAGGCCGGCGAGCGCCGCCGACCGCATGTCCAGCCCCGCCTCGCGGGCCTCGCGGACCCGGGAGAGCAGGAACACCTGGTAGTCCATCGACAGGCCGAACAGGATCACGAACAGCATCAGCGGCATCCAGTTGGCGATGCTGCCGGTGGCCGTGAAGTTCAGCAGGCTGTCCGCCCAGTGGTGCTGGAAGATCAGCACCAGCAGGCCGTAGGCCGCGCCGACGGAGAGCAGGTTCAGGCCCACCGCGAGGGCCGCGACCGTGGCGCTGCGGAACGCCGTCAGCAGCAGCCCGAAGGCCAGCAGCAGCACGAACCCGATCACCAGCGGGGTACGCCCGCCGAGCTGGTCGTTGAAGTCCAGCGAGCCGGCGGCCAGGCCGCTGACGTCGGCGCGCGCGCCGGGGATCTTCTCGATCGTCGAGGGCACCAGGTCGTCGCGCAGCGTGTGGACCGCGTCCATCGACGCGTCGTCGGTGCCGCCGCCGGCGATCGGCATGAGCACGCGGGCGACGGTCTTGTCGGCGCTGATGTCGACGACGACGGGCTCGAAGCCGACCTTGGCCGCGACGGCCTTGGACCGCAGGTCGTCGATCGCGGCGGTGACGGGCGCCGAGGTGACGTCGGGTGCGGACACCACGATCACCGCGGGCGTGGGCCCGCCGGGGAAGGCGGCGGTCAGCCGCTGGTAGGTCTTCATGACCGGGATGTCCTTGGGCAGGTCGTCGAGCCCCTGCTCGGCGGTGTGCATGCCCAGCGTCGGGAGGGCGAGCAGGATCAGCAGGCCGCCGGTCACGGTCGCGACGATGCCGGGGTGGCGCATCAGCCGGTCGAGCAGGCGGACCCGGCCGTTCTTCCCGGCCGCCTCGAGGAGCGCGGCCCGCTCGGCCCGCTCCACGCGCTCGGCGTGCTCGGCGGCGACGGCCGCGCCGAGGACCTCGGTCATGGCCGCGTCCGCGATCTCGCCGGCCTGGCGCTTCGAGTGCCGCGCGGTGCGGCGCGCCGCCCGCCGGGCCCGCCGGGAGCGGGGCGCGTCCGGCGCCGCCGGGCGCTTCCACGGCAGCCGGCCGAGCTCGACCCGGTCACCGAGCAGGGACAGCAGCGCGGGCAGCACGGTGACCGAGCCGAGCAGCGCGACCAGGACGACGATCATCGTGCCGACCGCGATCCCGGTGAAGACGCTCATCCCGGTGATCATCAGGCCGGCCAGCGACACGGCGACGGTCAGGCCGGAGACCAGCACGGTGTGGCCGGAGGTCTCGGACGCGATCGCCAGCGCCCGCTCGGGGCCGTGGCCCTTGGCGCGCTCCTCGCGCTCGCGGCGGATGTAGAACAGCGCGTAGTCGACGCCGACGGCGAGGCCGATCAGCAGCATGACCGATGTCGCGATCTCGTTGGTCGGCATCAGGTGGCTGACGAACGCGACGACGCCGAGCGTGCCGATGAACGCGGTCATCGCCAGCGCCACCGGGATCAGCGCGGCGATCAGCGCGCCGAACACGATCAGCAGGATGGCGATGGTCACCGGGATCGCGGACCACTCGGCCCGCTGGAAGTCGTTGCCCATCGTCTCGTCGAGGGCCTTGTCGGCGCTCGCCTGGCCGAACTGCTCGACCGTGAGCCCGCTGTGGGCGGCGGCGACCGAGGCGACGGTGTCCATGACCGGCTCGATCCGGTCGGCCGCGGTGTCGGGGTCCCCGGTGAGCTCGAAGGTCACCAGCACGGACCGGCCGTCCGCGGAGACCAGACCGCTGTCCTCGGTGGCACCCTGCGCGGGGATCGGGGCGCGCACGTCGGTCACCTCACCGGTGGCCGCGATCCGCGCGATGACATCGGCGACCGTCGCGCGGACCTGCGGGTCGGCCAGCTGGCCGCCGGCCGGCGCGGTAGGAAGCTGGATGAGGACGTTCTCGCTGTCGCGGTCGACGAAGCCGGCGTCGCGCAGCGTCTGCTCCGCGCGGCCGCTCTCGCCGAGGCTCATGTCCTCGTCCTTGAGGGTCTTCGTGCCGATCATGTTGCCAATCATGATCACGGCGACGACGGCGAGCAGCCAGCCGGCGACGGCGAACTTGCGGTGCCGCACGCTCCAGCGCGCGGCCCTGGCGGCGAGGTGGTTGGCGTGACCGTCGGCGGTGACGCGGCCCGCGTTGCCGTTCGGCCGGCGGGCGGCCCCGGCGGCGGAGCGCGCCGGGGCCTGGGCGGAGTGATCGGCCCGATGGCCGTCGGGGTGGTGGGGAGCGCGACTGGGCATGGGTCAACGGTCCCGGAACGGGCGGGCAAGGTCACTGGAGTGAACCGCCGGCCCTGGGGTCAGGCCAGCCTGTGGGCCATGGTGGGTCACCACCGCCGGCCGGGGTGGGGCCAGCCCCACCCTGACGCGGTGCGGCGCGGGTGCCGCCGTCCTTTGCCGGGCCCGTGACCAGGACTTCCACCCGTGCCCGCGGCGTTCCCGCGGCAGGCGCGAAAACTGGCGTCCGCGGGGCACGCCGGCCGTCATCCGCTGGCGCCAGGCGTCCCGGGTGGATGTCGGAACGCCGACAGGCGGCCGACGGTCTCGTCTCCGTAACGGCCGAGCCGCGCGGGTCGATCCCTGCGAAGATCGACCCTTGTGGAGGCTGCCGAGTAGTCGCCGAGCAAAGCTCCTGTCCGGCAATGCACGGGCCGGGCCTAAAGTGCCTCTCCGGCGGCGATAAACCAGGCCCGGAGCCGGTGGGGCGGTGAACGCGACTGGTCCGACGGTAGGTACAGTTACGTAAGGTACAATTTCTGTACTTGTCAGGTGGGGGTGCCTGGGAATCCGTGACAAAAACCGCGACTGTCTTCCGCTGGAACGACTTCCCGCGGCGCGACCGCCTCTGGCTCGGCATCGAGAGCACATTCGCGGTCGCGACCGGCCCGGCCGAGATGCCGTCGGTCGAGGCCGCCCGAACCGTGATCCGGCAACTCGCGACGATCGACCCGTCCAGCCGGTTCACGCGTCGCATCGATGCCGCCAGGGGGGCCCGTGTTCCTGTTCCGCTCAGGCAGCGCGAACGGTTCCTGTCGGCCGTCGTCGTCGACCTCGACGACAGCCCGGCCGCCATTGGCGAGCCCGTCGAGGATTCCGGCCCACTGCTGGCCCGTCTGGCCGAGCTCTGCGAGGAGGGTCTCGGTGACCTTCCGTTCCGGATCTTCGTCGGCCAGCGCTGCTCGTTCCTCATGTTCTCCCACCTCCTCGGCGACTACACCTGCCTGAAGTTCTGGGCCGGCGTGCTGCGCCACGCGCTGGAGGGCAGCCGTCCGACCGACCTGGTGGGTGGCGGGACGCGGTACCCGCTACCCCGTGCCCTGCGTGAGACCTACGGCCGCCGGCCGGCCCTGCTCAGGGATCTCGCGGCGTCGATGCGTGAACGGCACGAGGTCCCCGCCGGCCGGCTTGGTTTCCTGGGTGGCGAGCTCCCGGGTGGCAAGCAGCTCGAGCTCGGCGAGTTCCCGGGTGGCGAGCAGCTCGAGCTCGGTAAGCGGCTGCCAGCCCAGGCCGCGGCGGGGCCGCGCCCGGCGGCGGGCGGCGTGGGCAGGCTGCTCCAGCGTTCCCGGCCGGGTTACCTGGCCACGCTGCGCGCGTGGCGGGACCTGCACGCCCCTGGCGTGTCCGTGAACAGCGTGCTGTTCGCGGCGACCATGGCCGCGATGGACGCGGCTGGGCTCGGCAGCGCCGACGACGGCATCCACCTGCCCTGCGACCTGCGGCGCTATCTGCGGGTCGGCGCTCCGACGTTCGGCAACTTCGTGGAACGCCTGACCATCTGGCCGGACGATCCGACGTCACCGGAGTCGTTCGGAGCGGAGCTACGCCGGGCGACCGAGCTGGGCCAGCCGCTGGCCAGGCAGGCCTTCCAGATCGCGAAGTCCTGGCTGCCTCGACCGCGCCCCCAGGCCGCCGCGCCGCCGGCCGCACCCGACGTGCGGCCGTGGCTGGTCAGCTGGGGCCGGGAGCCCGAGCTGGAACGTCTGCGGTGGCTCGCCCCGCCGGAGGAGCGCTTCTTCGCCAACGCGCGCTCCGGGGGCAAGGACGAAGGCATCTCCTTCATCTACCTGGAACTCGCGGGCGTGCTGCACGTGCGGGCGCAGTTCGACGAGCGCCGCTACGACCCGGTGCTGGTGAACGAGGCGTTGAACCTCCTGTGCACCGACCCGATCAAGGTGCTGAACGGCCAATCCGGCCAGCGGGCCTGACCGGGTCGGTGACGGTCCTTCGCCCAGGAGGACGACGGCTGGCTCAGGACGTCGACAGGTAGTCGTCGAACGAGATGCCGGTGAGGCGCTCGTACGCCTCGACGTAGCGCGCCCTCGTCGACACGACGACGTCGGCCGGCAGCTCGGGGGCCGGAGTGTCACGGTCCCAGCCTGAGTTGACCAGGTAGTCCCGGATGAACTGCTTGTCGAACGACGGCTGGGCCCCGCCCGGCGACCACAGGTCCGCCGGCCAGAAGCGGGACGAGTCCGGGGTGAGCACCTCGTCGCCGAGCCGCAGCACGCCGGCCGAGTCGTGGCCGAACTCGAACTTCGTGTCGGCGAGCAGGATCCCGCGCTCCGCGGCGAGGTCGCTCGCCCGGCCGAAGATCTGCAGGGTGAGCTTCTCCAGCTCGGTGGCGAGCTCGCCACCGACCCGGTCCGCCGCGTCGGCCCGGCTGATGTTCTCGTCGTGCTCGCCGATGGGCGCCTTCGTCGACGGGGTGTAGATCGGGTGCGGCAGCTTCGAGCCGTCGACGAGGCCCTCGGGCAGCGGGTGGCCGCTGACGGCGCCGGTGCGCTGGTAGTCCTTGAGCCCGCTGCCGGTCAGGTAGCCGCGAGCGACACATTCGATCATGGCCATGTCCAGCCGATGGCACAGCATCGACCGGCCGCGCAGCTGCTCCCGGTAGGGAGTGAGCTCGGCCGGGTACTCGTCGACGTTCGAGCTGATGACGTGCGACGGAACGAGATCGGCGAGCTGGTCGAACCACCACAGCGTCAGGCCAGTCAGCACCGCGCCCTTGTCGGGGATCTCGGTCGGCAGGATGACGTCGAACGCGGAGATCCGGTCGCTCGCGACCAGCAGGACCGCGTCATCTCCCACGGCGAACAGCTCGCGGACCTTACCCGAGCCCAGGTGCGTCAGCCCGGCGAACTCCTCGTGCGTAAGCGGCATGATTTCTCCAGGTTCCTAGCTCAACGCCGTCAGCTCAGCGCCGCGAGTCGGTCAAAAACAGGTCCCAGCCGCTCGACATAGCGTTCGGGCCGGCTGACCTCGTCGAGACGGCTCTCGTCGAGGGGCAGGCCGCGATCGGCGGCATGCTTGCGCAGCGTCTCCCGGAACGGGACGCCGGTCTGCCAGGTCTCCATCGCGGCGGCCTGGGTGATGACGTAGGCGTCCTCCCGGGACAGGCCGGTCTCGACCAGTTCCAGCAGGACGGCGGAGGTGTAGACCAGCCCGCCGGTGGCGTCGAGGTTCCCGCGCATCCGGTCAACGTCGACGACCAGGCCGGTCACCAGCCGGGTCGTCAGGTTCAGCAGGTAGTCGGCGCCGGCGGCCGCGTCCGGCAGCGCGATCCGTTCCGTCGAGGAGTGCGAGATGTCCCGCTCGTGCCACAGCGGCACGCCCTCGAGGACGGGGACGTACTGGGCCCGCACGATCCGGGCGAGCCCCGCGATCCGTTCGGACATGATCGGGTTCTTCTTGTGGGGCATCGCGGACGAGCCCTTCTGGCCCTTGCCGAAGGGCTCGGACAGCTCGCGCACCTCGGTGCGCTGCCCGTGCCGGACCTCCAGCGCCACCGCCTCGCACAGTGTGGCGATACCGGCCAGCGCCGCCACCCAGCTCGCGATGCCGTCGCGCAGCACGACCTGGGTCGCGACCGGCGCGGGGGCCAGGCCCAGCCTCTCGGCGACGTGGCGCTCCACGTCCGGGTCGATGTTCGAGTACGTCCCCACCGCCCCGGAGATCTTGGCGATGGCGACGTCGGCGCGGGCGGCACGCAGCCGGTCGCGGCAGCGCGCGACGCCGAACGCCAGGTCCGCGACCCGGTGGCCGAAGACCGTCGGCTCGCCGTGGATGCCGTGGGTGCGCCCGACCCGCAGCGTGGACCGATGGGCGAGCCCCAGGTCGCGCAGCGCCGCGACCAGGGTGTCCGCCTTGGCGAGCAGGAGGTCGGTCGCCTCGACCAGCTGAAGCGCGAGCGCCGTGTCGAGCAGGTCGGACGACGTCATTCCGAAGTGGACGTAGGCGGCCGCCGAGCGCGGCTCGGTCTGGTCGGCCCAGGCGGTGAGAAACGCGATCACGTCGTGCTGGGTGACGGCCTCGATCTCGGCGACCGCCGCCGGCGTCGGTGCCGGCGCCGCGCGCACCGGCTCGACCGCGTCGGCGGGGATGCGCCCGGCGGCGGCGTGCGCCTCCATGGCGAGCACCTCGACCTTGCACCACAGCTCGTACTTGTACGCCTCCGACCAGACCCGGCCCATCTCGGGCAGGGTGTAACGCTCGATCATGCCGACACGCCGGCGGGCGCCGCGGCGGCCGCCGTCACGCGGGCGAGCCCGTCCGCCGCCGCGCGCTCGAAGTCGTCCTTGTAGGTGGCGAGCTTGCCGGCGAGCTCCTGGTCGGCCAGGGCCAGGATCTGGACGGCGAGCACGGCCGCGTTGGTGGCGTTGTTCAGGCCGACGGTGGCCACCGCGACGCCCGGCGGCATCTGGGCGATGGCGAGCATCGAGTCCATCCCGTCGAGCGCGCCCCCGGAGATCGGGACGCCGATCACCGGCAGCGTGGTGAGCGCGGCGACGGTGCCCGGCAGCGCGGCGGCGAGCCCGGCGCCGGCGATGACCACCTGGATGCCTCGGCCGCGCAGGCCCTCCACCCAGTCGGCCAGCGTGCGGGGCGCGCGATGGGCCGAGAGCACGGCCTCCTCGTGGGCGACGCCGAACCGCGCGAGGGTCGCGCCGGCCTTGCTCATCGTCTGCGCGTCCGACGCCGACCCGTACACAACCGCGACCCGCGGGCGGGCGGAGGGGGACTCGGGGGTGTTGTTGCTGCTCACTTCGCTCCTCGTCGTCGGGGAGGACTCCGGCTCTACCACCGGCAGGTGCTCCTGGGGCGCCCCTACTGCTCGGGGCGGTGACCGCCTGGCCAGCCTCGCTGGACGCTAGCCAGCCTCGCCAGACCCGCCGGCCGAGCCGGCGCGGCGGACGTCCGCGGCGTGGCGCAGCCGCGACGGGTCACCGATGTCGGTGCGGTACTGGGCGCCGGCCAGCGAGATCCGGCTGACGGCCTCGTACGCCGATCCTCGCGCGGACTCGAGGTTGGAACCGATCGCCGTGACGGACAACACTCGGCCGCCGGCCGAGACCACTCGTCCGTCCGCGTCGCGTCTCGTCCCGGCGTGCAGGACGTCCACCCCGGTGAGCTTCCCGGCGGCTTCGAGGCCGCGGATCGGGTCGCCGAGCCGGGGGGTGCCCGGGTAACCGGCGGCGGCCACCACCACGGTGACCGCCGCACCCGACCGCCAGACCGGCGGGCGGCGGCCCGTCAGCACGTCGGTCAGCGGCGTGCTGAGCAGCGCGAGGATCGCCTGCGTCTCCGGGTCGCCGAACCGGGCGTTGAACTCGACGACGCGCGGCCCGCGGGCGGTGAGCGCCAGACCCACGTAGAGCAGACCGGTGAACGGGGTGCCGCGCCGGGCCATCTCGGCGACCGTCGGGCGGACGACGGTGGTGACCACCTGGCCGGCGAGCCCGCGCGAGGCCCAGGGCAGCGGGGCGTAGGCGCCCATCCCGCCGGTGTTCGGACCGGTGTCACCGTCGCCGATCCGCTTGTGGTCCTGGGCCGGCAACAGCGGTGCCACGGCGCCGTCCTCGGTGACGACCGCGAACAGCGACACCTCCGGGCCGTCGAGGTACTCCTCGAGCACCACGCGGTCGTCCGGTCCGCGCAGGCAGTCGCGGACGGCCGCGACGGCGGCGTCGCGGTCCTCGGTGACCGTCACCCCCTTGCCGGCGGCCAGCCCGTCGTACTTGACGACGTACGGCGGGCCGAAGGTGTCCAGGTCGGCGAGCGCCGGCTCGATCTCGGCGTGGTCCCGGGCCGCGGCCGTCGGCACGCCCGCGGCCCGCATCACCTCCTTGGCGAACGTCTTGCTGCCCTCGAGGCGCGCCGCGGCGGCGGACGGTCCGAAGCACGGCAGGCCGCGGGCGCGCAGCTCGTCGGCGGCGCCGGCGACCAGGGGGACCTCCGGGCCGATGATCGTCAACTCGGCGCCGACGGACTCGGCGACGGCGGCCACCGCGTCCGGGTCGGCCACGTCGAGCGGGCGGCCCTCGGCGAGGTCGGCGATGCCGGCGTTGCCCGGCGCGCAGACGATCGAGCCGACGCGGGGGTCGCGGGCGAGCGCCCGGCACAGCGCGTGCTCCCGGCCGCCCGAGCCGATCACAAGGACCTTCATGCTCACGCAGCCACCTCTGGAGACACCCGGCCAGGCGGTCGTGGGCGTCGTACGCCGTGCGTCATCGGTCCGTCGGTCCTTTGCCTGTCGGGGGGCCGCTGCGGGCCGTCACCCCCGGAACCGGCGACACCGGTCGGCGGGGACCTTGGGCCCGGGCCGCACCATACCCGGAAACCGACCTGTCACCCGATTCCCCGACGCGCGCCTAAAGCCCGAGCCGGGCTCGGTGTGATTCAGAGCCCAACGCCGGCTCGCCACAGCAGCCTGGCCATGCCGTCTACCAGGTGGAGGGCGCAGCGGCGTGCGTCGACCTCGGCCATGCCCTCGACGATCGACGGCACGTCGACCGGCCAGACCCGGACCTGCCGGCCGAGCACGGTCAGCGGGGCCGGCAGGTCCCGGCCCTCGAACGTCCGGCCGCCCGGCTCGACGAACAGGTGCAGCGACCGGCCGGCCGACGGGAAGCTCTCACAGCGCCAGTAGAGCACCGGCCATGCCGCCGGCCGGTTCCTGCCGTGCCAGCGGCCGGGCGACCCGCCGCCCCGGGCGTGCTGGTCGCGGCGTTCGGTCCCCTGCGGAAGGTCCGCCGTCGAGTCGTCGGCCGCGCGCAGCGCCGCGCGCGGCCGGCCCTCGGCCCGGTGCCGAGCCCGCGCCAGCCGTGGCGCGTCCCGCACCACCCGCATCGTCACGGGCGCTACCAGCTCCGCCTCGGCACACAGCTTGAGGAACGCGGCCAGCTGCGCCTCGACGTGGGCGGCGACGGCCGCCGAGCGCTCCCTGCGCTCCGCCTCAGCCAGCCGGGCGCTGCGCACCCAGTGACTGCCGCGCAGCAGGACGTCGGTGAGGGCGTCGGGCAGCGCCTCGCCCGTCGGAGAGAACCCGACCGGCCAGGCGTCGGCGTCCACGTCCGCGCGGTAGCCCCCCGCCCGGACCTGCCAGAGCGGCTCCGCGGGGCCGGCGAGCACGGCGGCGCGGCGCCACAGGGCCTCGTCCCCACCGGGTGCCACCACCAGCGGGCCACCGGGACCGTCCTCGCCAGGCTGACCGTCGGCGGGCGCGGGCGGCACCATCGATGCGGGCCCGAAGCTGTTCTCCCTTCGCGCCTCCGGCGGTCCTGGAGTGGGCTGCGGTTCCTCGGACGGGCGGGCGACCACGTGATCAACCTCCCGGCGGCTGCGGGGCGTGACCAAGAAAGCGTCGCTCGTCACTGTCCGTAGCGCAAGTTGGTGGCCGCCGGGGGCCGGTGAACGTCCGAGGTTCGTGACCGTCAGAGGTACGTCAACGTCAGAGGAGGTCGCGCAGGACGAGTGTCTGGTCGCGGCCGGGGCCGACGCCGATCGCCGAGATCGGCGCGCCGGACATCTCCTCGAGCGCCTTGACGTAGTCACGCGCCTCGGGCGGGAGCTGGTCGAACGACGTGGCCCCCGAGATGTCCTCGTTCCAGCCGGGCAGCTCCTCGTAGATCGGCTTGGCGTGGTGGAACTCGGTCTGGGTCATCGGCATCTCGGACATCCGGGTGCCGCCGACGTCATACGCCACGCACACCGGCACCGTGTCGAAGCCGGACAGGACGTCCAGCTTGGTCAGGAACAGGTCGGTGAGCCCGTTGACCCGGACCGCGTAGCGGGCGATGACCGCGTCGTACCAGCCGGTGCGGCGGGCGCGGCCGGTCGTCACCCCGAACTCGCCGCCGACGCGGCGCAGCTCGTCGCCGACCTTGTCGTCCAGCTCGGTCGGGAACGGTCCCGATCCGACCCGGGTGGTGTAGGCCTTGATGATGCCGATCACCCGAGTGATCCGGGTCGGGCCGATGCCCGCGCCGGTGGCCGCGCCGCCCGCGGTCGGGTTCGACGAGGTGACGAACGGATAGGTGCCGTGGTCGACGTCGAGCAGGGTGCCCTGGGAACCCTCCAGCAGGACGACCTTGCCTGCGCGCAGCGCCGAGTCCAGCACGAGGCCGGTGTCCGCGATGTGCGGGCCGAGCTGCGCGGCGTACTCCAGGTACTCCTCGACCACCGCGTCGACCTCGATCTTGCGGCGGTTGTAGACCTTGGCGAGCACCTGGTTCTTCTCGCGCAGCGCCAGCTCCAGCTTCTGGCACAGGATGCCCGGGTCGAGCAGGTCCTGCACCCGGATGCCGGTGCGCGCGACCTTGTCGCCGTAGGCCGGGCCGATGCCGCGGCCGGTCGTGCCGATCCGGGCCTTGCCGAGGTAACGCTCGGTCACCCGGTCGAGGGCCCGGTGGTGCGGCATGATCAGATGGGCGTTCGCGCTGATCATCAGCCTGGAGGTGTCGATGCCGCGGGCGCGCAGACCGGCCATCTCCGCGAGCAGCACCCCCGGGTCGATCACCACACCATTCCCGATCACCGGGATGCAGTCCGCACGCAGGATCCCGCTGGGGATCAGGTGCAGGGCGTACTTCTCGTCGCCGATGACCACCGTATGGCCGGCATTGTTGCCGCCCTGGTAGCGCACGACGTAGTCGACGGCGCCGCCCAGAAGGTCGGTCGCCTTTCCCTTACCCTCGTCGCCCCACTGGGCTCCGATCAGGACAAGCGCAGGCACGGGGTGAGACTGTACCTAAGAACGAAGCCCCGCCTACCCCACCGATTGGCTGAGTGACGGCTCGGTGCCTGACTGTGCCTTCGACCCCGTGAGCCGATGATCAGTCGGCCTGGGTGAGCTGGCCAGGGGCGGTCGGGTCGCTGTCGAACAGGAACTTCCCGATCCGCTCGACCTCGGCGGTCTCGCCGATCGCGGCGGCGGCCTGCCCGAGGGCGGCCAGGGCGCGCAGGAATCCCTGGTTCGGTTCGTGCGACCAGGGGACCGGTCCGTGCCCGCGCCAGCCCGAGCGGCGCAGCGCGTCGAGGCCGCGGTGGTAGCCGGTG
Organism: Pseudofrankia saprophytica; assembly: GCF_000235425.2. Lineage (NCBI taxonomy): Bacteria > Bacillati > Actinomycetota > Actinomycetes > Frankiales > Frankiaceae > Pseudofrankia > Pseudofrankia saprophytica. The sequence continues at coordinate 1,725,694 of NZ_KI912266.1, forward strand.
CGCGCGTAGGCGTACGCCTCGACTGGGCGCCCGCCGCCGAGGGCCTCCTCGGCCAACGCAGCCCACGCCGCGCTGGAGGTGGGGAACCGGGCGGCCACGCGGCTTGCGGCCTCACCCGCGGCGAGCGCCGCCGATGCGGGGTCGACCGGCAGCAGGGTGGCTGGTGGTCCGCCCATGAGATCGGGCCGTCCGGACGGAGTCGTCATGCCCCAACCGTAGACGGCGCGGCCCCCCGGCCACGGACCGGCCCGCGCGCGGCGTCCGAGCCGTGCGTCAGCCCTGGACGGTCGCCTTCCAGAGGTTCTCGCCGACGACGCCGGGCTCGCCGTCGCTGACCCCGGTCAGGTACGAGTAGAGCGCGGCGACGCCCTGCGACTGCGGGCCGAACTTGCCGTCGACGGTGAGCGAGAAGCTCTGGTCGCGCATCTGCTGCTGCCAGACGTAGGCGTCGGCGCGCACCTTGCCGCCGTCGGCCGTGGAGATCGTGCCGTGGAAGCCCGACTGCTGGACCTCGGAGCGGGCCCGGTCGAGCGTCATCGGAGGCTCGGCTGGCTGGACCGCCTGTTGGACCGAGCCGCTGGACGCGGACGACGAGACGCCGCCGACCGGCCCGTTGTTGGTCAGGCCAAGCTTCTTGGAGCAGGCCGGCCAGGGGGACCAGCCGCGGGAGTTGTAAAGCCGGTATGCCGCTTCGTCCTGAACGGCCGGGGCCGCCTCGCTCGGCAGGCCGGAGTAGCCGAGGCCCTGCCAGGTGCGCTTGTCGAACTGGTAGGCGCCGTAGAAGCCGTTGCCGGTGTTGATCGAGTAATTGCCGCCGGACTCGCACTGACGCAACCGGGCGAAGTCGTCCGGGGTGGCGGCGCCGGCCGGTATCGCGGTGACCGCGAGGCCGCTGCCCACGAGCGCCGTGACCGCGCCGGTGGTACGCAGCAGGCGGGCGGTCGACGACGGGCCCTGCGGGGCACGGTGCCGGCCTCCCGTCCTGGAGGCGGACCGGGCGTCACCGGACTGCTCAGACGGCATGTCGATCCCTTCCCTGCGCCTGCGGGGTGAGCTGTCGGGTTCGGGCTGGGAATGCCCGGCCGGTGTCACCTCGCGCGTCGCCCGCGGCGTCGCGCCCAGCTGACCGGCTTCACCCCGAGGACGTGACTGTCGTCCCGTCCGGAAGTGGGTCCCCCGCTCCTGCCCGAGCGGATCGTGCCCCGCGGCAGCGGGGCCATCTCCACACGCGGGTGGGGGCAGGACTCGGCGTCCGCCCGCGCGACTCACCCAGGTCGGATGAGTAGCACCGGACTGTAGCGAGTCGTCATCCTTCGCCGCAAACCGGGGTCACCCCAACGAAAGGGACGACCCCGGTTCGCGACTGTTCCGGCGGTGGCGCCAGCCACTCGCTGACGCCGCCCGACCGGCACGCCGGCCGGCGGCCACGCGATCATGATGAGGCTCGCGCGGCCTTCGACTCTGTGGCCGGCGCGACGGCACGGCGGCGAGGCAGCGACCGTCGTCGCCGCCAGATCCCCTCGCCCCACCGACCAACCGGCGGGCCAAGGCCGCACGCCTCCGACTGGCGGCCGGAGACGGGGTGGGAAAGGGGTCCCGTCGCCAGCGTGGGCAGCGGTCGGTGGGGGCCGATCGCGGCGAGGTTCCAGTGGCGGCGGGTCGACTGACCTCGCGGGGCCGGCCCGGGAGGGAGGATCCGGGCGGGTGGCCCAGGCCGAGGCTCCTGCCCGGGATCGGTGTCAGCCGATCCCCGGGAGTTCCGTCAACGACGGGCAATGGCAAAGCCCCGCGTGACGGGAGGCCTCGGCGAGAAGGTCAGCCGGGCGGTGACGCCTGACGGCTCAGGCGAAGGTGGCGGCCCAGGTCCTCTGGCCGACGACGCCGTCGACGGCCAGGCCCTTGGCCCGCTGCAGCGCGCGGGCGGCCTCGGCCGAACGCGGCCCGTAGTGCCCGTCGGCGGCGAGGGAATAGCCGATCTTGTTCATCTGGGCCTGCCAGGACTGGACGTCGGCGCGGTACTGGCCGGCCAGTGCCGTCGTGAAGGGCAGGTGCGCCGTGGTCGAGGAGATCGGCTGGGCCACGAGAGGCGCTCTGGGGGCCGACCGGGAGGCCTGGCCGGCGCCGGCGGAGCTCGCGCCCGGGGCGAGCTGGTCCGGACCCATCCCGCGGCCGCATTCCGGCCACTGGCCAAAGCCGGAGCGCTGCGCCAGCCGCAGCGCCGCCTCGTCCTGAACCGCCGGTGGCGCGGCACTCGGCAGCCCCGAATATCCGAGGCTCTGCCACGTCCTCACGGAGAACTGGTACGCGCCGTAGTATCCGTTGCCGGTATTGATGGAATAGTTTCCGCCCGACTCGCACTGGCGCAGTTCTGCCCAGGTGGAAGAGGCGTTCGCGGGTGTCGCGACGGCGAGTGTGCCGCCCACGGCCGCGGCGATGACGGGAACTGCCGCGAGGGACTTGCGTAGCCGGCGTGCCGGGGACGTGACGGCTCGCCGGGGTTCCCGGGAATTCCGGGGAGAAACCTGGCGGATCGGCCCCGCCGATTCGCCAGCTCGGGGGCTGACGGAGACGCGCACGCTCGTGGTGCCGTCTGGCGGACATTCGGCCACCGGCGGAACGAAACGACCGCCGGGCATGCGATGTCGACCAGGGGTACTTGATTCGGACATGCGTGATTGCCCTTCCCCACGCCTGCGAGGTGAGCTGTCGGGTTCGGGCTGGAAAGAGATTGCCCGGCCACGCGACATTTTCGGCTGTTGGGTTGACGCGCTCGGTTCGGCGCGTCAACGAGCACAGCGAAAGTCGGTCGGCTTCACCCCTAGGACGCCTGTTGAGGGCGAGGCTGGCGTGGCGCGCTTTTTGGCCACGCAGGCCGTCGCACTATTGAGCCTTTTCCGTCACCACTTCGGCTCCACGGGTCTCGTCGGTCCGATCAGGTTGGTGGAAAAGGCCGCTGCCCAGGATCTCTGGATCAGGCGTCCGGATTCGGTTCCCCCGTTCCTGCCGCTGGTTCAAAACTCGCCGGGCGGGGGCAGGATTCGGCGTGCCGCCCGTTGGGTGCCTGTCCTGTCGCCAGGCACGGCGAAGACCATAACCACATTCCTCGGCGTGGCGGCAAGCATTGAAATAGGCACGTGAAGAAGGCCACACCGGCGTGTCGCTGCTTGAAATGTGCCCGAAACGATGTTATCGCGCGCGTACGCGCGCTCATCTTTCCTACCCGGCTCCGCGGGCGGCGTTTTCTTGCTCTGCGTCGAGGATCTGCTAGCTGGCGGTTTCGTCCCACAAGGGGCCGGACCGTCCGAGCAGAGGGCCACACGCGGGTCTGGTTCCGTCCGCGTGTCGCGTCGAAAAATAAATCTACCATTCTGCCGTCCGAAGGGCACCTTCGATGCTTGCTCGGGCGAAATGCGATCCTCGCTACACCCGCCCCGAATCACCCGGTTCGTGCGCAGATGGTAGTCGAATGAGTGCTCATGGTTGACCATCGACAGATTCGACCCCTGTGGCGCACTGGCCAGGCGTGTCCGGTCGTGGTCCGCTTTCGGTGGCGCTAAGTAGTCCACTGTGCAACGGCGAGTAGTCAGTAGTGATGCTGACCGCTTTGCCCACCCACGGGTGGACCCGCCGCTCTGGTGGACCTGCCCGTCCGGTAGGCCCGCCCGTCCGGGTGGACCCGCCCGAACGGGCGATGGACCGGCCGGGGACAGCAAACGACCCGGGGCCGCCAAGTTGGCGACCCCGGGCCGAAGATCCGACGCCGAGCTAAATCTGGCTGGTGCCCCGGATCGGATGGATCTTGGTTTGGTGACGTTCAGCGGCAGGTGACCGCGCGGCGCGGAGGCGCGCCTCGCGGAGGCCCGGCCCACGAGCGAAGCGAAGTGGGCCGGGCCGCAGCGAGGTCGCCGGAGCGCCGTGCCCGGACGGAGCGAACCAAACTAAAGAGCCTGGCCGGCGCTGCGCAGGTCCTCGCAGGCCTGCGCGACCCGCTTGGCCATGTTCGCCTCGGCGGCCTTGCCCCAGGTGCGGGGGTCGTAGGACTTCTTGACGCCGACCTCGCCGTCGATCTTCAGGACGCCGTCGTAGTTCTTGAACATGTGGTCCGCCACCGGCCGGGTGAACGCGTACTGGGCGTCGGTGTCCACGTTCATCTTGACGACGCCGTAGTCCAGCGCCTCGCGGATCTCGGAGAGCTCCGAGCCGCTGCCGCCGTGGAAGACCAGGTTGAACGGCTTCGCGTCGGCGCCGAGCCCCAGCTTGGCGGCCACGTACTGCTGGCCGTCGCGCAGGATCGTCGGGCGTAGCTTGACGTTGCCCGGCTTGTAGACGCCGTGCACGTTGCCGAAGGTGGCCGCCAGCATGTACCGGCCCTTGTCGCCGGTGCCGAGCACCTCGGCGGTGCGCCACATGTCCTCGGGCGTGGTGTAGAGCTTCTCGTCGATCGCGCCGACGACCCCGTCCTCCTCGCCGCCGACGACGCCGATCTCCACCTCGAGCACGATGTTCGCGGCCTTGCAGTCGGCGAGCAGCTCCTCGGCGAGCTTGAGGTTCTCCTCCAGCGGCACCGCGGAACCGTCCCACATGTGCGACTGGAACAGCGGGTCGCGGCCGGCCTTCACCCGCTCCCTGGAGATGGCGACGAGCGGGCGCATGTAGGTGTCGAGCTTGTCCGCCGGGCAGTGGTCGGTGTGCAGGGCGATCTGCACCGGGTAGGCCTTGGCGACGTGGTGCGCGAACTCGGCCAGGGCCTCCGCGCCGAGCACCATGTTCTTGACGGTCGACCCGGACAGGTACTCGGCTCCCCCCGTGGACACCTGGAGGATTCCGTCGCTGCCCGCCTCGGCGAAGCCGCGCAGCGCGGCGTTCAGCGTCTGTGACGAGGTGACGTTGATGGCTGGGTAGGCGAAGGCGTTCGCCTTCGCCCGGTCGAGCATCTCGGCGTAGACGTCTGGGGTCGCGATGGGCATCGAAAGCTCCTGTCAAAGGCGTCGGGCCACCGAGCGGGCGGACGCGGCCGGGTTCGCCCGCCGGCGGCCGTCGCCCGCCGGCGGACCGGGCAGGGGTGGACGGCGCGCGCCGGGGTGTGCCGGGACCGCGCGTTGTGGGCTGTGTTGCGCGAAGGGTATGACGCGAGGCGGCTGTGAGGGAGCCCGTTGCCGCCGACATCGCCCGCGCCACTGGGACTCGTGACTACTTACCCTTCGATCCGTCATCTTCGCAGCGGCCGCGCCGATCGGGTATCACGGCGCGCGCCGCGAAGCGTCCGGCGACGGGTGCGCTCGGCGCCCCGTCAGACTGATGGCATGGATGTCGACCGTCTATCCGGCCTGACCCTGTATCTGACCGTCTTCGCGATCGTCTTCCTTGAGAGCGGCGTGCCGATCGGGTTCTGGCTGCCGGGAGACGCGATGTTGCTGGCGGCCGGGCTGCTGGCGGCGGATCCGACACACCGGGTGTCGCTGCCGCTACTTGCTGCCGGCGTGACCGTGATGGCGGTCGTGGGGGTCTGCGTGGGCTATGTGACCGGGTGGCGGCTCGGCCGGCCCTGGCTGGAACGTCGACACAAAAAGCTGCTTGACCGCACCGAGGAGTTCTACGGACGTTTCGGCCCGGTGACGCTGGTAGCGGCCCGATTCGTGCCTTGGGCGCGCACCTTCGCCCCGATCCTGGCGGGCGCGGTGCGGATGCCGTGGTCGCGCTTCCTGCTGGCGGCCGTGGTCGGCGCGGTGATCTGGGGTACCGGGCTGACCGCGCTGGGCTACGCGGCGGCGTCGGTGCCCGGGCTGAAGGAGTCGACTCCGTGGCTCGCGCCGTCCGTCGTGGTCGTCTCGGTCCTGGCCGGCCTGTTCGGTGAGCTGCTGCGGCGCCAGGTGGCCCGGCGCCGCGCGACGGTGGCCGGAAGCCCAGAGGAAGAGGAGACCGGGGGCGAGGGCGGGGGCCTCGTGAAGGAGAAAAGGAAAGAGAAGGAAGAGGAGAGGAAAGAGGAGCCGGTCGGGCTCGCGCCCGTCGAGGGCGGCGGCCTGTCGTAGGCCCGGGAGGCAGTCGTAGGTTCTGGAGGCGGCAGGTGGGTGGCCGTCGTCCATGTGGTGTGCCGGGCGCCGTGCGTGCTGAGATCCGGGTGTGCTGTCATGCTGCATGCTGGGACGTGATCTGGACTCCGGCCGTGAGGACCGCGTGCCAGCAGGATCAGAACGGTCTCGTCCGCGAGGTCACGGTCAGGAGGGCTGACGTTGGCTCGGGTGGTGGTCACCGGCGCCGCCGGGTTCGTCGGCGGGGCGATTGCCCATGCCCTGCGTGGTCGCGGGGATGAGGTGGTCGCGCTCGACGTGGCCCGCGGCCCTGGCGTGCGCACCGCGGACGTGAGCCGGCCAGGCGACTGGGAGAAGGAGTTCGCCGGCGCGGACCTGGTGGTCCACGCCGCGGCGGCCGGCATGGGCGGGGTCGGCGAGCTGCCGCCGATCCGCGGTGGCCGACCGCTCGGCAGCGCGCGCATTCCGCTGGCCCGGATGCGCCAGGTCCTGCTCGGCGGGACGGCCACGGTGCTCGACGCCGCCGCCCGCGCCGAGGTGCGCCGGGTCGTGCACCTGTCCTGCGTGTCGGCGCTCGGCCCGGACATCGCCGACGGCATCGACGAGACCGCGCCCGTCGGGCTGACCGGCGACCCGCGGGCCGACACCCTGGCCGCCGCGGAGCAGTCGGTGAGCGCGGCGACGGCGTCCGGCCTGTCGGCCACCGTGCTGCGCCTCGGGGACGCCTATGGCCCGCGGGCCGGCCGGTGGACGGTCTGGCCGGTGCTGCTGCTGCGTTCGGGCCGGTTCGTCCTCCTCGACGGTGGCACCGGGTGGCTCAACCCCGTCCACATCGACGACGTGGTGGCGGCCGTGATCTCGGCCGCGGACTCGCCGCGGGCGGCCGGCGAGATTCTGCACGTGACCGGGCCGGGGCCGTGCACGGTCGCCGAGTTCGTCGGCTACTACAGCCGGATGCTGGATCTGCCCGCACCGCGCTCAGTGCCCGCCCGGATGTACGGCGCGCTGGATGAGGCCACCGTGGCCGTCGGGCGTCTGCGCGGCCGGGTCGAGTCGCACCGCGTCCCGCGGCCGGGCTCCGCCGCCGCGCTCGCCGAGGCTGGCCGAGGCAGCCAGCCCGCCGGCGTCGCTGGGGAGCCCACCGGGGACGCCGGCGGCGGCCAGGCGTCCGTCCCGTCGGCCGGCTCCGCGGCCCTGGGGATCGTGCGCGGTCTCGGCGCCCGGCTGGTCGCCGGGGTCGACCCGCGCGGCCGGATGGACCTGGGTCCGCTCAGCGTGGCGGACGTGACCAGGACCGGGAGGTGCTCGGGCGAGCGGATCACCGCGTTGACCGGCTGGGGCCCGCGGGTCGAGCTGGCCGACGGTATGAGCCGCACCGAGGCCTGGCTGCGTGACCGCGGCCTGCTGGGCGTCCGCGAGCCTTCCCGGCGCGGGTGAGCGTGGGTGGCGACGGGCCGACGCTGACGACGCCGCGGCTGCAGGCGTTGCCGGTGACGGTGTGGAACGCGGGCTATGTCGCCGAGGAGCTGGCGCGCAAGGTCGCGCTCGCGGCGCGCCCGGCTCCGGGGCTCGGAGTCGGAGGGCTGTTCGCCGGCCCGGACGCGCGCGGGACGACCGAGCCGGCGGCGTTGCGCCGCGAGCTGCGCCACCGGACGGGTGCCGGCCGCGCCGCGCTGACCTGGGTGGTCCGCGACCACGGCGGCGTCGCCGTCGGGCTGCTCGGCGCCGACACCCGGGCGCACCGTGCGGCGGTCGCGGTGGTGATCGGCCCGGACGAACGCCGGCGCGGATACGGCGCCGAGATCGTCCGGGCGTTGGCGACCTGGCTGGAGGCGTCTCTTCTCGCTCTGGTGGAGACCCGAGTGCGCGCCGACGACGCGGCATCCGAACGACTGGCGATGGCAACGTCCTTTCAGCCCACCAGGGTCGTGCTCACCACCGGCTGGCGACTGTGGTGCCGCCCGCCGTCCCGCTGATCGGGCCGAGCCGCCATTACGGGGCGTAGCGGCGTGCCGGACGCTCGCGGCCCGCTCGTACCCCTCGTTCCCGGGGTGTGCCGCACCGCGAGAAGCCCGGTTCCCTGCGTCATTGCCGCAGCTCAACGCGGCGTTTCCGGATTGTTCTTTGGCCTGCACATCGGCGGCATGCGCTGCTAGGTTGTCGGCTACCCGACAACGTTTGAGGTCTTGTTTCGTCGCCGATGCGTAGCTTCTGGCCACCTGTAGGGTGTCCCGGCTGTTCAGGCGGTGACGGCCTGAGGCACCATGGCAATGATGTCGCGACCGGACAAGGCTTCCACCGTCCGGATCGGGTATCCGCGTCGGCCAACACGGCGGCGTGTGTCCGGGAGGGGGAGCTCGACGGTCGGCGCGATGCGCCGGGGAGGTGCACCATGAGCGTGGATTCCCCACACCCGATCTCGTCGCAGATCCCACCAGCCGAGGTCACGTACGACCATCTGATCATTCCGCCGCACTGGCGGCGGCCGGACGAGTCCGTCCCCGGCGCGCCGAACTCACTCTTTCCGACTGTCGACGCGCCCCCGGCGCAGGCACAGCCGGCGAGTGGCCCGCACCTGACCGGCCCGCACACGGGGGCGATGACCGGTCCGCTGCTGGTCGGCACGACGGCGCGCGCGTTCGCCAAGCTCGACGACATGATCCGGCTGAGCTCCGAGGACAAGGCGGTGATCGACGCCCGCAGGGACGAGGCCGAGCGGGCCCTGCGCGCGATCTTCCCGCCACGCTGCGCGCTGCCGCTCGTCGGTGTCGCCACCATCGGCTCGGCCGGCCGGGACACGATGATCCGCCCGCTGGACGAGGTCGACATCTTCGCGGTGTTCAGCGCCGCGGGCGGCGCCTGGAAGCGGTTCCGCTGGGACTCGCGCGACCTGCTGCTGTGCGTGCGGGGCGCGATCGGCGGCGACCGGGTGCAGACCATCGGCACCCGCGGCCAGGCGCTGCGCGTCGTCTACGACACGCCGCCGGACGTGCACCTCGTTCCCGCGTTCGACCATCCGCGGGCCGGCTACGTGATGCCGGACCGGGTCGGCGGCTGGCTGCCGACCCGGCCCGAGCGGCACGCCAGCTGGACCGAGGACCTGGGCCCTCGGGTGATCTCCGCCGTGCGCCTGCTGAAGGCGTGGAACCGGGTCTGCGGCAGTCACCTGCGCTCGTTCCACATCGAGGCGCTGGCCGGGACCGTGCTCGCCGGGCGCGGCCTGAACACCCGCCAGGCGCTCACCACCGTCTTCCGGCACATGGAGGAGGTCGGCCTTTCGATGGCCGACCCGGCGGACGTCGGCGGCGACCTGTCGACCTACCTGCGGCCGGACGACCTCGGCGCGCTTGAAGAGTCGATCCGGTTGGCGCGCTCCTACTCGGAGAAGGCGATCCTTGCCGAAGCCGACGGCCGGCACGAGGAGGCCGTCGCGTTCTGGGCCGCCATCTTCGGGCCGGAGTTCCCGACCTTCGGGTAGGAACTGTATTTCTGGTTCGCTCCGGCAACCTCCGCCGCGGCCCCCTACTTCGCTTCGCTCGTAGGAGGGCCTCCGCGGAGGCGCGCCTCCGCGCCGCACGGTCACCCGACGCTGAACGTCACCACCCTGCCCGGCCCCCGCGGGGGCCACTTCGCTTGAACGTCTGGCGGCCCTATCCGTGGTGGGTGGGGCGCGGTGTTCGGTTGTCGGAGGTGGTGATGGGGGGCAGGGCGCTCGTGGTGGTGGTGGGTGGGCGACGGCCTAGGCGGCTGGGCCACCACATGGCGGCTCCGATGTCCAGGGCGAGCGCGGGGACCAGGATCGAGCGCACCACCAGGGTGTCGAGCAGGACCCCGAAGGCGACCAGGAAGCCGATCTCGGCGAGCTGCACCAGCGGGAAGATGAACAGCACCGAGAACGTGGCCGCGAGCACCACCCCGGCCGAGGTGATGACTCCGCCGGTGACGGCGAGCCCGCGCCGCACCCCGGTTCGGGCATCGGTCCGCGCGGCCTCCTCGCGGACCCGCGTCATCAGGAAGATGTTGTAGTCGACCCCGAGCGCCACCAGAAAGATGAACCCGAACAGCTCCAGCGAGGGATCGGAGCCGGGGAAGCCGAAGACGTGCGTGAACGCCAGCGCCGCCACCCCGAGCGCGGCCAGGAACGACAGCACCACCGTCGCGATCAGCAGCGGTGGCGCGACCACGGATCGCAGCAGCATCGCGAGGATCACCAGCACGACGGCGAGCACGAGCGGGATGATCAGTTGACGGTCGCGCACCGAGGCGTCGCGGACGTCGAGGTTCACCGCCGTGTTCCCGCCGACCAGCGCGTGCGCGCCCGGCACGGCGTGGACCCGGTCCCGCAGCCGCTCGATCGTCGCGAACGAGGCGGCGCTGTTGGGTGAGTCCGTGAGCACCACCAGGAACTGCGTGACCTCGCCGTCGCTGCTGCTCTCCGTCGAGGCGGCGACGCCAGGGGTCGCGTTGATCACACTGGCCAGCTGGTCGTCGACGCTGGCGGCGCCGACGACATAGGTCGGCTCGCTCGCGCCGGGCGGGAAGTGCTTCTCGACGATCCGCTGGCCGACGATCGAGTCGGTGGACTTGCGGAACGCGTCCTGCTGGCGAAGCCCGGTGTCGAGCGTGACGATGCCGACCGCGAGTCCCGCGAGCACCGCGGCCGTGACCAGCCAGACCAGCCGGGGGCGGCGGGCGATCGCGGCCCCGATCCGCGCCCAGGTGCCCGTCATGGCCATGTCCACCGTGTCGGTCCCGGCCACGGCCACCGCCACGGGCACCCCACCGACCACCTCGGTGGGCACGGCGGCGAACTTCGGGACGAACGGCCAGAACAGCCGGCGCCCGCAGATCACCATCGCGGCCGGCAGCAGCGTCATGATCGTGACGAACGCGGTCGCGATCCCGATAGCGCCGACCGGGCCGAGGCCCCGGTCCGAGTTCAGCTCGGCGAGCAGCAGGCAGAGCAGGCTGATGACGACGGTGCCGGCCGAGGCCAGGATCGCCGGGCCCGCGCGCCGCACGGCGACGCGCATCGCGTCGGCGGGCGCGGCATACCTGGACAGCTCCTCGCGGTAGCGGGCGATCAGCAGCAGGGCATAGTCGGTCCCCGCGCCGAACACCAGCACGCGCAGGATGCCGGCGCTCTGCCCGTTGACGGTCAGGCCCCCATGGCGCGCGAGTAGATAGGTGGCCGCGCTGGCGGTCTGGTCGGCGGCGCCGACGGCGAGCAGCGGTACCAGCCAGAGGAACGGGCCGCGATAGACGATCAGCAGGATCGCCGCGACCACGCCGGCCGTGACGAACAGGAGCGTGCCCTCGACATCGCTGAACAGCGTGTAGGTGTCGACGATCACGCCCGCGGGGCCGGTGACGGATGTCGTGAGGCCCGGTGGGGCGAGCCCGCGCACGGTCGAGCGCATCTCGTCGATCTGGTCGGCGAACCTGTTCGCGTCCGCCAACTGCTCCATCGGCACGATCAGCAGCGCGGCCCGCCCGTCCGGGGAGGGAACCGGCGGGGGGAGCTGGGTCGTCCCGAACGGCGCGAGCCGGGCAGCCGCGGTCTGGACGGCGGTCTGGTCCTGCGCCGTGAGCGGTCCGCCCGCCCGGGCGAACACCACCACCGCGGGGATCGCGTCCCCGCCGGGCAGGCTCCGCTGGGCGACGAGCACCTTGGTGGACTCGGCGTTCGGCGGCAGGAAGGCCGCGGCGTCGTTGGTCTGCGCGTCGTCGAGCCGCGCGGCCAGCGGTGTGGCCACCAGCGCGAGCGCCAGCCACAGCAGGACGACACCCCAGCGAGCCCACCGCCCGGTCATACATCCGGCCAGGCGCTCCCCGCGCTTCAGGCGCTCCCCGCACTCCGCCGGCGTCTCGTCGGTCGCCGGCGAGCCCTCGGAGCGAGCCGAGCCCCCCGACTGGCGCATTCCAAGACCCCCCACTCGAAGCGCCCCACCGAGCCGTCGCCGGCCACGCGGCGACACACCGCTCCGAGGGAGGATCGTCGCAGCACTGAGCCGTCCGCGCCGCCTGATGTTGCCGCGATCGCGGCAGTGGGAACCCGGGCGAGCCCGAGCTGGGACGGCTCCCTACGCTTCGGCCGGGGCCGCTTTGTTGGGGAACGGGCGGTCCTGACGGAGCGGCTGGTCTCGCCGGCCGGGGCATGGGGATGGGGAACGCGGATGCGGGCGGGTCGGGAACGGGTGCGGGCGCGGGTCATGGCGGCCATGGCGGCGGCGGGCCTGGTGCTGGTGTTGGCGGGTTGCGGGCTGCTGGGCTCGGGCTCCGAGGATGACGCGGCGACGACGGGCCAGCCGTCCGCCCCGGCGACGAGCGAGGCGCCGGTGGCGGCGGCCACGGCGGCGACCGCCGCGCCGCTTCGCGCGGCGGATTTCATCCTCACCAACGACTCGGGGTTCACGGGGTTCACGCCCGCGAGCGGCGCGACCGGCGCCGATGCCGGGGCCACGCCGTTCGCCGAGTTGGCGTCCTGCCTCGGGGTGTCGGCCGCCGACGTGGCGGACGAGTCGACCGACCGTGCCCAGAGCAGCCACCTGACCAACAGCGGCACCGGTACCACCATCTGGTCGGACGCCCAGGTAGTGCCGGCCGGCCAGCTCGACCGGGACACCGGCCTGCTGCGTCACCCCCGCTTCGCCGACTGCGTGGCCGCCCAGACCAAGAAGGACGCCGTCGCCACGCTTTCGGCCAAGTACGGTGCGGGCGGCGTCTTCGACACGGAGGCGGTGACCCGCGACGGCGCGCCCCTGCCCGCGGGCGCGCTGGCTCGTACCTCGGTGGTCGTGCTCGCCGGTACCGCCAATGGTGGCCAGGCCCAGCTGTTCTACGACACCATCTACCTGGGGTCGGGTCAGGTAGAGGCGCAGCTGCACCTGGTCGGCTCGATAGATCCGCCGAGCGAGGATCTGGTCAGCGTGGCCGCGGCCCAGCTGGCGGCCAAGCTCGGCCAGAGGTAGGCAGGGGAGGGCGCCGTGGTTGGAACGGCGGGGACGCGGCCATCGGGACGTGCCCGGCGCGTCGGCGCCCTCATCGGCGCGTTGATCGTTCCGCTCGTCCTGATCGGATGCACGGACGGGAGCCCGTCCGGTGGCGTCTCCACCCGCGAGGCCGGCGACACCGCGCCGCCGCTGTCGCCGACCGCGTCGCCGAGCGCGAGCGCATCGGCGGCCACCGGGTCCGGCTCGCGCCTCGACCTGCGTGCCGTCAACTTCGTGCTCACCGCCGGGCCGGACACCCCTGGCTTCGCCTCGAAGCCCAGCTCGAAGGACGACTACCGGGAGACTCCGGACGACGACTTCGCCAAGTGCCTCGGGATCACGGCCGCCGACCTCCAGGACACGTCCACCGACACGGCCTACGGTCCCGAGCTCACGGACGCCGCCACCGGCCTGTCGGTCAGCTCGGTCGCCTCGATCGTCCCGGCCGGCACCCTCGACCGGGACGTGAAGATCCTGCGCAACCCGCGCTATCCCCGATGCACCGCCGAGTCGTTCCTGGCACAGCAGCGCGCCGACCTCCCCTCCATGGAGATCGTCTCGGCGGGCCCCGGGCCCGTGCTGCCCGGCGTCCTGGGCAGCACCTCGCTGGTCTTCCGGGTGAAGGTCGACGACCTGGCGCGCGCCGGGGGCGGGGCTGGAGGCGGCGTCGTCACCGCCTCCTGGCCCGGCGCCGCCGAGCGCGCACCGCTGACCATCGAGATCTACTACGACGTGTACTACGCCGGTAAGAGCAGGGTGGAGACGATGGTCCACGTGGTGGGCTACGTCCACCGACCGGACCAGAACCGGATCGCTGCCGCCGTCGCCCAGGTCGTCGGCAAGATCGCCCGGCAGGGCTGACCCGGCCGGAGCCGCCGATCCCGCCAGCGGGCTGATCTTGACGGTCGCGGTGCTAGGCCACGCGCCCGCGCGCTGTGGCCCAGGCCGTCGCGATCTCGGTGGCGACCCTGACGTTGCCGCGGACCACGGCGAGGTTGACCTCGAGGCTGCGGCCCGCGGTCTCGCGGTGGAACGCGGCCAGCAGGAACGGGGTGACGGCCTTGCCGCGCAGCCCGGCGCGTCCCGCCGCGGCGAGCGCGTCGGCCAGCACCCGGTCGTGCAGCTCCCGGTCCAGCGCCTCGGGCTCGGCGACCGGGTTCGCGACCACGACCGCGCTAGACGTGCCGAGCCGGTCGGCGGCGGTCATCACGGCGCTCACCTGTTCCGCGTCGTCTACCCGCCAGTCCAGCCGGTGACCGGTGCTCGGCAGGTAGAAGCCGGGAAAGTCGGCCGTCCGCCAGCCGAGCACGGTGACGCCGAGCGTCTCCAGCCGCTCCAGGGTCGCGCCGACGTCCAGGATGGACTTCACCCCGGCGCAGACGACGGTGATCGGGGTCGCGGCCAGCGTCGGCAGGTCCGCTGACTCGTCGTAGCTGACGGAGCCGGATCCCGCGGCCGGGTCGCCGGCCCCGGTCCCAGCCGCGGCCCCGGCCTCGTCTCCGGCGGCGCGGTGCACGCCGCCGAGGCCGCCGGTCGCGAACACCCTGATCCCGGCCCGGGCCGCGAGCCAGGCCGTCGAGGCGACCGTGGTGGCGCCGGTGCGTCCGAGCGCCCCCGCCGGGGCGAGGTCGCGCACCGATAGCTTCAGCACCTCGGACCCGTCGGCGGTGATCCGTTCCAGGTCGGCGGCGTCGAGCCCGACCGTCGGTACGCCGTCGAGGACGGCCACGGTCGCCGGTACCGCCCCGCCCGCGCGGACCAGCTGCTCCAGCTCGCCGCCGACCTCCCGGTTCCGCGGTGCCGGCAGCCCGTGCGCGAGCAGCGTCGACTCCAGCGCCACCACCGCCCGCCCGTCGGCGAGCGCGTCCTGTACTTCGGCGGACACCTTGATATCGGGCATGACTCGACCATAGTGGCTGGGTTGCGGTGGAAGCGCCCTTGACAGCGGATCTCGGCTGGGGGACCGCGCCGAACCGTGGTGGCCGGTGCCGGAAATTCATGGTGGCCGGTGCCGGAAATTCATGGTGGCCGGTGCCGGGAATTCGTGGTAGCACCATTGTCGGGTCGTCGAGTTCCTTCTCGATATTTCTTCTGGGTGTCGATGGAAGGTCGCCACCTGCGTCCTGACCTGCCGAGTGTCGACGGTCACAGGATTCATCGCCAAAGGAGGGCGTGACATGTCCGCGTGCTGACGGATGCGTCGGACGGGTGACAGCGGAAAACCGTTCCCTTTCGCGCCGGCGCCATTAGCCTGAATTACATGAACACAGCGGTTATGAGTGGCCGCCACCGTAAGGGGCGGCGTTTTCTCCCGGTCGCGCTGACCGCCGCCGCGGCGGTGCTCGCGACCACGCTGGCCGCGTGCCAGAGCGACGGCGCATCCGTCGTCACCCCGGCCAGCGCCATCCCGTCCGCCAGTGCGGCGCCGACGACCCCCGTCACCCCGTCGCGGGCTCCGCTGCGCGCGGCCGACTTCGCGCTCGACGCGGGCCCGGAGACCAGTCGTTACTCGATGGAGCCGGACCCCGACCAGGGCGAGAACTCGATCCTCGGCGGACCGGTCGCCGACTGCCTGCACCTGACGCAGGCCGACCTGGGCCCGGTCGCCACCGATCACGCCAACGGCCCGGTCTTCACCGACGACGAGGTCGGCACGAACATCCGGTCGTTCGCCTCGGTGTTCGCGTCGGTCGACACCGTCGCCGCGCACCGCGGCCTCGTCCGCGACGACCTGTTCCCCGGCTGCTGGGGCAAGGCGCTCGTCGACGAGACGGACTCGGACGACTTCGCCGCGACCCT
The DNA here is from genome assembly GCF_000235425.2 of Pseudofrankia saprophytica. NCBI lineage: Bacteria > Bacillati > Actinomycetota > Actinomycetes > Frankiales > Frankiaceae > Pseudofrankia > Pseudofrankia saprophytica. The sequence continues at coordinate 1,741,514 of NZ_KI912266.1, forward strand.
GACCCACACGCAGACCGCCACGCCTCCGCCCGGGGCGACCGACCGTATCCAGATCGAGCTGGACACGTACTCGGACGGTCAGGAGATCATGATGTACTGCGACATGGTGATCATCTTTACCGGCCGGGTGGAGACCGCGATCTTCGTCGTGAACCCGTTCGAGCCGATCGACGAGGCCACCCTGACCAGCCTGACGTCCCAGGTCGAACACAAGGTCGCCCAGCAATAACACAGGCGATGGGCGGACTCGCGTCGGCAGCGGCGCCGACGCGCACGGGCCGGTGGGACAGTGTCGTCCCACCGGCCCGTGGCCGTCTCGGGGTGTGCCGTGCATCGGGTGGGCCCGTGCCCGGGGGGCACCCGCGCTCGGGCCCGCCGGGTCACAGCGTCTTCTGGGCGGCTCCCGTCGGCACCGCCGGGTGCACCGTCAGGCCGCGGCCGTCGGTGGCCAGGTCGACGATGACCTCGTCGCCGTCGTGCACCTGGCCGCCCAGCAGCTCGCGCGCGAGCTGGTCGCCGATCGCGGTCTGCACCAGCCGGCGCAGCGGACGGGCGCCGTAGACCGGGTCGTTGCCCTCGTCCGCGAGCCAGCCCTTGGCCGCGTCCCTGACCGTCAGGGTGATCCGCCGGTCGGTCAGCCGCCCGCGCAGCCGGTCGAGCTGCAGGTCGACGATCCTGGTCAGGTTCTCCTTGTCGAGCTGGTCGAAGATGAGCACCGCGTCGAGCCGGTTGACGAACTCCGGCTTGAACGCCTCGCGCACCGCGACCTGGACCATGCTCGCCCTGGCCTCCGGCGACAGCATCGGGTCGGCGATGTACTGCGAGCCCAGGTTGGACGTCAGCACCAGGATCGTGTTGCGGAAGTCGACGGTCCGTCCCTGGCCGTCGGTCAGCCGGCCGTCGTCGAGCACCTGCAGCAGCACGTCGAAGACATCCGGGTGGGCCTTCTCGACCTCGTCGAGCAGGATGACGCTGTACGGCCGGCGCCGGATCGCCTCGGTCAGCTGGCCGCCGGACTCGAAGCCGATGTAGCCGGGCGGAGCGCCGATCAGCCGGGCCACGGAGTGCTTCTCGGCGTACTCCGACATGTCGATGCGCACGACCGCGCGGTCGTCGTCGAACAGGAAGTCCGCGAGCGCCTTCGCGAGCTCGGTCTTGCCGACGCCCGTCGGGCCGAGGAACAGGAACGAGCCGGTCGGCCGGTCCGGGTCGGAGATGCCGGCGCGGGCCCGGCGCACCGCGTCCGAGACGGCTCGCACGGCGGCATCCTGCCCGATCACCCGGGCGTGCAGCTCGTCCTCCATCCGCAGCAGCTTGGCCGTCTCGCCCTCGAGCATCCGGCCGGCGGGGATTCCGGTCCAGCTCGCGACCACCTCCGCGACGTCGTCCGGCCCGACCTCCTCGTTGAGCATCGGCTCGCTGCCCGCCGCGCCGGCCCCAGCGCCGTCCGCCTTTCCACCCAGCGCCCCGGTGGCCTCGGCGAGCCGCTTCTCCAGCGCCGGGATGGTGCCGTACCGCAGCTCGCCGGCGCGCGCGAGGTCGAGGTCACGCTCGGCGATCTCGGTCTCCCGGCGGGCGTTCTCCAGCTCCTCCTTGACCTTCTGCACCTCGCCAATGGCGTTCTTCTCCCGCTGCCAGCGGGAGGTCAACGCGGAAAGCTCCTCCTTCTTGCCGGACAGCTCGCGGCGTAGCCGGTCGAGCCGGGCCTTGGAGGCGTCGTCGCTCTCCTTGGTCAGCGCGAGTTCCTCGATCTCCAGGCGGCGTACCGCCCGCTCGAGCTCGTCGATGGCGACCGGCCGACTGTCGAGCTCCATCCGCAGCCGGGACGCGGCCTCGTCGACCAGGTCGATGGCCTTGTCCGGCAGGAACCGGGCGGTGACATAGCGGTCGGAGAGGGTGGCGGCGGCGACGATGGCGGCGTCCGTGATCCGCACGCCGTGATGAACCTCGTAGCGCTCCTTGAGGCCGCGCAGGATGCCGATGGTGTCCTCAACCGACGGCTCACCCACCAGGACCGGCTGGAAGCGGCGCTCCAGCGCCGGGTCCTTCTCGATCCGGGTGCGGTACTCGTCGAGCGTGGTCGCGCCGATCATGCGCAGCTCGCCGCGGGCAAGCATGGGCTTGAGCATGTTGCCGGCGTCCATCGCGCCCTCGGCGGCGCCGGCGCCCACGACGGTGTGCAGCTCGTCGATGAAGGTGATGATCTGGCCCTCGGCCTCGCGGATCTCGTTGAGGACCGCCGTCAGCCGCTCCTCGAACTCGCCGCGCAGCTTGGAGCCGGCCACCATCGAACCCAGGTCGAGCGAGACGATCCGCCGGCCGCGCAGCGACTCGGGCACGTCGCCGTCGACGACACGCAGCGCGAGGCCCTCGACGATCGCGGTCTTGCCGACGCCCGGCTCGCCGATGAGCACCGGGTTGTTCTTGGTCCGCCGCGAGAGCACCTGGATGACCCGGCGGATCTCGGCGTCCCGGCCGACGACCGGGTCGAGCTTGCCGGCGCGGGCGCGCTCGGTGAGGTCCAGGGAGTACTTCTCCAGGGCCTGGTAGGAGCCCTCCGGGTCGCGGCTGGTCACCCGACGGGCGCCGCCGCGGACCTTCTCGATCGCGCCGCGCAGCGTGTCGGCCGTGGCGCCGGCGGAGACGAGGGTGCGGCCCGCCTCGCCGCCCTCCTCGGCCAGCGCGATCACCAGGTGCTCGACCGAGGTGTACTCGTCGCCCAGCCGGCCGGCCTGGCGCTCGGCGTTGTCGAGGACGGTGATCAGCTGACGGGACAGCTGTGGGGGCGAGACGCTCGCGCCGGTCGCGTGCGGCAGCCGGCTGACCGCGCTCTCGGCCCGCTGGCGGACCGCGTCGACCGACGCCCCGGCCGCGGCGACCAGCGCGCTCGCGACGCCGTCCTGCTGCGCCAGCAGAGCGGTGAGCAGATGCAGCGGGTCGACGAGCGGCGAACCGTCGCCGGTGGCGCGGGAGATGGCGGAGGACAGCGCCTCATGGGAGCGGGCGGTCAGCCGGTCAGCGTTCATCTGGTTCCCCACGGTCGTCGAACGGGCTGAGCAATCCTGAGTCTATCTCACTCAACTTTCGTTGAAGCTCGGATGTTCCCATGGCCAAAGGGGTGGAACGTCGCCTCGCGACGTCCACCCCTTTGTCTCAGCGGCGCGGGCCGGGACGCCAGACGACGATCGCGCCGCGGTCGACCGGGACCAGGTCGCGTCGATGGCTGGCGTGCGCCTCCGCGACGCGGCGGTCGGCCTCGTGCCGGGTCCTCACCAGCTCCTCGTGCAGCTGGCGAACCTCGGCCTGCAGCGCGAGCACCTGGGCGCCGAGCCGGAGGATCTGGCGGATGCCCTCCAGGTTGACGCCCTCCTCCTGGGAGAGGCGCTGGACTTCGCGCAGCAGCGCGACATCGCGCGCGGAGTACCGCCGGCCGCGCCCGGCGGTCCGCCCCGGCGTGACCAGGCCGAGCCGGTCGTAGGACCGCAGCGTCTGCGGGTGCATGCCGGCGAGCTCGGCCGCGATCGAGATCACGTACACCGGCGCGTCGTCGTCATGCGCCGGCCCCGGAAGGCCCGGCAGCGGGTATGCGGGCCGCGCAGTGCCCCCGCTGGCGGTCGGTGTGTCACCGGGCTCCGCCCGGCCGCCCCGGCGGCCGGCCGCGCCAGGGCCGTCCATACCGGTGGCATCCCCGCCGGGGGCTCGGTGCCCGGTGGCACCCGGCGTCGGCGGGTCGGAGACACGGTGCGCTCGTGGGTTCATCTGCCTGCCTCATTCCCCCTGGGCCGACGGACGCCGCCGACCAAGTGCCTCCCCCGAGACTGGCGAAAGTCGCCGCGGATCGTGCCCGCCATGGCGGGCACCACCCGTGAGCCGCGGCCCTGCTGGGCCGCCGTTGGTCAGATCTGCCCGAACTGCTCCAGGAGCGCCTCGCGCGGGTCACCGGGATGTGCCAGCGCGAACTCCTGCAGAGCGGTCCTGGCCTTCGGGGACAGGTCGGTGGGCTTCGGGACCGCCACCTCGACGGTGACGATCAGGTCGCCGTGGCCGCCGTCCGTCTTCGGCACGCCGCGCCCCTTGGCCCGCAGCCGCCGCCCGCTGGAGGTGCCAGGTGGAACCTTCACGGTCAGCGGCGCGCCGTCCAGAGTGGGCACCCGCACCGACGCGCCCAGCGTCGCCTCGGTGAAGGTGATCGGCACCGTGATGGTCAGGTTCGGGCCCTCGCGGCCGAACACCGGATGCGGCTGGACGTGCACGGTGACCTCGAGGTCGCCCGGGCTGCCGCCGCGCTCGCCGGGGCTGCCGCGCCCGCGGACCTTCAGTCGCTGGCCGTCGGCGACCCCCGCCGGGATCCGGATCCGCTGCTCGCGGGCACGGCGTCCACTGCCCTGGCAGTCCGGGCACGGGTGCTCGATGATCTGACCGACGCCCCGGCACTCCCGGCACGGCTCGGACAGCGCGAACCCACCCTGCGAGCGGGAGATGACCCCGAGCCCGCGGCAGACCGGGCAGGTCCGCGGCATCGTCCCCGGCCGGGAGCCGACGCCGTTGCAGGTCGCGCAGGTCGCGGCGCCCGGGATGCGGACCGTCGCCTCCAGGCCGGTCAGCGACTTCTCGAACGGAATCGTGACCTCGGCCTCGATGTCGCCGCCGCGGCGCGGTCCCCGACCCTGCGAGGACCGCTGGAAGATGTCACCGAAGCCGCCGAGCAGGTCGTCGAGGTTGACCCCGCCCTGGTTGCCGAAGCCGCCGTAGCCCCCGGGACCGCCGTAGCCGGCGCCCGGGGCGCCGTGCCCGGGGGCGCCTGGGCCCCCGGGGAAACGGCCGGACTGGAACGAGGCCCTGGCTTCGTCGTACTCGCGTCGGCGGCGCTCGTCGGAGAGGACGTCGTACGCCTCGGAGATCTCCTTGAACCGGGCCTCGGCCTTGGCATCCCCGGGATTCTTGTCCGGGTGCAGCTCGCGGGCCAGCTTGCGGTACGCCTTCTTGATATCCGCGGCCGGCGCGTCCTTGGGAACGCCGAGAGCGGCGTAGTAGTCCTTCTCGACCATGTCGCGAACACTCACGGCGCCCCTCCTTTCTTCATGAGACGGGGCTCACCTGTCAACGCTGGGGCCGCCGCCCCCCGGGCCGGGAACACTGCCCGTGTCGTCGGGAACCGACCCGTCCGCGCCGTTCTCGTCCGCGGGCTCGGCCGGTGCCTCCGGCTCGTCGACCGGCTCGGCCACCGCGACCTGCGCCACCCGCAGGACCCGGCCGCCGTACGAGTAGCCGGCCCGGAAGACCTCGACGCAGGTCGTCGAGCTGACGTCGCCGCGGTACGAGTGCATCAGCGCCTCGTGCAGCAGCGGGTCGAACTCGTCGCCGGCGGTGCCGAACCGCTCCAGCCCGACCCCCTCCAGGGCGGTCTCGAGCGACTCGGCGACCGCCTTGAAGGGGCCTTCCAGATCGCCGTGGTCACGGGCGCGACCGATGTCGTCGAGGGTGGGCAGCACCGCGCCGAGGACCCGGCCGGTCGCCTGCTCGGCGATCAGCTGGCGGTCCCGCTCGACACGGCGGCGGTAGTTGTCGTATTCCGCCTTCAGCCGCTGCAGGTCGGCGGTGCGCTCCTGCACCGCCGCGTTCAGCGACTCGATCAGCGCCAGTGTCTCGGCGTCCGGGCCGGCGCCCCCGGCGGCGGAGGCCGCCGCCGGAGAACCGGTGCCCGCGCCCGTGTGGGCGCGGACCTCCCCGCTGGTGGGGTCGATGCGTCGACGGTCCCGGACCACGACAGGAGGCTCCTCGTCTCGGCCTGACGCCCGGCCCGCGTCGTGGGCAGAGCTCACTGCTTGCCCTCCTCGTCGACGATCTCGGCGTCCACCACGTCGTCGTCGGCCGGGTTGCCGGCCGCCGGGCCGCCAGCCGCGCCGCTCGCCTGTGCCTGCTCGTACATCGACTGGCCCATCGCGGTGCTGGCCTTGCCGAGCTCCTCGGTGGCGGTCCGGATGGCGGCGATGTCGGTGCCGGCCACAGCGCCTCGCAGCGTCGCCAGCTTCTCCTCGACGTCGGTCTTGATGGTGGCGTCGATCTTGTCACCGTTCTCGGCGAGGAACCGCTCGGTCGAGTAGACCAGCGACTCGCCCTGGTTGCGGGTCTCGGCCTCCTCGCGGCGGGTGCGGTCCTCCTCCGCGTACTGCTCGGCGTCGCGGATCATCGTCTCGATGTCGTCCTTCGGCAGCGCGGAGCCGCCGGTGATCGTCATCGACTGCTCCTTGCCGGTGCCGAGGTCCTTCGCCGAGACGTGCACGATGCCGTTCGCGTCGATGTCGAAGGTGACCTCGATCTGCGGCACGTTGCGCGGCGCCGGCGGCAGGCCCGTGAGCTCGAACATGCCGAGCTTCTTGTTGTAGACCGCCATCTCGCGCTCGCCTTGGAAGACCTGGATCTGCACGGACGGCTGGCTGTCCTCGGCCGTCGTGAAGATCTCCGAGCGCTTCGTCGGGATCGTGGTGTTGCGCTCGATCAGCTTGGTCATGATGCCGCCCTTGGTCTCGATGCCAAGCGACAGCGGGGTGACGTCGAGCAGCAGGACGTCCTTGACCTCGCCCTTGAGCACGCCGGCCTGCAGGCTGGCGCCGACGGCGACGACCTCGTCCGGGTTGACGCCCTTGTTCGGCTCCTTGCCGCCGGTCAGCTCGCGGACCACGTCGACGACGGCCGGCATCCGGGTGGAACCGCCTACGAGCACGACGTGGTCGATCTGGCTGACCTTGATCCCGGCGTCCTTGACGGCCTGCTGGAACGGGATCTTGCAGCGGTCGATCAGGTCCTGCGTCATCCGCTGGAACTCGGCCCGCGTCAGCGTCACGTCCAGGTGCAGCGGGCCCTCGGCCGAGGCGGTGATGTAGGGCAGGTTGATCGAGGTCTGGCTCGACTGCGACAGCTCGATCTTGGCCTTCTCGGCGGCCTCCCGCAGCCGCTGCAGGGCCATCTTGTCCTTGCCGAGGTCGACCCCGTGCTGACCCTGGAAGGTCTTGATCAGGTGGTCGGTGACCCGCTGGTCCCAGTCGTCACCACCGAGGTGGGTGTCGCCGTGGGTGGCCTTGACCTCCACCACGCCGTCGCCGATCTCCAGCAGGGACACGTCGAACGTGCCACCGCCGAGGTCGAAGACCAGGATCGTCTGCTCCTTCTCGCCCTTGTCCAGGCCGTAGGCGAGCGCGGCCGCGGTCGGCTCGTTCACGATCCGCATGACGTTGAGGCCGGCGATCTCGCCCGCCTCCTTGGTCGCCTGCCGCTGGGCGTCGTCGAAGTACGCCGGAACGGTGATGACCGCGTCGGTGATGGTGTCACCGAGGTACGCCTCGGCGTCCCGCTTGAGCTTCTGCAGGATGAAGGCGCTGATCTGCTGGGGCGTGAAGTCCTTGGTGTCGACCTTCATCTTCCAGCTGGTGCCCATGTGGCGCTTGACCGACCGGATGGTGCGCTCAACGTTCGTGACCGCCTGCCGCTTGGCGACCTCGCCGACCAGGACCTCGCCGTTCTTCGCGAAGGCCACGACCGACGGGGTCGTGCGCGAGCCCTCGGCGTTCGCGATGACCGTTGGCTCACCACCCTCAAGCACGCTCACGACGGAGTTCGTGGTGCCGAGGTCGATGCCGACCGCTCGTGCCATGTCTGTGTGCCTCTCGATCTGATGGCACCGCCGCACGGAGTCCCGTCGGATCAGCGACCGGATCCCTGTCGGATCGGCCAGGCCAACCCGGGAGGTCGTCGATCTGGAGGCACGCCGTGTGCGGAGCCGCCGTTAAATGTGCTGTTGTACTCGCCCGTACTCGCCAACCGCCGAGCGAGGCCCGCGGGCCGCCGAGTCCCTGGCCGAGCGGAGCTCGACGCCGGGGCCTGGGCGGTCGGGCCGCTCCGCGGCGAGGCCCGGAGCCGCGCCCGGTGGGAGTCGCGGCCATCGGAAGCCGACTGGGTGCCAGCTAACACGGTGAGCCGCTCGGGTCGGGTAGGTTGAGTGCGGATGGCTCAGGATCGTCGTAGCCAGGATAGCTCGTCGAACCTGAGTCGTGTTGGCTCAACCTATCGGAGTCGACTTCTCTTCCCGGCAGCTACCCGGCACAGCGGGCACGCCAAACACCCGGCGCGGCCCGAGAGGTGGCCGGCCGGCCGAGGCGGGAGTGTCGTGCCTCAGGCCTTCTTGGGACCGTCTGAGCCCTTCGGGGGAGCGGGCGGCTCCTGCTCGGGACGGACAGCGGCGAGGCTCGGCCGGCCGCCGCTCGACCGGCGGCCACGGGGGCGCCCCGCGGACCGCAGTGACGAGATGTTCCCGCCGGTGGACTCGGGGGGCTCGGTGGCGCGGGGCAGCGGTGGCCCGGCGGCGTCACCGCCGTGGATACCGGTGTCGTCGGCATCGAGGCCCAGGCCGACGTCGTCGAGCAGGCCCAGATCGGCGTCGATCTCGTCCACCCCACCGGGGATGCCGGTCCTGGTGAAGCCGTCTGCCTGGCGGGACAGCTGAGCCTCCAACGACGCCAGCCGGTCGAGCAGGTCGGAGGCGTCGCCGTCGCGTTCCCGGATGGTGTGCAGCGTTTCCATCAGCATCAGCCACTGGTCGCGGTGCAGCGTGACCTGCTCGATGGACCGGTTGTCGACGAACGCGGGGAACAACGTGTGCGCCGCCGCCACGACCTGCTTGACCTCGGCCGGGTTGAGCCGGCGAGGCCGGCCACGCGCCCAGTCGACGATCCCGCGGATGCTGATGATCGTGACCCCGTTGACGGCGCCGTCCTTCCACAGGACGTCCGCCTCGACCATGACCAGGACCGGGCTCACCGGAATCTTCACCAGCGGGACCTCGGCACGCAGCTCGGTCTTGATCTGCTCGGCGAGGAAGGCGGCCCGCTCGATCGCGCCCGTGAGCGGCTCGCCGTCGATGCTGGCGACCTTCTTGGTGTACCGGACGACGCCCTTGCCCGGCTCGCTGCTGAGGATCAGTACGCCGGCCGGGCCGACGAGCAGGTGGCCGACGACCGCGTCGGCGCTCGGCAGCCGCATGTCGTGCATGACCACCCAGCCATGCCGGCGCAGGCGGGCGAGGGCGCGGGCCGTCTTGCGTTCCGCCTCGGCGCCTATGCGCAGGGTCTCGATCTCTGTGTCGCCGCCGAACGCGGACACGACGATGACGCCGCTCCAGCCAGCGACGATCAGTACGAATATGCCGACCGCGAAGCCACCGGGCAGGCCGACGCCGAACGCCAGCACCAGGCTGACGAGCAGGGCGACCGGCACGGATTTGGCCAGCGAGCGTGGCAGCACCCGGCCGAGCCGGTCGCGCCGCACCAGTGCCCGATGTTCACGGGCACGCCGATATTCGGAGTAGAGGTACTGACCGGGGCGCCCGGTCTTGTTCGCCGTCGCCGCCCTGGTGATCGTCGCCATCGTGCCCACCGTGGTTCGCAGGGGTGTTCAACGGAGGTCGGAGCCCGCGTCGGCGCGGCACCGCGCGGCCGGACCCGGACAGCACGCCGCTGGCGTGGTTCATCTTGCGGCCCGTGGAAGCGTGCGCACAAGCCTCGACTGACCAGGAACAGGCTGCGCCAGGAGCTGGGGCGTTGTCGCGCCGAAGGCCATCGTCGGGCGGGCCAGTGGTCGCGCCGGCTGGTAGCCGGCAGGCAGGCGCCGGTCAGCGGCCATAGCCCCGTTCCCTCCCTGTATCGCAGCCGCTCCCTGGATCGCTGCCGCCCTGGGGGGCGCGGCGTTGCGCGTGCCGGAACCGCCGGCGACTGGCCTCGGCTCACGGCGGACCACGACCTGGCGGCCCGCGCGTGCCGACGGCCCGGTGCCGCTGGCGGTCGGACGCGCCACGTGGCCAGGGTGGGGCGGACGGTGCGGAGAGTGCTGATTTCGGGACTTCTGTGCCACCGAGCGTAGCAGCGCGCCGAGGGATGGTGTGGGCGAACTGGTGATCCGTCCTCCCCGAGGCCACGCCCCCGCGAGTGCCGGCCCGCGGCCCGCTGACCTGGCCGCCAACGAGATCAGGAACGGGTCGGGCGGGTGCGTCATCCTCTCGGATCGCCGCCGGACGGATGCCCGGGGTGGCGGGGTGCGTGCGGCCGGGCGGCGGGCGATGTGTCTGAGTCGGTCTCGATTGGGGAGAAGGAATTCGTGCCGGACGGACCACGCCGTGGCAGGGTCGGGGATGCGGCGGTCGTCGAGGAGGGCGCCAGGGCCTGGGCGCCCTGACGGACCTCCTGACGGGGTAGCCGTGGATGATCGAGGCCGGGCCCGACTCGCGGTCGGGATCCTGGCGGAGTTTGGTCCGGCGTCGTGCGGTGCTGGTGGCGCGGGACACTCTGGACCACAAGTTACCGAGCAGTACGAGTAGGCTACGGCCCGTTCGCGGAGCCATAGGAGGAGCTAGTGAGAATCGCGATCGGTGGGGCGATCACGCTGATCGCCCTTGCGGTGGCCGGAAGGCGATTCTTCTGGCTGTTCACGCTGATCCGGACCGGACAGCCGGCCCAAGGGCGCCTCGACGACCTCCCGACCCGGGTCTGGAGCGAGATCTCCGAGGTCGGCGGGCAGCGCAAGCTCCTCAAATGGTCGGTGCCCGGCATCGCGCACGCGCTGACGTTCTGGGGCTTCACGGTCCTGATCCTGACGATCATCGAGACCTTCGGTGGCCTGTTCGACGACGACTTCCACATCCCGCTGTTCGGGCACTGGGCCGCCATCGGGTTCCTCGAGGACTTCTTCGCCGTCGGCGTGCTGGTGGGCCTCGCGACGTTCACCGTCATCCGTATCCAGCGGGCGCCGGCGCGCCTCGAGCGCAAGTCGCGCTTCTATGGCTCACACCTCGGCCCGGCCTGGGTCATCCTGGGCATGATCACGTCCGTCATCGTGACGCTGCTGATCACCCGGGGCGCCCAGTGGAACACCGGCAACCTGCCGCAGGGCCAGACGAAGTGGGCCTTCGCCTCCTACGGCGTCAGCAGGATCTTCTCCGGCCTCTCGCACGACGCCAACGAGGCGATCGAGACCGCCTTCCTGCTGCTCAACCTGGCCATCGTCATGGGCTTCCTGGTGCTGGTGGCCTACTCCAAGCACCTGCACATCTTCCTGGCGCCGATCAACGTCATCCTCAAGCGGGAGCCGAAGGCGCTCGGCGCGCTGGGCACCACGCCTGACATCGAGACGCTGATGGAGGAGGACGAGCCGATCATCGGCGCGGGCAAGGTCGAGGACTTCTCCTGGAAGGCGATGCTCGACTTCTCCACCTGCACCGAGTGCGGCCGCTGCCAGAGCCAGTGCCCGGCCTGGAACACCGGGAAGCCGCTGTCCCCGAAGCTGATCATCATGGACCTGCGCGACCACCTGTTCGCGAAGGCCCCGTACCTGCTGGCCGGGAGCACCGCCGAGGAGCGCGACGCGGCCGCGGAGAAGCTGGCGAAGAAGAAGGCCGTCACCGGCGTTTCCGAGGACGGCTCGGAGGAGCACACCGTCCACCACGTGCCCGAGTCCGGCTTCGGCCGCGTTCCCGAGCCGGGCAAGGCCCAGGCGGAGCGCCCGCTCGTCGGCACGGCGGAAGAGGGCGGGGTCATCGACCCCGACGTGCTGTGGTCGTGCACGAACTGCGGCGCCTGCGTCGAGCAGTGCCCGGTGGACATCGAGCACGTCGACCACATCGTCGACATGCGCCGCTACCAGGTGATGATCGAGTCGGCGTTCCCCTCGGAAGCCGGCGTGATGCTGCGCAACCTGGAGAACAACGGCAACCCGTGGGGCGTCTCGCCGCGCAGCCGCACCGAGTGGACCGATGGCCTGCCCTTCGAGGTCAAGATCATCGGCGAGGGCGAGCAGATCCCGGACGACGTCGAGTACCTCTTCTGGGTCGGCTGCGCCGGTGCCATCGAGGACCGGGCGAAGAAGGTCTCCCGTGCCTTCGTCGAGCTGCTGGACATGGCCGGCGTCTCGTTCGCCATCCTCGGCTCGCAGGAGTCCTGCACCGGCGACCCGGCGCGCCGCCTCGGCAACGAGTACCTGTTCCAGGAGATGGCCAAGGCCAACATCGAGCTGCTGAACTCCACGGGCGTCAAGAAGATCGTCGCGACCTGCCCGCACTGCTTCAACAGCCTGTCGAAGGAGTACTCGGCGCTCGGCGGCACCTGGGAGGTCATCCACCACACCCAGCTGCTCGGCAGGCTCGTCGAGGAGAAGAAGCTGGTGCCGCTCACGCCGATCGAGTCGTCGGTGACCTACCACGACCCGTGCTTCCTCGGCCGGCACAACAAGGTCTACACCCCGCCGCGCGAGATCCTCGAGGCCATTCCGGGCCTCCGTGGCCAGGAGATGCACCGGTGCAAGGAGCGCGGCTTCTGCTGCGGCGCCGGCGGCGCGCGGATGTGGATGGAGGAGAAGATCGGCACCCGGGTCAACACGAACCGGGTGGAGGAGGCCCTCGGCCTCGACCCGGACGTCGTGTCGACCGCGTGCCCGTTCTGCATCGTCATGCTGTCCGACGCGGTGACGGAGCAGAAGCTCGCGGGCAAGGCGAAGGAGACCGTCGAGGTCCTCGACGTCTCCCAGCTCCTCGCCCGTTCCCTCGCGCCGTCCACCGACGGCGCCGGAGCCCAGGCGGCCACCACCGGCTGACCGGCTGACCGGCGGCCGGTGAACCCGGCGGCGAAACCGAACGGACGGGCCCGGCGCGAGCTTCTCGCGCCGGGCCCGTCCGCGTTCGGCGGGTGAGCCACTCGCTCCCCGCCCAGTCCCGGACCGCTCGCGAACTTTCATACAGGGGTTGATGTGAGTGGATGATCGGCTTACAGTCGGTTCAGCATTCTGACCAGGCGGTCGAAGTACTGAACCGACGGTTCAAGTCAGTGAACGGATCGTCTGGCCGCCACGCTGACAGGGCGGTGTTCCATGACTGTTCAAGCGTCGTCGGAGGCGGGTGGGCCTGCCTTAGCCGGCCTGGGCCCGCGACCAAAGATCCGGGCCGTCGGCACGGAGCGGAAGTTCGGCCGCGGGGCCAGGACGGTCCATGCGCTCGGCCCGCTCGACCTGGCGGTCGGTGACGGCGAGTTCGTCTGCGTCGTCGGGCCCTCCGGCTGCGGGAAGTCGACCTTCCTGCGGATCGTCGCCGGCCTGGTCCGCCCGACCGGGGGAACCGTCGAGGTGCGGGCCAGCTCCCCGAACCCGGCCGCGATGATCTTCCAGGACTACGGCATCTACCCGTGGAAGACGGTCGAGGCGAACGTCCGGTTCGGTCTCGACGTGCGCGGCGTGCCGCGCGGGGAAGCCCGGGATCGGGCGCGAACCTGGCTCGAGCGGATGGGGCTCGCGGAGTTCGCGTACGCCTACCCACACCAGCTCTCGGGCGGCATGCGCCAGCGGGTGTCGATTGCCCGGGCCCTCGCCGTCGAGCCCGAGATCCTGCTGATGGACGAGCCGTTCGCGGCGCTGGACGCACAGCTGCGCACCATCCTGCAGGACGAGCTGCTCGCCATCTGCCAGGCGGAACGGCGCACGGTGCTCTTCGTGACCCACAGCCTGGAAGAAGCGATCGTGCTGGGCGACCGGGTCGTCGTCATGAGCGCGCGGCCGGGCCGGATCCTCGCCGAACGGGTACCGCCGTTCCCGCGGCCGAGGTCCGCCGAGGTCCGCGAGTCCGCCGAGTTCGCCGCGTTCCGCGGCGAGCTGTGGACGTTGCTGCGCGGCGAGGTGGAAACCGGTGCGCCCGCGGCCATCGCCGCCACCGCCACCACCGCCGCCACCTCGTGGGCCGGCGTGGCCGGGCCACCGGCCACGCCGAAGGGAGCCTGACGATGGCGGGGACGCGGGCCTTCGCGGCCGAAGAGGTACTCATCCGGGCACCGGGACGGGCCGAGCGGGACCCGAGCGGCACGGCCCACCGCCGCGCAGTCCTCGAGATCGGCCTCGCCGTCGGCGTGCCGGTGGTCCTGCTTGGCCTCTGGCAGGCGGCCAGCGGCCTTGGCTGGATCGACTCGCGGCTCTATCCGTCGCCCACCGACATCGTCCGGACCGGCGGCCGAATGCTCGGCCACGGCCAGCTGTGGGACGACATCTGGCACACCACCTTTCGCGTGCTCGCCGGCTTCGCCCTCGGCACGCTGGCCGGCGTGCTGTTCGGGCTGGCCATGGGCTCGGTCCGGCTCATCCAGGTCGCGCTCGAGCCCACCCTGGACGCGTTGTACGTCGTGCCAAAGCTCGCGCTGCTGCCCATCTTCCTGACGATGTTCGGCCTCGGTGAGGGCCCGAAGATCGCGCTCGTGGCGGTGACGGTCTTCTTCTTCGTCTGGATCTCGACGATGTCGGCGATCATCGCCGTGGAGGACGGCTATCGCGAGGCGGGCCGCTGTTTCGGCGCGAACAGGTGGCAGATGTTCCGCCATGTGCTGGTCCCGGCCGCGCTGCCGCAGATGTTCGTCGCGATGCGCGTCGCGGCGGGCGTGGCGTTCCTCGTCATCATCGCGGCCGAGTTCATCGTCGGTGACGACGGCCTCGGCTATCTGATCTTCCAGTCGCGGACGCTGTTCATCAACGACCAGATGTTCGTGGGCATCGTGGTCGTCGCGCTGGAGGGCGTGCTCTTCGCCGAGCTGGTCCGGCTGGTCGGCCGCCGGGTGACCAGGTGGGCGCCCGCGGACCAGGAACGCGCCCGCGGCTGACCCCCACCGGCGCCGCGCCGACGCGGTCGCCGCTCCGCGAGTCCCCGTCGAGACAAGTCCCCGCCGAGATCAGTCAGACCCTGCGCGCCGCCGATGACGCGTGGCGTCTGACTGATCTTGCCCGCGGCCGGGTGGGCCGGCTGTCGCCCACCTTGATTCGCCAGTCCGACTCGCCAGCTCTGAGGAGGAACCTCGATGAGATTCAGGCGCCGTGTGTCCCTGCTGCTCTTACCCGTGTTGTCCGCCGGCGTCGCCCTGACCGCGTGTGGTGACAGCGGCGGCAAGAACACGACCTTCACGCCGGCGTCGGCCGCCCCCATCGTGGCGGTGGCCGGCTGCGAGAACGGCTGGACCAACCCGACCGACCTTTCCGCCGGCCGCAAGCCGGCGCGCTGCGCGGCGAACGCGCCGGCGCCGGACCCGCTGCCAACCAAGACCAAGATCGTCATCACCGCGGCGACGCCGAAGGCGGAGTTCATCGCGCCGATCCGGTGGGCGATCGACAAGGGCGAGTTCGCCAAGGAGAACCTGGACGTCGAGCTGCGCCAGGTGCCGGCGGCCGACGGCCTCAACCTGCTCGCGCAGGGGCAGACCGACGTCATGGTCGGGTCGCCCGACGGCGCCTTCTTCAACGCGGTCAACCAGGGGTTTGGGATCCGCTGGGTGATGGGCAACTTCTCGGCGCCGGCCGCGAGCAGGACCGGCGTCTGGGCACGCGACGTGGACGGCCGGCCGGCGACCTTCGCGGACCTGAAGGGCAAGACGTTCGCGAGCGTCCTGGGCAGCGGCAGCCCGGTGATGTACCCGATCGTCCAGCAGGCCGAGAAGGCGGGCCTCGCCTTCAGTGACCTGAAGTTCAAGACGCTGCCCGCGGCCGACCTGGTGACCGCGCTGCAGAACGGCGGGATCGACGCCGCCTGGGTTCTCGACCCGCTGTGGATCCAGCTGGTCGGCAAGCCAGGGCTGACCTACCTGGGTGGGCAGCCGCCCGGCGAGCCGCTCGGCGGCGTGCTGTTCGGCCCGAACGTCCTCGGCGACAAGCGCGCCGCGGGCGTCGCGTTCACCCGCGCGGTGGTCCGGACGATCAACACGGCGTTCGCCGGCGACTACAAGTCGGACCCGACCTTCGTGGACGACCTCGCCAAGGTGGTCGAGCTGCCGGCCAGCCAGCTCACGGCGACGCCCTCGCTCACGACGGACTGGGAGATCCGCTCGGGCACGTCGACCCGGCTGCAGGATGCGATGATCAAGAGCGGTGCGCTCAGCTACAAGGCGCCCCTGGACGAGTCCAAGGTCGTCGACCGGTCGTTCTACGAGGCGGCCGTCGGTCACAAGGCATAGAAGTCGAAATCGCCTCCCAGGCATAGAAACCGCCTCCCGGCATAGAAACCGCCTCCGCCATCCGGTCCGGTGGGCTCGCCGAGCTCACCGGACCGGCATCCGGCCCCGCGCCCCCGGGCCGCTGGCCCGCCCCGCTGGCGGTGCCTGGCCCGGTCGGGCTGGTCATCGAAGAAAGGTGAGGCCTCGATGGCGACGTCGAATCCGACCCTGCGGGTGGTTGGACTCCTTGACGTGCTGATCCGCTATCCGCACCGAGGATTTGGCCTTTCCGAGCTCGCGCGCGAGGTCGGCATCAGCAAGGGAACCTGCCTGGCGATCGCCGACACCCTCGTCGAGCACGGCTTCCTCGTCCAGCACGCGAAGACGCGCGCCTACCGGCTCGGCCCGGCGCTGATCACCGCGGGCCAGGCGGTTCTCAGCGGTTTCGTCGACCTGCGGCCCGCACTCGGGGCGCTGGCCCGGGTGACCGCCGAGTTCGACGTCTCGTGCTCGGTGCTCGCGGTCGACAACGACCAGCTCGTCGTCCTGGAACGCGTCGGCAACCCCGACCCGACCTACGGCCTGAGCCAGGTCGGCGCCCGGATGCCGTTCGCGCCGCCGTGGGGGGCGCCGTTCGTCGCCTGGGGCCGGCCGACGGACATCGACGGCTGGCTGGACCGGAGTCTCGTTCCCTTGTCGGAGGAGACCAGGAGTGCGCTGCGCCGGGCGCTGCAGGCCGGTCGCCGCCTCGGTTTCATCGCCACCAGGGAGATCCCGCCGACTCATCCTGCGGCCGTCGACCTTCATCGCATCCGAGCCACCGCGGGAGCCGTGGACCTCGCCGCGCTACGCCGGCTCGCCGCCGCCCGCCTGTCCGAGATCGGCTATTTCATCGACGATCTGGACGCGGCGGCGACATACCAGGTGAACCACATCGCGGTCCCGCTCATCGGCCCGGACGGCCGGGTCGTCGCGAGTCTGCTTGCCACGATGTTCGGCCGGCACGTCACCGGCGAGGAGGTCCAGCGCATCGGAACCCGCCTGATCGACGTCGCCGCCGACGTCGTCGCCCGCGTCTCGCATCACCGAACAGCGCCGGAACATTTCTGAACGCACCGCGCTGGTGGCTCAGCCATCATTCGAGTAGGGAGATCGTCGCGACCGTGTTGCTGTCGTCGTGGATGTGGCGAAATCGCGACGCTGGCAACACGGTGGCGACGATCAACGGCCGGGCGGCGACGAGAACCGTATGAGCCGCTGCCCCGCTGGGGCCGGACGCGCCTCGACAGCGCGGGCCGCCAGAGCTATTCCTCCTCCGAAGTGCCCGGGTGGTGGTAGAAGAGCGGCTCGCGGCCGGCGGGCTGGTGGGGTTGTTCGGTGGGGGCGATGGGCGAGATCGGGAAAGTGGCCGGGGTGTCCGGTTCCAGGCGGAATGGCTCGCCGTGGTGGGTGAGGGTGATCGCCTCACCGTCCTCGATGGAGTAGGTCGCCGACGCGCGGTGAACCTCGACGCGCAGGTGGCGGCCGCGCACGCAGAGGCCGAAGGACAACCGGGAAAGGCCCTCGGACAGGCGCGGGGCGAAGCTGAGGACGTCGCCCTGGTCCCGCAGGCCGCCGAACCCCTCGACCAGGACTATCCAGGTGCCCGCCAGCGAGGCTATGTGCAGGCCGTCGGACGTGTTGTGCTCGATGTCGTGCAGGTCCATCAGCGCTGCCTCGCGCAGGTAGGCGTGCGCGAGCGCCAGATGCCCGCACTCCGCCGCGAGCACGCCCTGCACGCTGGCGGACAGCGACGAGTCCCGAACGGTCAGCGCCTCGTAGTAGGCGAAGTTGCGCAGCTTCTCCTCACGGGTGAACGCGTCGCCGCGCCGCTGCATCGCCAGCACCAGGTCCGCCTGCTTGACGACCTGCTTGCGGTACAGGTCGAAATACGGGAAGTGCAGCAGCAAGGGGTACTGGTCCTGCGCGGTGTTCTGGAAGTTCCAGATCTCGTGGCCGGTGAATCCGTCCGACTGTGGGTGGACGCCCAGGTGGTGGTCGTACGGGATGTACATGTCCTCGGCGGCGTCCCGCCAGGAGGCGGTCTCCTCGGCGTCGACGCCGAACTCGTACGCCCGGTCGGGGTGCCGTTTTGCCGCGTCCGCCGCCGCGCGCAGGTTCCGCTGCGCCATCAGGTTCGTGTAGACGTTGTTGTCCGCGATCGCCGAGTACTCGTCGGGCCCGGTCACCCCGTCGATCCGGAATCGGCCGTCGAGGTCGTGGTGGCCGAGCGAACGCCATAGCCGGGCGGTCTCGACCAGCAGCTCCAGCCCGACGGAATTCTCGAAGTCGTAGTCCTCGGTGACGTTGACGTAGCGGATGGCGGCGTCGGCGATGTCGGCGTTGACGTGGAAGGCGGCGGTGCCGGCCGGCCAGTACCCGGAGCACTCCTCCCCGTTGATGGTGCGCCACGGGAAGCAAGCACCGCGCAGGTTGAGCTGCTGGGCGCGTTCCTGCGCCAGCTTCAGGGTGGAGTGCCGCCAGCGCAGCGCGTCGGCCGCGGCCGACGGCTGCGTGTAGGTCAGCACCGGCAGCACGTAGCTTTCGGTGTCCCAGAACGCATGACCGTCATAACCCGGCCCCGTCAGCCCCTTCGCCGAGATAGCGCGGCGTTCGGAGCGCGCGCCGGCCTGTAGCACGTGGAACAGCGCGAACCGGACGGCCTGCTGAACCTCGGGGTCGCCCTCCACCTCCACGTCCGAGCGCCGCCAGAACTCGGCCAGGTAGGCGCGTTGCTCGTCGAGCAGGCCATCCCAACCGGTCTCCTTCGCCGCGACGAGCGCCGCCGCGGCCTGGTCACGCATGGCCGGCAGCGACCGCTGCTGCGACCAGCCATACGCCAAGAACTTGATGATCCGCAGCTTCTGCCCGGGTTTCAACAGGCCGGTGACGGTCACCCGCCCCGAGTTCGGCTCGCTCTCCGAGAGCACGCCCAACGCGCCTGGACCGTCGATGACGTGATCCATCGCCACGGCGACGCGGAGCTTGCTGTGCTGGGTGATGTGCACCAGCTCGACGGAGCAGTCCCGGGCGAAGTGCAGCTCCGGCATCAGCGGGGACTCGAGCACCGCGGCGGCCCGTGGGTCGCCTGTGCGTATCGGGAGCGTCTCGTTGGCCACCAGCTCGGACTGGACGACCACCCGCGGAGCGTCGGTGATCGACTCGACCTCGTAGCAGATCGCCGCGATCGCTCGCTGGGAGAACGAGACCAGCCGTCGCGAGACCACCCGCACCACCTGGCCTGCGGGTGACTCCCACTCGGCCTCGCGAACCAGCACCCCGTCGCGGAAGTCGATGGAACGCCGGTGCGAGCGCAGCTCGCCGTAACGGACGTCGAGCGGCTCATCGTCGACCATCAGCCGGATCAGTTTGCCGTTGGTGACGTTGATGACCGTCTGTCCCGACTCGGGATAGCCGTAGCCGGCCTCCGCGTACGGCAGCGGGCGCAACTCGTGCACCGAGTTCAGGTAGGTACCGGGCAGGCCGTGCGGCTCGCCTTCGTCGAGGTTGGCGCGCAGGCCGATGTGGCCGTTGGAGAGCGCGAACAACGACTCGGCGCGCGCGGGGTCGTCCATGTTGAGGCCGGTCTCGCGCAGGCCCCACGGGTCGACCGTGTAGCGGGCTTCCCCGCTCATCGACCGTGCCCGGCCCGCGGCTTGGCCTCACCTCGGGCGCGGCCACCCGCCGCACCCGCCGCACCCGCCGTGCCTGGCGCACCCGCCGCGCCTGGCGTCGGCGGTGGGTAGGCGTCGGCGAGCAGGTCGCCCAGGTCGGTGACCACCACGTCGGCGCCATGCGCCCGCAGCGCGTCCGCGTGCCCGTGCCCGATCCGGTCGAGTCCGACGACGTAGCCGAAGCCGCCGGCCCGTCCGGCCGCGACGCCGGCCTCCGCGTCCTCGAAGACCGCCGCCCGCTCGGGCGGCACGCCCAGCTCCCGCGCCGCGGCGAGGAACGTGTCCGGAGCCGGCTTGCCGGCGAGCCCGCGCTGCGCGATGGTCTCGCCGTCGACGCGCACCTGGAGCAGGTCGGCGAGCCCGGCGGCCCGCGCCACCTCGCCGGCGTTCGCGCTGGACGAGACGAGCGCCCGCGCCTTCCCCGCGCTGGCGCAGGCCTCCAGGTAGGGCCTTGACCCCGGGTATGGCTGGACGCCATCATCGGCGATCTTGTTCAGGACGAGGATGTTCTTGCGGTTCCCCAGGGCGTGGACCGTAAGGGCGGACGGCGGATCGCCATCGGTGCCCTCGGGCAGATGGATGTCGCGGGAAGCCAGGAACGAGCGGACGCCGTCGAGCCTTGGCAGCCCGTCCACGTACCGCTCGTAGTCCCCCTCGATGTCGAACGGCTTCTCCGGGTCGCCGGACCGCGAGGCCCAGTTCTCCAGGAAGCCGTCGAACATCTCCTTCCAGGCCCGTGCGTGGACCTCCGCCGTGCTCGTGAGCACGCCGTCGAGGTCGAAGAGGCACGCATCGATGTGGGCCGGTAGTCCAAGCGTGGCTTCGGCACCGGCCCCGGCTTCGCGGCGCCGCAGCCGCGCGAACGGCAAACGCATGCCTGCCGTCTACCCCGCCGGCGCGGGTCACTACCACGTCAATCCGGACGAACCTGGCCCGCGACGGCGGGCTCACCCGCGCCGGGTGGCTACGAGCGGGCGCCGCGGGGCAGGCGGCGCGCGGCAGGCGGTTTGCGCGGGGCGGTAGTTTGCAGGACGTGTTGTTGTCCGACCGGGACATCCGGGCCGAGATCACCTCCGGACGCGTGTGCCTCGATCCCTACGACCCTGGCCTGATCCAGCCGAGCAGCATCGATCTGCGCCTCGACCGGGCGTTCCGGGTATTCCAGAACCATCGGTACAGCCACATCGATCCGGCTGTCGAGCAGGAGGACCTGACCGAGCTCGTCGCCCCCGAGGGGGATGAGCCGTTCGTGCTGCACCCGGGCGAGTTCGTGCTCGGCTCCACCCTCGAGGTCATCACGCTGCCGGATGACCTGGCAGGCAGGCTCGAGGGCAAGTCCAGCCTTGGCCGGCTTGGCCTGCTCACCCACTCGACGGCCGGCTTCATCGATCCCGGCTTCTCCGGCCACGTCACGTTGGAGCTCTCCAACGTCGCGACGCTGCCGATCAAGCTCTGGCCCGGCATGAAGATCGGTCAGCTCTGCCTGTTCCGCCTCTCGTCCCCGGCCGAGCATCCCTACGGCGCCGCCGTCTACGGCTCCCGCTACCAGGGCCAGCGCGGCCCGACCCCGTCCCGCGCCTACCGCGACTTCACCCGCGCCCCGGTCCCCCCGGTGGTTCCGCCGGTCAACGGACAGGCCTGAACCGCGGCGACGAGAACCGCGGCGACGAGAGCGGTCGCCGACTGGTTTCAAATTATTGGTAAAGAGTCGGTCGGGCACCCGACAGCGGTCTTTGTGGTGGAATTTATGTCGGGTTTCTAACCTTCTTTTCCATGACCACAAGGAACGAAATCGAACCCCGCCGGAATGGACGGCGCGTTCTCCGGGCGGCCCTGGCCGCGACCGCGACGGTGGCGCTCGTCACGGCGCTGGCCGCGTGCGGGAACGGCGACTCGTCGGACCCGGCGAGCGTTGGCGACGGCGCCACGACCGCGTCGGCGCCCGCTGCGCCGCCGCTGCGCCCCGCCGACTATGTCCTCGTCGCCGGGCCCGCGACCAGCGGCTACTCGATGGAGGACAACACCGACACCACCGAGAGTTCCGTCTTCGAGGACCCGGTACCCAGCTGCATGCACCTGTCCAGCTCCGATCTGGGACCGGCGTCCACCGACCACGCCAACGGCCCGGTCTTCAACGACGACGACGAGGGCACCTCGATCCAGTCCGGCGCACGGGTGTTCGCGAGCGCGGACACGGTCGCGGCGCACCGCGCGCTCACCCAGCGCCCGGACTTTCCCGGCTGCGTGGCCGAGGCGATCGTCAGCCAGCTGTCCAACAGGGACAGGGAGAAGACGACCGTGACGGTCCAGAGCGCTCAGGCCGGCACGCCGCCGACCGGCTCCACTGCCCTGACGCGGCTCGACCTCGCGGTCAGCTCCGACGGCCAGAACATTGATGTCAACGTCGACCTGGTCAGCATCTTCACCGGTCGCGTCGAGTCCGTGATTCTCATCGTCAGCCCGGCGG
Organism: Pseudofrankia saprophytica; assembly: GCF_000235425.2. Classification (NCBI taxonomy): domain Bacteria; kingdom Bacillati; phylum Actinomycetota; class Actinomycetes; order Frankiales; family Frankiaceae; genus Pseudofrankia; species Pseudofrankia saprophytica. The sequence continues at coordinate 1,763,686 of NZ_KI912266.1, forward strand.
GACCGATCGACGACAGCGAGCTGAACGGCCTGACCGGCCAGGTGGTGGCCACACTCGCCAAGCAGTGACGTGACCGACCGGCCTGACCGACCGGCCTGACCGACCGGCCTGACCGACCGGCCTGAACCCGACTCTGGCAATCGGCCACCAGCCCCGGCCCGGCAGCGCCGCTCTCGAATCGGAGGATCGGAGCGTGCGGCGGCGTTCAGACACCCGCGCTGAATTCCGCGCCCGGGCCGGGGGCATTCGGGAGGCGTGTCGCGTTGGTGGTTCTTTCCTGGCGTGGTGGGTGCGCGGGATGCTTGCGGTGTGGGTGGTCAGGCGGGAACGCGAGGTGGCGCCGCTGGTGGCCCGTTCCTGGCTGACGCGATGGTCGGGCGGGGGCGGGAGATCGCGGCGCTGCGGGGGTGGCTCGACCAGACACGGAGCGGGGTCGGGCGGTTGGTGCTGTGCGGGGGCGACGCGGGGATCGGGAAGACGAGGCTGGCGCGGGAACTGGCCGGGATGGCGTTGGCCGGTGGGTGCGCGGTCGCGTGGGGGCGTTGCTCCGAGGTGGAGGGTGCGCCCGCGTTCTGGCCGTGGCGGCAGGCGCTGCGGTCGCTCGGTGTCGACCCCGACAGCGTGCTGGGACGAGGCGAGGCCCAGTCGCCTGAGGACCGGTTCCCGGTGTTCGACGGCTTGGCCGACGTGGTGGGCGCCGTCGCCTCTCGGAATGGCCTGACCGTCGTCCTCGACGACATCCACCGGGCCGACGAGCCGTCGCTGCTGGTCCTGCGCCATCTCGCCGATCAGGTGGCCGATGTGCCTCTGATCGTTTTCGCCGCATTTCGTGACCGCGAACCTTCCGGCGTCCTGGCCCGGGTGCTGCCCGACCTGTTGCGTTCACCGGCCGCCGTGCGACTGGACCTGCGGGGTTTCGACCTGGCGGAGGTCCGCGAGCAACTACGGCGCATGACGGAATCGGCGGCCTCGGAGTTGCCAGCGGATTCGCCCGCCCGAGACGGCGAGTCCGCTGGTGACGTCGGGGATCTCGCGTCCGCCGGCGCGGAGGCGACAGCGCGGTTGGTGCTAGGCGTCACCGCCGGTAATCCCCTGTTCGTCCGGGAGATCGGGCGGGCGGTGGCCGACGGGACCTGGCGGCCCGACCGGCCGCCGCGCAGTGTGCTCGACGTCGTCGGTGCCCGGCTTGAACGGGTCGGGCCGGACTGTCGCCGGCTGGTGCAGGCCGCCGCCATCATCGGCCGGCGGTTCGGGATCGCGCTCGTCGCGGCGGTGCTCGGCGAGCCTGTCGAGGAGTGCCTCACCCTGGCCGACGAGGCGGCCGAGCACGGCCTGCTCGATCGGCTGAACTCCGGTGAGTTCCAGTTCGCGCACGCACTGACCAGGGACGCCGTCGAGGCCTCGCTCGCCGGTGCCGCGGTCACCGTGCTGCACCGCGCGGTCGCCACCGTCCTCGCGGACCGGTTCGCGGACGACCTCTCCGAACACCTCGCGGACATCGCGCGGCACTGGGCGCACCTCGCGCCTCTTGGCGTGACCGAGGCGGCCACGGCGCGGGCCTGGTCGGCGCGCGCCGCCGAGGAGGCGGTTCGCCGCCTCGCCTACGAGGAGGGCGCGCGGCTGTACCGGGCCGCGCTCACGTTCGACCAAGGCTCGGTGACCGACGCCGAAAGGTGCCGGCTGCTGGTCGCGCTTGGTCGGGCCGCCTACTTCGCCGGCGATCTGGCAGGCTGCGTGGACGCCGCGGTGCGCGCGGCCGAGGCAGGGCGGGCGGCCGGCAACCCTGAGCTGGTAGCCGAGGCCGCGCTGGTGCTCGAGGCCGCGCCGGGGCAGGGCGTCAACGCGGTCGCCGACCAGTTGTGCGAGGAGGCCCTCGCCGGCCTGGGTTCCGCCGGTGAGCATTCGAACGCCTCGCCGCCAGCCGGTCTTGCGGGTTCGGGTGGCCGGGTGGTCGCGGATGGGTTGGCCCAGGACACGGCGCGCCGGAGAATAGCGCTGCGCGCCCGACTGGTGGCACAGCGTGCCCATTTGGCGTTCTACGGCGGGGAGCAGGAGCGGTTGGCGAGCCAGAGCGCCGAGGCGCTCGCGCTTGCCCGCGCGTCTGGTGACGACCATGCGCTGGGCGAAGCCCTGCGCGCCAGGCAGGAGGCCTGTCCCGGCCCGGCCGGCCGGGCCGAGCGGCTGGAACTGGCGACCGAGATGCTGGACCTCGCTCGGCGGACGGCTGGCCCGCAGGAGGAGCCTCGAAGTCGACGTAGCCGATCAGACGGCTACCCGGGCGCCAGAGCGGCCATGTGGGGCGAGCTGTGGCGGATCGAGGCACTGGTCGAGAGCGGCCGGATCCCGGCGGCGGCCGAGGAGCTCGCGGGGTTGCGGGTGGCGGTCGAACGGGTTGGCGGGCCGGTCAGCGCCTGGCACCTAGACCGGGCGACCGCGTGCGTCGCCCAGGCACAGGGGCGCTACGCCGAGGCACGAGCGGCCGGGCGGCGTGGGTTCGACCGGATGCGGGTGATCGAGCCCGCTCCGGCCGGCGGCGCCTACCTGGCGCTCACCTGCGCGCTCGCCTGCCATCTGGGTGTCGGCGCCGGTGCTGACGCCGAGATGTTCCTGCGGCAGACGTTTGAGTCACCACCGCGCTTCCGGACGATGGCTCCGCTGACCCGGGCGGTCATGCACGTCGCCGCCGGACGGCTGGACGAGGCGGCGGCGACGTACCAGCTGGCTGGGCCGCGCGACTCGTGGTCGCTGCCGGCGTTCTTCGTCGTACCCGGGCACGTGTACGCCGTGCTCGTGGTCGCTGCCCTCGTCACCGCCGGGCTCGGCCGGCCCGACGAGCTCACCGACCTGCTCGACCGGCTCTCGGTATTCCGCGGCGAGCACGCGGTCGGCGGCGGGGTCGCGTACATGGGGCCGACGGAGCTGACGCTGGGGCGCGGCGCGCTCGCCCTCGGCCGGCTCGGCCAGGCCGTCGACGACCTGGCCGCCGCGGCCGAGAGCGCTGGCCGAGCCGGCGCGCCGGGCTTCGCGGCCGAGGCGCGCTACCACCTGGCGACCGCGTTGGTGGCCCGTTCCGCGCCCGGTGACCGGGACCTGGCCGTCGTCGCCGCCCGCGACGCGCGTCGAGTCGCCCGGGCACTCGGCATGACGGCGTACACCGACCGCGCCGCGGCGCTCGTCGTCGAACTCGACGGCGCCGCCGAGCTCGCCGGCGCCGCCGAGCTCGCCGCCGCGCGGACCCCGGGGCTCGGTGACGCCGCGCTCAGCCCGCGGGAGGACGAGGTCGCCCGGCTGGTCGCGCAGGGCCTGACCAATCGCCAGATCGCGGCGCGGCTCGTCATCTCCGAGCGCACCGCGCAGAACCACGTCCAGCACATCCTCACCAAGCTCGGTTTCAGCGCGCGCAGCCAGATCGCCGCCTGGGTCGTGCGTGCCTCCGGCTGACGGCCGCCGTGGTGGCGGATGAGTATGCGCGGTGAGTAGTTCGGCGGATGGCGTGCCGGCCGCGGCCTCCTAACGTTCCCTTCGTCGTCGGCCCCGGCTTCGGGGCCGCCAGGCGAAAGGGAACCTGGAGGAAGAGAAATGCAGTGGATCACGGTCGCCGTTCCGCCCTTCGGCACGGTCGAGCAGGCCGACGCGGTGTTCGCCCAGCAGGAACCGCCGCCTGACGGGCTCGTGGCGCGCTACGTCGGCACGGCCGACGGCAAGCTGCGCATCGTCGCCCTGTGGGAGTCCAAGGCGCACGCCGAGCGTTTCTTTGCCACGTCGCTCGGCCCCGCGCTGGCCCGCGCCCTGGGCCCCGAACCCGCCGGCATGCCCGAGGTCATCGGCTTCGATGTCGTCCGGTCCTACCTCCGAGAGCCGGTCGCCTGACCTGTATCGGCTGACGGCCCGGCCGCGCCAGGCTTCGCCATCGCCGCGCCGGCCACGGCCCGCCGCTCACTCTGACCGCTCACCCGGCCTGACGGGGTGCCCGCTCGGGCTGGCCGGGCGCTGGGGTTCGGTCCGATGCGGGCCGGCTCCAGCGACTGCTCTCCAGATCCGCCGCAATGAGATGAGGCGACCATGTGCATGGACCCGGCGGTCACGGACCCGAGTCTTTACCGGTTGATATTTGAGAACGACCGCGTCCGTGTCCTGGAGTACCGGGACGTTCCGGGCGACAGGACCAACCCGCACCGTCACCCGGACAGCGTGATGGTCACGCTCAGCGCCTTCCGCCGCCGGGTCAGCGTCGGCGGCCGCGCGGTCGAGGTCGATCTCCCCGCCGGCCAGGCCCGCTGGCTCGACGCCCAGGAGCACAGCGGCGAGAACATCGGCGACACCGACACTCACTCGATCTTCGTCGAGCTGAAGGAGCCGCGCGCCGTCGCTCTCGCCACCGCCACCGACCCTTTGGGCCCCAGCGCCGGCTGACCGGCCGTCGCACCGCCCGGCGACCGTTGCCCGTACCGGGCCCGGCCGTTTCGGCCGCGGCTCCAGGCTGAACATTCGCGATCGACGACCGTGCATATCCCGACGGGAAGGAAAATCCTGTGAACAGGATGGCGAGCAGGCGGGTGGGGCTGCGTGGGCGGATGGCCGTCGGCGTCGCGGTAGTCGTCGCCGCCACCGGGCTCACCCTGGTGTCGGCGCCACCCGCGTCGGCCGCCTGGCTCTCCAACTATGAAGGACTGGCGGACTTCAACGGCGACGGCTGCCAGGACATCGTGTGGAGAATCCACTCGGACTCGCCCCATCCCCAAGAGGGCCAGTTGTGGTTGGACGTCGGCAGCTGTACCCGCGATGGTGATGGTTTTGGCGGAAGGTATCAGATTGGTAGCGGGTGGGACGGATACACCATTGCCGGGTTTGGGGACTGGGACAGCGACGGCTACCTGGACGTCGTGGCCAGAGACCCGAACGGTGACCTGTGGCTGTACCCCTGTGAAGGCGCCCGCGGATTCACTCAGCCACGGGTGCAGATCGGTGACGGGTGGAACGGGTACACCTTCGCCGGGGTCGCGGACTGGGACCGTGACGGCAATCAGGACATCGTGGCCAAAGACTACTGGGGTTACCTTTGGCTGTACCCCGGTGACAGCGTCCGCGGGTACAGCAGCCAGCGGAGGATGCAGATCGGTAACGGGTGGAACGGGTACACCTTCGCCGGGGTCGCGGACTGGGACAGCGACGGCAACCAGGACATCGTGGCCAGAGACAGGAACGGTTACCTGTGGCTGTACCCGGGCGAGGGCGTCCGCGGGTACAGCAGCCAGCAGAGGGTGCTGATCGGTAACGGGTGGAACGGGTACACCTTCGTCGGAATCGGGGACTGGGACCGCGACCTCCACCAGGACATCGTGGCCAGAGACTTCAACAGTGAGCCGGTCCATTACCTGTGGCTGTACCCGGGTGAGGGCGTCCGCGGGTACAGCGGTCAGCCGCGGGTGCGGCTCAATTGGTACTGACGGCGCGACGTCAGCTGCCCGCGGTCCAGCCGCCGTCGACGACGAGGTAGGAGCCGGTCATGTAGGAGGCGTCGTCGGAGGCCAGGAACGCGGCGACGGCAGCGACCTCGTCCGGATGGCCGGGGCGGTTCATCGCGGACCTCGAGGCCGCGTGCCGCGCGAGATCCGGAAACTTCTCCTCGCCCATGAGGGTCATACCGGTGGGATAGATGAAGCCGGGGCAGATCGCGTTGACCCGGACGTTCTGCTGACCCCACTCGCGGGCGGCGGTCCGGGTCAACGAGAGGATCGCGGCCTTGCTGGCGCCATAGGCACCCGAGGTTGGCGATGCTGCCAAGGCGCCGACTGAAGACCAGTTGATGACGGAGCCTCCGCCGCCCGCGACCATCGCGGGGATCGCGTACTTCATGCCCAGAAAGATGCTCTTGAGGTTGATGGTCAGCAGGCGGTCGAAGTCGTCCTCGTCGACGTCCGGGATCAGCGCCTGCGCCACCCCGGCGACCCCGACGACGTTGCACATGATGTCCAGCCGGCCGAACCGCTCCGTCGCCTCGCGGACGAGCGCCTCGACGTCCGCCGACCGGGTGACGTCCACCTGGAACGGCACGATCGCGTCCGACTCGGCGGCGGTCTCCTTCTCCGCTCCGCTGAGATCGGCGGCGATGACCGTCGCGCCCTCGCTGGCCAGCCGTAACGCCGTCGACTTGCCCTGTCCGATCCCAGCGCCGGTGACAATCGCGACCTTGCCCGCGAGACGCTCCATGATCTTCCCTTCGTCGGCCGCCTGTGGCCTGGCAGCCTATGTGGGTGAGCGTTCGCTTTCAACGAACTGCCGAGGTCAACGAACGACCGAGGCCAGGGACGCGTCGCCTGCCGGCGCACGCCGAGCTACCGCCTGGCGGGCTACCGCGTGCCCGGCTATGCGTCCGGCGCGGCGTACACCCGGGCCCCGGCGACGAACGTCTGCAGCACCCGGGTGTTGCCGATGTCGGTTGGCGGGCCGGCGAACGGATCCCGGTCCAGCACGACGAGGTCCGCGTCCTTGCCGACGGAGACCGTGCCCGTGACGTCGTCGAGGTGGTTCACCCACGCCGACCCTGACGTGTAGGCGGCCAGCGCGCTCGCCAGGTCGAGGCGCTGCTCCGGCAGGAAGACCTCGTGCTCGAAGGCCTCGTGCTCGCCACCCGGCGCGACCTCGCTCGGTGAGGGAGTCCGGTTGACGGCCACGTGGATCGCGGCGAGCGGGTTGGGCGTCGAGACCGGCCAGTCACTGCCGGCCACCAGCACCGCCCCGGTCTCCTGAAGCCGCCGGAACGGGTACTGCCACGAGCCCCGCTCGGGGCCGAGGAAGGGCAGGTTCAGCTCGATCATCTGCGCCTCCAGCACCGCCCACAGGAACTGCAGGTTCGCCGCGACCCCGAGCCGTCCGAACCGCGGGACGTCATCGGGATGGACGACCTGCAGATGGGCGATGTGATGACGCAGATCGCCACGGCCGTTCGCGGTGATCGCCGCCGCCACCGCGTCGAGGCAGTCACGGACGGCCCGGTCGCCGATGGCGTGAAAATGCGTCTGGAAGCCCGCGGCGTCGAGCGCTGGAACGGCTTCGAGCAGCAGCTCGCGGGGGAAGAACGTGATGCCGTCGCCCTTGCCGCCGTTGCTGTCTCCGCCTGCACCGTCGTTGCCGCGTTTGCCGCATCCGCAGGGCGACAGGTAAGGGTCCAACATCGCCGCGGTGAAGTTCTCCGGTATGCCGTCCTGCATGATCTTCACGCTGGTCGCGCGGAACCGGCCGTGGGTGAAGGTCTCACGCCGGTGGCGTAGATCGTCGAGCTGTTCGACGCCCCGGTCGCGCTCGAACCACAGCGACCCGATCACCCGCGCGGTGAGCTGGCCCGACGTCGCGCACGCGAGGTATGCCGGTGCGGGGTCGTCCGCGTTGCCGTAGGTCCCGACGATGGCGTCCTGCCAGGCGGTGACGCCGAACGAGTGCAGATACTCCTGCCCCCGCAGCAGCGCCCGGGCCATCGTCTCGGCGGTCACCGGCGGCAGCAGCCCGTTGACCAGGGAGATCGCGCCTTCGTGCAGCGTCCCGGTCGGCGCCCCGTTCGCGTCGCGCTCGATCCGCCCGTCGGCCGGGTCGGGTGTGCGCGTGTCGACGCCCGCGAGTTCGAGCGCCCGCGAGTTCACCCACGCCCCATGGCCATCCCGGTTCATCAGCATCACGGGCCGGTCCGGCACGACCGCGTCGAGATCCGCCGCGAGCGGAGTGCCACCGGGGAACGCGGGCATGCTCCAGCCACTGCCGACGATCCACGCGGCGTCGGCGTGGATCCGGGCATATTCGGCGACCAGGGCCAGATAGCCGGCCCGGTCGGTCGCGGACCGCAGGTCGCACCGCAACAGGTCGAGCCCGCCCCATACCGGGTGCACGTGGGCGTCCTGGAACCCCGGAACGAGCAGCTTCCCCGAAAGGTCGACGACCTCCGTCGACGGCCCGACCAGCGCCTCGGCACCGCGCCCGACGGCAACGATCCGCCCCCCGCGCACCGCCACCGCGTGCGTACGCGTGCGGGCCGCGTCGGCGGTGAACACCGGCCCACCGGTGAAGACCAGTTCCGCGTCGGTCATCGGTTGTCCCCACCCTCGGCACCCTCGTTGGCGCAGCGGCGATCGCAATGCCGCTCCAGCACGACAGGATGACACCCTCATCCTGGCCGCGGCGACCCCCGCGGGCCCCCCACCTGCCGAGATACCGCGCCGGTATTGCCCCGGTGTCCCTGGTGCCGGGCCAGGCCGGCGGGCGGACCCCGCGAGGCGGCCGGGTGCTGCCGTCGGTGATGACGAGGACGACCGGGCATTGCGGCCGCCAGACCGAGCGCGCGGGACCGTGGATTTCGGCCCGCTCCGCGCCCCTTGGTCAATATCATCGAGATGGTGGCTGGGTCTCGCCGCGAGTGCTGGACCGCAAGTACCAGACCGCGAGTGCCCAGACCGCAAATACCAGACCGCGAGTGCCCAGACCGCAAATACCTGGACGGCGGAGGTGAAACGTGGCTCGCCGCATGTCGCACGAACGAAGCGTCTTACTGGCCGAGCGGGCGCTGGGTACACAGGGAGATTCACCCCGATGGCGCGTGTGGTCGGCCATGGCGCGGCTCCGGCGGGCTATCAGGCGCCGAGACGACGCGGCGCTCGGCGCCGTGGTCCTCATCGGCCGGTCGAACGAGCGGGCATTCACGAAGGCCCGCGACCTGCTTGCCGCGGCGGCAGGTGATCCACGCATCTCGGTCTGGCTCGCGTATGGCTTGCGAAAGGGCTCGAGGCACGAGGATCTCCCGCTTTTCGCCTCGGTGCTGACGAGCCCCGCGAAGGGACCCGTGGAGGGCGTTCCGCCCGTGCACCTCACCAAGATCCTTACCGTCGACGAGTCGCGGTTCCCTCGGCGGGAACGCTATCGCTTCTTTGAGGTGTACAACGGCCTGCCGAGAATGCTGGTCGACCTGCTGACGCAGGACGCGACTCCACCGGCCGAGATCGCGACGTTTCTTCGGGAGACCGACAACCGGGCGGTCCTGAACGCGCTCGCCCGCGCCTGGACGGCCGGCGTCTCCTGGCAGGAGCCGTCCGAGGTGTTGACGCCTGTAGTCATGGCCAACGACCATCTCCCGCGGGGTGGGCCGCAGCCCGAACCGGGCGACATCTTGATTGCGATCATCAAAGGTCGTGACGATGTCGTCGAGGAACTTCTCCGGTCCGACCGCACGGCCGGGGATGCTGTAGAGACCCTGCTCGACGGTCTGTCCGCCTCTGGCGCGCTGTCTGACAGCTGCTGGCGAATTCTGCATGGATTGGAATCCGGCGCCGCGTTGGATTCTCTCCGTGCCAAGCTTTTGAGGGGTCCGCGGAGAAGTAACAAGACTACTCGCCTGATCATGGAAATGGGCTTCTTTCGCCCAAGCGAGGCGTATTTGCTGCTCGATCTCTTTCAGCACGGCGATCTCGACCTCGTCGCGTCCGTGGACCCTGGAGGTGTGAACCTCCGCGCGGCATACCATTCGGTTTCTCTGGACTGGCAGACGAGTATCCGAGATTTCGTGAAATGGCTCGTCGCTGAACTGGCGAAGCCTGTCGAGGCGCGGTCCACCGCCGGCGCTCCACGCGTCAACGCGTTCCCCGCCGATCTTTCCATCAGCCCGCAGGCGCGCCAGGTCGTCGACGGGCTGAGCGCCGTCATCGCGGCGGACGACGCCGATTGGCGACGGCGGGTCGCGGACCGGGAGGAGAGGCGACGGTCCGCGGCCTCCCGGTCCTCCTATGACGTGCCGTCGTGCGGGTGACCGGGCGGTCGTCACCACGCAGCCTCGATATCGAGGCGGAATGCCAGGCCGAGTGGGCGTGAAACCGCGGCCATTGGGCTACGGAATCGGCTGGCGACCGGCGATCGACGAGGTCGTCTCCAGCCTTCCCGGCCTTGATTTCATCGAGGTGATCGCCGAAGGAATCGATCCGCGCCGTGTTCCCGACGGGTTGATGGAGCTGCGCGCACACGGCGTGACGATCATCCCGCACGGGACGACCCTCAACCTGGGCGGGGCCGGACCCCCCGATCCGGGGCGGCTGGCGCACCTCGCGGCGGTCGCGCGGGCGCTCGATGCGCCCCTCGTCAGCGAGCACGTGGCCCTGTGCCGGTCCGGCGACCTGAACAGCGGGCATCTCCTCCCAGTGCCACTGACCCGGACATCGCTGATCGTGACGGCTGAGAACGCGCGCATCGCGCGGTCCGCCCTGCCGGTGCCACTCGCGGTCGAGAATGTCGCGCCCCTGTTCGGATGGCCGGACGACAAGATGTCCCAGGCGCGTTTCCTGGCCGAGCTCGTCGAGCGTGCCGACGTCGACCTTCTGCTGGACGTCGCGAACCTGCGCACCGCCTGGATCAACCTCGACCACGATCCGATCTCCGCGCTGCGGGACCTGCCGTTGGACCGAGTCGCCTACGTACACGTCGCCGGCGGCGAACTACGAGACGGGCTGTGGCATGACACCCACAACCGTCCGGTGCCGGATCCCACGTTGCGACTGCTCGCGGAACTGACGGCCCGCTGCGACCCGCCGGGAGTGCTCCTCGAGCGTGACCGTGACTATCCGCCCGCGGCGGAGATCGCCGACGAGCTGGCGCTGATCCGCAAGACCGTCGAGGAGGCGCGCGACTCCCGCCCGGCTACCGGACCGGGTGACTCGCGCGACCAGCGCGCCCGCGCGGATGGGCGCCGCCGTCTTCCGACGCGCCGACCTCTCAGCCGTCCCGTTCCGGACGCCGTACGGCAGCGCCTGGGGCATGCGCAGCATGATCTACTCGCCGCCTTGGTCGGGCACGGCCCGGTACCGGCCGGATTCGACGCCCATCGGCTCGCCGTCCAGACCCAGGCCCTGGCAGAGCGGAGAGCGAGGTTGGTCAGCCCGCTCCTGCCAGATGTCGCGGACGACCTTGACTCCGATGGGCAGGCGGATAGCTGAGTGCGGACCTGCTGCGCGTGCGGCGTCCTACCCGGTATGCCTATCCGAATGGTGTCGGTCATCCCTGGCCGCTGGGCCGATTCAGCCAGACGTCGAGGATGCGGGCGGCGGTTGCGGCGATGGTCTGGTCGGTGGTGTCGATGACCGTCGCGCCCATCGGGTCACCCCGGGCGATCATGCGTGCAACCCAGTGACCACGATCTGTGCAACCTGTGGTGTGCTGCCCGGCGTTCCGATCCAGGTCAGGCGCTGTGATCGTGAGAGCGGGTGACGGGAATCGAACCCGCGTTGCAAGCTTGGGAAGCTCGTGTTCTGCCTCTGAACTACACCCGCGTGGTGCTGCCTTCGCATCCTAGCGGATCGCTCGGGTGGGGTGGGGGAGACATCGTCCGGCGCTGGAGCGCCTAGGCCAGCTGGGCAGATCGTCGAGGGCGGCGTCAGCTCGGGGCTCAGCCGGGGATGACGAGGCGGGCGAGGGTTCGGGGGGCGACCAGGGTGTAGGAGATGCGGATCCATTCCTCGACCTGGTCCCAGCGGTCCTCGGCCTCGTCGGAGGTGAGGGTGAGCGCGACCCAGCCGTGGCGGCCCAGGCCGTAGCCGGCGGGCTTGGCGGCCGGGTCGGAGGCGCATACGGCCGCGGCCTCGTCCTTGGGCAGCTTGACCGTGATGCCGGCGCCTTCGGGGTGGGCGAACACGAAGGTCTTGCCGCGGACGCGGAAGGTCGGCTCGCCGTCCCAGGCCTCGACGTCGACCCGCTGCGCCTCGGGCAGCGCCAGCGCGATGGATTCGAGCCGCCGCAGGTTCGGGTGGTCCCGTTGGCCATCCATGCCCTTAAGCGTCGCATGGAGATCCGACATGTCATGCGCGGCTCTCAGGCTCGGACCGAACCGAGGATGTCGAGTCGATGCCTGGGCCGATGGACCTGGACTGACACAGGACCTGGCCCAGACCAGGGACGGGGCGGTCGTCGGGACCCGGGAACACGCCGCCATGCCGCTGGTCTGGGCCGCGGTCCGTCACAAGGTGAGCTCGATCGTGCCGTCGGCGGCGAGCCGGACCGGGTAACAGCCGATCGGCGGTGCCCCCGAGGAGGACTCGCCGGTGGCCAGGTTGAAGACGTGGGAGTGCAACGGGCAGATGACGACGCCCGCGTCGGCCTGGCCGTCGGCGAGCGGCCCGCCCGCGTGCGGGCAGACCGCGTCGACGGCCCGCAGGATGTCGCCGCGTAGCCGGAAGACGGCGATCTGCGCGTCGCCGACGGCGTACGCCCGCGCCTCGCCGATCGGAATCTCGTTGAGGAGGCCGAGCCGGTGCACGGCGCCGGTTCCCGTCGCCGCCAGCTGGGCTGATTTCGCCTCGGTTCCGACCGGACCGCCCTTGTCCGGGCCGGATCCGGCGGCGTCGGCAGGAATGGCGGTCATGGCGACGGCGCTCTGCGCGCTCATCGGACCGGGACCTGGGGCAGGGCGACGAGCGGCAGGGAGGTGAGGAACTGGCCGGAGGTGGCCGGCTTCTCGCGCTCCAGCCAGGGGTCGACGTAGGCGTCGATCGACTCCTGGATGCGGGCGTCCAGATCCGCGGCGATGCCCTCCGCGTCGTCCACGATGACGGCCCGGATCTTCTCGATGCCGATTCTCGGGACGAACGTGTACGTCCGCTCCAGCCATTTCGCGTTCTCGCGGTAGTACTGCAGGAAGCGGCCCGTCAGCGTCATGACCTCCTCGGGGCTGCCGACGGTGGCCAGCAGGTCGCCCTTGCGGACGTGCGCGCCGCCCGCTCCGCCGATGTAGATCTCCCAACGACCACCGTCGATCGCGACGACGCCGACGTCCTTGATCAGGCCCTCGGCGCAGTTGCGCGGGCAGCCGTTGACCGCCAGCTTGAGCTTCCCGGGGCTTTCCAGGCCGTGATAACGCTGCTCGATCGCGACACCGAGGGCGGTCGAGTCGCCGACCCCGAAGCGGCAGAAGTCCTTGCCGACGCAGGTCTTCACCGTGCGGAAGCTCTTGCCGTACGCGTGGCCGCTCGGCATGTCCAGATCGGCCCAGACCTTCGGCAGGTCCTCCTTGCGCACGCCCAGCAGGTCGATGCGCTGGCCGCCGGTGATCTTCACCATCGGGACGTCGTACTTCTCGGCGACGTCGGCGATCCGGCGCAGCTCGTCCGGGCTGGTGACGCCGCCGGCGATCATCGGGACGACCGAGAAGGTGCCGTCCTTCTGGATGTTGGCGTGGACACGGTCGTTGATGAACCGGCCGTCGCGTTCGTCGATGAAGTCGTTGCCCCAGACGATGCGCAGCAGCGACGTCAACGCCATCTTGCTGGCCGCGTCCTCCTTGCCCTCGGGCGCCAGGGCGGCGAAGACCGCGGACACCGACCGCAGGTTCCGCTCACGCACGGCCGCCATCAGCGCCGGCTTGTCCAGCGGAACACCGGGGACGTACCAGTTCGCCGAGAGGTCCTCCTCCACCTCTCCGTCGGCCGCCCACTCGACGATCTCCTTGACGAGCAGCTTGCACGAGCCGCAGCCCTTGCCGGCGCGGGTCGCGTTCATGACGCCGGGGACGGTCTTCATCCCGCCCTTGACGCAGGCGACGATCTTCCCCTTGCTCACGCCGTTGCAGTTGCAGACCTGGGCGTCGTCGGCCATCTCCGCCGCCCCGACCTCGGCCGCGGGCAGGCCGATGTCGAACAGCAGCTGGAGCCGCTCGTCCGGCAGTGGCAGGCCGTTGTCGAACGCCTGGATGAGCGAGGCCGACTTGGCCGTGTCGCCGAGCAGGGTGGCGCCGACGAGCTTTCCGTCGCGAATGATGACGCTCTTGTAGACGCCCCGGCGCGGCTCGACGAACCGGACCACCTCGTCGTCGGGGTGCTCCGCGTCCTTGAGGCCCATCGCGGCGACGGCCACACCGGCGACCTTGAGCTTCGTGGCGGTCTTCGAGCCGTGGTAGGCGGCGTCCGGGTCGGCGCCGGTGATGTGCTCGGCGAGTACCGTCGCCTGCTCCCACAGCGGCGCGACCAGGCCGTAGACCTGGCCACGGTGCTGCGCGCACTCGCCGACCACGTAGATGTCGGGATCGTCGACCGAGCGCAGCTGGTCGTCGGTGACGATGCCGCGCTCGACGGTCAGCCCGCCGCGCAGCCCGATCTCGACGTTGGGCCGGATCCCGGCCGCCACCACGATCATGTCGACGTCGAGCCGTGCCCCGTCGGTGAACTCCAGCCCGATCGCCCTGCCAAGGCCGGCGTTCTCGCCCGTGCTCTCGCCCGTACCCCCGCCGGCCTCGCCACTGGTCTGATCGTCGGTTTCGCGGCCGGTCTCGTCGTCGGCGAGCAGGATCCGCGCGGTGCGCGCTCCCGGATGCACGGTGATCCCGAGCTCCTCGACGCCGCGCCGCAGGATGGCACCAGCCTCGGCGCACAGCTGCTGGTTCATCAGCGTCGGTGCGGCATCGATGATGTGCACCTCGAGCCCGTAGGTCTGCAGGCCGCGGGCGGCCTCCAGACCGAGCAGACCGCCGCCGATGACGGCCGCGGTCCGCCGCCCCTCGGCGAATCCGATCATGGCGCGGCAGTCGTCGATCGTGCGGAACGCGAAGACACCGCCCGGAAGCCGGCCATCGGGTCCGGCGAGGCCCTTGATGGGCGGGATGAACGAGCGGCTGCCGGTGGCGATGATCAGTTTGTCGTAGGGGGCGACGGTGCCGTCCTCGACCGTGACGACGCGGGCGTACCGGTCGAGCCCGGTGACCCGGACGCCGGCGCGCAGGCGGATGCCGTTGTCCGAGTACCACTCCGGCGTGTTGAGGAAGATCTCGTCCTCGGTGTCGGCGCCGGCCAGCACGTTGGACAGCAGGATCCGGTTGTAGTTGCCGTACGGCTCGTCGCCGAACACGGTGATGTCGAACAGGTCGCCGCCATGCCGGGCGAGGATCTCCTCGACGGCGCGTATGCCGGCCATGCCGTTGCCGACGACGACGAGGCGCTCGCGCCCGCCGGCGGGCGTTCGGCCATGGGCCCGCTGCGCCGGAACGACGTCGGCGGAGGTGGGCACGGTGGAGGCGGCAGACGCGGTGGCGTTGGCGGCGTTGGATGTGCCTGGGGCGTTCTCGGTGATGGTCATGGTCGCACCCGCTCAGAACTCGATCAGGCCGAGATCGATGACCACGGTGCCCTCGATGCCCTCCGGGGCGGCGAGATGCAGCTCGATGCGGGTGTCGCCGAGCAGGTCCTCGACCACCCGCAGCGGGACGTGCACATCGGCACGGGCGCCGATCGGGAAGTAGCGCATCGGCGCGCCGTCCCGGACGAGCAGCACGTAGACCAGCTCGTCCGAGGCGTTGCCGCCGCGGAAGTACACCGGCTGCGCGGTCGCTCCGGGCGGGACCGTGTAGGTCAGCGACGGGTCGAGGAATGCCGGCTTGGTCAGCCCCTGCCCCTCGAACGAGAAGACGCCCTGCAAGAAGCGGGGTGTGCTGTGCATGCGACGGTCCTTCCGGTGTGACACGGGCGCGGTGTCCTGTGCGCTGTCGGAGCCAGTCCGGGCGGAGCCGGTGCCCGGGAACGTGCGGACGGAGGCCGGGGCGGTCGCCACCGGCCCGGCGAGGTCGGCAAGGTCGGCAAGGTCGGCGAGACCGGCTGAGGGGGCGCCACCGGCACCGCCGCCGCCGGCGACGTTGGTGCCTGCGGTGCCGGTGTTGGCGGCGGTGGATGGCGACGTGGTGCGTGGGCGGGACCATTCGGTGGCCACCGGGACGGTTGCCTCGGTCGGCAGGGCGGCGCCTCCGTCGGGAAGGTGATCGATCCGGCGCAGCGCCACCGCGCACGCCTTGAACTCGGGCATCCGCGAGGTTGGGTCGAGTGCTGGATTGGTCAGCAGGTTGACGGTCGAGTAGCCGCCCCAGTGGAACGGCGCGAACAACGTGTCCTGGCGGATGGTGTCGGTCACGCGGGCCCGGAACACCGCCCGTCCGCGACGGGAGCTCAGTTCGACCAGATCCCCTGCGGTGATCTCATACTTGGTCGCCAGAACCGGGTGCAGCTCGACAACCGGGTCGGGATCGTCGGCGACGAGCGCCCGGACCCGCCGGGTCTGCGTTCCCGACTGGTACTGGCGCATCGTGCGGCCGGTAGTCAGGTAGTAGGGGTAGTCACGGTCGGGCGTCTCCGCCGCGCCCCGGTGATGTACCGCGACGAACCGCGCCCGCCCGTCCGGCGTGGCGAAACGTTCGGCGAACAGCCGCGGCGTGCCCGGGTGAACCGCCTCGCCGGCCTCGCCCAGCTCGCCGACGGCGTTCGCGCTGTCCTCGCCAGCGGCGGCGGGGGCCGGGCAGGGCCAGAAGACGCCCTTCTCGGCCTCGATCCGCTCGTAGCTGATGCCGGAGTAGTCGGCGAGCCCGCCGGCGCTCGCCCGCCGCAGTTCCTCGAACACCGCCCGCGGCTCGACGGGGAACGCCTCGGCGGAACGCCCGAGACGGATGGCGAGCTCGGAGATGACCTCCAGGTCGGTACGCACCCCGGGTGGCGGAGCGAGCGCCCGGCGGCGGCGCAGCACCCGGCCTTCGAGGTTGGTCATCGTGCCCTCCTCCTCCGCCCACTGCGCGACCGGCAGCACGACGTCGGCGAGGGCCGCCGTCTCGGAGAGGAAGAAGTCGGAGACGACCAAAAGGTCCAGGGCCGCGAGCCGGTCGGCGATCCGGTTCGCGTCCGGGCCGGACACGATCGGGTTGGAGCCGAGCACCCACATGGCCCGCACACCGCCTTCGGTGCCCAACGCGTCGAGCATCTCGAAGGCGGACACACCGGGCGGCGGCAGCTCGTCCGGCGAGACACCCCAGATCGCGGCGATGTGCGCGCGGTCGGCCGGGTCGGCGAGCTTGCGGTATCCGGGCAGCTGATCAGCCTTCTGCCCGTGCTCCCGGCCACCCTGGCCGTTGCCCTGGCCGGTGATCGTGCCGTAGCCGGAGAACGAGCGCCCGGGGAGGCCGAGCGCGAGCGCCAGGTTGATGAACGCCTGCGTGGTGTCGGTGCCGGACGCGTGCTGTTCGGCCCCGCGAGCGGTCAGCACCATGGCGCGTTCCGCCTCGGCGAGCAGCCGGACGGCCTCGCGCAGGTTCGTCTCGGGCACCCCGGTGATCCGCTCGACCCGGCCGGGCCAGTAGGCCGTGACCGCCCGGCGGACAGCGTCGAACCCGGTCGTGCGACTGGCGACGAAGTCGGTGTCCACCAGCCCGTCGCGGATCGCGATGTGCAGCAGGCCGGCGGCGAGCGCGAGGTCGGTGCCCGGGGTGGGCTGCAGGTGCAGGTGCGCTCCGCGGGCGGTCGGGGTCGCGCGCGGGTCGACGACGATATGCCGCGCGCCCTTCGCCCTGCCCGCGTCGAACCACTGCATGATCGGCGGCATCGTGTCGGCCGGGTTGCTTCCGACCAGCAGGACGACGTCGGCTTCGGCGATGTCGCTCACCGGGAACGGCAGCCCGCGGTCGATTCCGAACGCGCGATTGCCGGCCGCGGCGGCCGACGACATGCAGAAGCGGCCGTTGTAGTCGATGGATCGGCTGCGCAGCGCGACCCGGACGAACTTGCCGAGCGCGTACGCCTTCTCGTTGGTCAGTCCGCCGCCGCCGAACACGCCGACGCTGTCCCGGCCATACCGGCGCTGGCAGTCACGCCAGCTGGTGACGATCCGCTCCAGCGCCTCGTCCCAGGTCGCCGGCCGAAGCTCGCCGCGGGCGCCCCCGGCAGACCGGTCGCGCAGCAGCGGAGTGGTCAGCCTGTCGGGGTGGTCAAGCAGCCCGGCGGCCGTCCAGCCCTTGGAGCACAGGCCTCCGCGGTTCGTCGGGAAGTCGTCCTGGGGGATGAGGTCGACCACGCCCGGCCGTGGGCGTAGCTCGATGCCGCACTGCAGCGCGCAGTACGGGCAGTGTGACGGCGTGAAGGCGCGGCTCGCCGTCGCGACGGTGTCGCCTGTGCCGGAAGCGGCAGCCCCGGCGGTGGCGGCAGCCGCGGCCTGGGCTTGGTCGGGGGACACAAGCCCATCCTGGGATCTTCGTGTTTCGCCAGGCGCCTCTTGACGCATTCAGTCGGTTACTAGGTACTCACCCCGAGAAACGCCACTCTGTGAGGTCTGAGCGTGGGCGACGTGCGGATCGTCTCGTATCGTTCGGGCGCGATGGCAGTCGGGCAGGCAACCGGGTACGGACGGGCCGGACGGTACAGGGGGGCCGGACCAACCGGAGAAGCCGCCTCGCGGTCAGGGCTAGGGTGAGACCGTGACGACCGAGAGCCAGAGTGCTCCCGCCATCGACGCCTCCGCCGGCGCGGCCGGACAGGCCGACGCCGTCGTGCCCGACGACAAGGACTGGACCTGGGTCCTGGAGCGGGCCTGCCCGGAGTGTGGGTTCGACGCGGCGACCTTCCCGGCCACCGACGTCTCCGGCCTCGTGCTGCGCGTCGCCTCTGCCTGGCTGGCGGTGCTCGCGGACAAGCCGGACGACGAGGTGCGGGGCCGGCCGTCACCTGAGCGCTGGTCGACGCTGGAGTACGCCTGCCATGTGCGCGATGTCCTGCGCCTTTACGACGAGCGGCTCCAGTTGATGCTCACGCGGGACAACCCGCTGTATCCGAACTGGGACCAGGACGACACCGCCGTGGCCGACCGCTACGGCGAGCAGGACCCGGCCCGGGTCGCCGGCGACCTCGCGGGCGCGGCAGCCAAGATCGCCGCCCGGTTCGCGACCGTCTCCGGTGCCCAGTGGCAACGGACCGGTAGGCGTTCCGACGGCGCCAGCTTCACCATCGACACCTTCGCCCGCTACTTTGCGCATGATCCGGTGCATCACCTGTACGACGTGACCGGGCTGCCTCTGGGCGGCGTCGGTCCAGCCGAGGACGTCGCTCCCGCCAAGGACTGAGCCGCCGGCTGACGCGGCCGACGGCTGGTGTGGGGCAACGGCCGTTGTGGGTAACGGCTGCTGTGAGGTAACGGCTGCCGTGGGGTAGCCGGCACGGACGCCGGCTACCCCACCCCCGCGGTCAGGTCGCTGGTTCGGTCAGGTCGCCGGTTCGGCGGCGCGGGCCGGGGCGGCCGAACCGAGGTCCGTGGCGGACAGGCGGCGGTAGAGGGGGCAGGTCTCCCGCAGCTCCTCGTGGGTGCCGGTCGCCAGCACCCGGCCCTCGTCGAGCACGATGATCCGGTCCGCGGCCCGCACGGTGGACATCCGGTGCGCGATCACCAGCAGGGCGTGCCGCGTGGCGATGTCATGCATGACCTGGGTCAGGGCGCGCTCGTTGACGCTGTCCATCTGCGACGTCGGCTCGTCGAGCAGCAGCACCGCCGGCCGCGCGAGCATCGCCCGCGCGATCGCCACCCGCTGGCGTTCCCCACCGGACAGCAGCACCCCGTGATCGCCCACGTCGGTCCACACGCCGTGTGACATCCGCGTGACCAGGTCGCCCAGACGCGCGGTCTCGACGGCTTCGTCGATCTCGGCCTCGGTGGCGTCCGGGGCGGCATAGGTGATGTTGTCGCGCAGCGAGCCCTGCAACACCGGCGCGTTCTGCTCGACGAGGTTCACCCAGCCGCGCGCCGCGTCCCGCGACATCGCCCGCACGTCGACGCCGCGCAACAGGATCTCGCCGCGGTCGGCGTCGTAGAACCGTTCCAGCAGCTCGAACGTCGTCGACTTGCCCGCGCCGGACGGCCCGACCAGCGCGACGTGTCCGCGCGACGGGATCGTGAATGAGACATCGCGCAGCACTGGCCGGTCCGGCGTGTAACCGAACCACACGTCGCGGAACTCGACGGCCGGCGCTTCGGCGTGGCCCTCCGCCTGCTCGGCGTCGGGTGTGCTCGCCGGCGTCTCCGGATCCGTGACCCGCGCCGTCGCGGGTGTCTCGACCGCCGGGATGACGCGGACCAGCGGCCTGGTCGCCTCGTCGGCAAGGCCGGCGTCGAGGTCGGCGCCGCGGTCGGTGTCGAGGGCGGTATCGAGGTCGGCCTCACACGGCAGGTCGAAGACGGCGTCGACGCGGTCCAGCGCGCCCATCCCGCGCTGCATGATCCCGGAGGCCTCGATCAGCTGCGAGAGCGGCACGACCAGGTAGGTCGCATAGAGCAGGAACGCGACCAGCGAGCCCAACGACGTCACGCCGTGCGCGACGAGCACGCCGCCGACCAGCAGGACGACGAGCACCGATCCCTGCACGGCCAGCTCCATCGCCGGCGCGATGACGGAGTTCAGCCGCGCCATTCGCACCCCGAGCCGGTAGGCGTCGCGCGCGTGCACGGCGATCCGCTCGGCCTCGCGCTCCTCGGCACGGCTCGCCCGGACGGTGCGGATCGCGGACAGCGAGCGTTCCAGGTCGGCGGTCATCCGCCCGACGCTCGCCTGGCCCTCCTCCGAGGTTCCCCGGATCCGGCGCAGGGCCGACAGCACGCCGACGCTCGCGACCAGCACGGCGACGACGACCAGCAGGAAGAGCCGGACGTCGATGTAGATCATCAGCGCGATCGCGCCGGCGGCGCCGATCAGGCTGGTCAGGAACGCGGCGAAGCTGTAGGCGACGGCCTCTCGGACGACCACCGTGTCGGTGTTCGCCCGGGAGATGAGATCGCCCATCCTTCGCTCGTCGTAGACGCTGACCCGCAGCCGCAGCAGGTGGCCGACCAGCCGGGTGCGCAGGCCGAGGATGATGCCCTGGCCGGTGCGCTCCAGCAGGTAGTGGCCAAGCGTGTCGACGAAGGCCTGGCCGACGAACAGCCCCAGCAGGGTGCACAGCAACCAGGCGGAGATCCCGCCGTGCTGGGCGCCGTCGATCACCCGCTTGACCAGCAGCGGCTGGACGACCCCGAACAGCGTGCCGAGGGCGGTGAGGGCGACGCCGATCATGACGGTCCGGCTGTGCCCGCGCATCAGCTGCCACAGCCGCCCGAGCCCGAGGCCGCCCGGCCGCCGGCCGCCGGTACCGGGCGGCGGCGGTCCTGGCGGTCCCAGCGGTCCTGGCGGTCCCAGCGATCCTGGCGGCCCGAGCGGTCCCGCGGGCCCCAGTGGTCCTGGAGGCCCCAGCGGCCCCGGGGGTCTCGGGGGTCTCGGTGAGCCCTGCGGTCCAGGCGGTCCAAACAGGTCCGGCGATCCTGGCGGTCCCGGCGGCTCGGGCGTGCCGCCCGGTCGAGGCCGCCCCCACACCATGCCGGTCATCGCGTGGCCGCCGGGAGGTCGCCGGCGGACGGTCCCGCCGCTGATCCGGTCGGTGTCGCCGGCGCGTCCGTAGCCGGCCTGGCCGTGCTCGCGGTGGGAACGGCGGCCGGCGAGGCCGGCCTGCTGGTCACCGTCGTCACCCTGGCCGCCGACCGCGCCGTTCGGCGCGGCTCCACCGCCAGCAGTGGGCGGAAGTAGCCCGCGGGCTCGTCCTCGCCCACCATCAGCCCGTCCGCCTCGACCCAGGCATGCGCGGCGAACGGCGCGATGGTGCGCACGCCCACGCACCACGTTGGCCACGTGCCTGACATCCGGCACAGCAGCGCCGTCGCCACCGACCGGGGGACGCAGCCGCGGGACCCGCGACAGACCAGGCTGACGGTGGTCACGTCGTCCCTGGCCATCTGAGCTCGGCGCCGGCTGGCCGCCTCGGCGCCGTGGCTCGCCGCGGAGAGGAAGGCGCGGATCCTGGCCGGCGGCTGGGTGGCGAGTGCCCGGGCGGCCGCGACCGCGAGGTGCGCGCGCAGGCGGCGAGGCAGCGGTGGCGGTGGCGGCGGTCGTCGGCGCGCTGACATCGGTATCGACATCGGTGTCGGCATCGGCACTGTCATCGACCTCCCTCGCGGCGGTCGTCGCGCCGGTCGATCGGCCGCCGGTCGTCCAGCTGCTGGTTGCCCCGCGGGCCGCCGTTTCGTCTGCTGTGCCGGCCGGCTGGGGCCTCGCCTGGACGACGGCGGAACGGCAGTCGGACCCCTCGTGGGGCGCTGGCCCGCCGGCTGGCCCGTCGAACGGCCTCCTGGCCGGTGACCGGCTCGGCAGCCGACGCGGAGTCGGTCAGCAGGCCCGCCGAGCACAGTTGCTCGACCAGCCGGTCGACGTCGGCGCGTGCTGTGTCCGGCTCGACGTCGAAGTGGTCGAGCAGGGCACGCGTGGCGCTCGGCCGGTCTCCGCCGTCGAGCAGCACGCGCAGGATGAGAGTGGCCGTAGGGTTCAGCGTCCAGTACCGGCCGGAACGCTGATCCAACAGCGCCGTCCCGTAGTCGGTGTCGGTCGAGACGACCGACCGGCTCAACGTCAACATGTCCACTCCAGCGCTCCTTCCCCACCGATGGGCAGTCCGACGGCTACGGGATGTCCCAGGCGCGTAACCAGACCTCGGCGGCGGCGGTCTGCTGCAGCGCCAGGTGCGGCAGGTCGGGCGCCGGGGTGTATCGGCAGGCCCGCAGCAGCGCCTCCTCGTCCACGAGCCCGAGCGCGGCCAGCCGCGACCCGGTGAACAGGGCGCGCAGGGCGTCCTGGTTGGTGCGCAGCCCCGCCTCCTCCTCGACCGAGCCTTCCGCCTTCGTCTGCCGCCGCAGACAGTCCGCCGGCACGTGGAAGCGCATCGCCGCCTTCAGGAGCGGCTTGTACTCCCAGGGCGTGCATCGTTCGGCCGTCCGCACGGCGAGCGCCGCCTCGACCACCCGGTCGTCGTAGAACGGTGTGGTCAGCGGTGGTCCGGTAGGGGCGGCGAGCTGCGCGAAGCCACGTGCCACGGCCGCGCCGGCGCGGATCGCGAACAGATCGGCGTGCCTGTCCCGGGTGGGACCGAGCGGCTCGGCCTCCTCGACCGCTTCGGTGAGCGCGGCGCGCAGCAGCTCCACGGCCCTGGGGGTAAGCCAGGCCGGAATCCGCGGCGGAATCGACCAGTCGAGCTCGGCGACCGGCCGCGGCGACAGGCGCCGAAGACGCCGGCGGGGATGGGCGCGGGCGCGGCGGCGGTCCGGGCGGGACGCGGGGGCGAGCAGGTCGGCGAGCCAGGTCCGGTAGGAACGCGGGCGCAGCGTCCAGACGCTGGCGGCGAGTGGCCAGCGGCCCTGCGCGCGCAGGGCGCGCAGCCGCGCGTACGCGGCCAGTGGGTGGCCGAGAGCGAGGCCGGCCAGGCAGTTCGGCGATCCCTGCGCCACCTCGTCGCCGCCGAGGCCGCACAGGTGCAGCCTGGGTCGGTGGCGGCCGGCGAGGCGGAGCCCGGCGAGCAGCTTCGCGCGGTCGATCACCCCGATGAACGGGCGGTCGAGCGGCTCGCCGGCCAGGCCGATCCCGTCGTAGACCAGCGGGACGCGCTCGCGGGGGAGCAGCTCGAAGGCGCCTGGCGAGCCGTCGGCGGCGCCGGGCAACGCCGCGCGCGCGAGGGCGGCCCAGGCGGCGTCCTCGTCCGCCGGGTCACGTCCCACCCCGGTGTAGGGGACGACCGTCGCCGCCCCGGCGGCGGCGAGGAAACACAGGGCGGTGGAGTCCAGCCCGCCGGACAGGTCGGCGGTGACGGTGCCGCCAGCCGCCGTACGGAAACCCACGGCCTCGACCAGGGCACGGCGCAGCGCCGCCGCGCCCACGCGGCCGTCGAGCTCCGGTTTCGGCGCGTGCCACCAGCGCCGATGGGTCGCGGCCGGCCCGGCGGTGCCCGGCGGGTCGACGCGTAGCCAGTGGTCGGGCGGGACGGCGGTCAGGCCCAGCCACAGCGGCCGGTCGTCGAGCGGGTGCGGGGCGACCGGATCGACCAGGCAGAGCGCGAGCGCGGTGAGATCGAGATCAGGGCGATCCCCACTGAGGGCCATGACGACGTCCGCGCGGTCTCCCGCGACGACCGCGCCGTCGAGACGGCTGCCGTCGAGACGGTTTCCGCCGGGGCAGCCTGGGACGGGGGAGGCGCTCAGCCCGGCATGGAAGACGCGGCGCAGGCCGGAGGCCGTGCCCTGGACCCGGCCGTGGCCGTCGATCTCCGCGACCAGGTGAAAACTGCCGGGCAGCTCGTTCGCCAGCTGGTCGAGGTCGGCGACGTCCCTGACGCGCGCGAGCCGGTCCGCGAGCTCACCGGGGCCGATCGGAACGTCGCCGATCAGTGCGAGCCGCGACCGGCCGACGGCCGCGTGCACGATGCCAGCAGCGGTGCTGGCGGCGGCGCCGGTGCGAGCAGCGGTGACACTGCCGGCGCGGGTGCCAGCAGCGGTGCCGGTGCCGGTGGCCGCGGTGGCGCTGTCGGCCGTGGTGGTCGCGCTGGCGGCCCATCGGCCGATCAGCCAGGGTCGGCCGGAGCCACGTCGCACTGCCGCGACGGTGTCGTCCGCGGCCAGCACGGCGGCGCCGAGGGCGCCGCCGGCGGGCGTGTCCGGAAGGACGGCGAACCACGGCGCGCCCGGCGCGAGCACCCGAGGCGTCCGCGGCATCGCGCGGGTCAGAGTCGTCATCTGCTCGTCAGCCGATCCTTTCCGGGCCAGGTGCCTAGAGGGCCGGAGGCTGTTGTCCCCGGGTCGCTAACAGCTCGTACTCCTGTCCGTCCTCTTCTTCGCGTTCTTGGTGCCAACTCCTTCTTTCCCCTTAGTTCAACGGAGAGCTCGCGTGGCCCGCTGGAATCTTCCGTTCCATGGAGGAAGGGGCCTTCGGGCCCTGAGGACGAATCCTGGTTTCGGTGGAATCGGCGTGAAAAGAACTGGCGGGCCGGCCGCGATGGCCGGCCCGCCAGTTCGTGGCAGGTTCCGTGGTGTGTCAGGTGTCAGGTGTCAGGCGCCAGATGCCCGATGCCAGGGTTCAGGCGTCGATGGCGTCGACGAGGTCCGTCACCAGCCGCCTCCGCCTCCGCCGATGATGATCACACCGCCGCCTCCACCGCCGCCGGGGCCGCGGGGGTAGCCACCCCAGAAGCTGCGCCAAAGCCAGTCACGACCCCAGCCAAACCGGCCACCGGTCACCTCGGCGAACGAGCCGGCACCGTCCAGTTCGGGCATCTCGTAACGAGCCTTCATAGGGCAAAACTCCCATCGGTCGCTGTCGGGGCCCATCGGGCGCATGTCGTCCGGGCTGTACCCAGTGGTGTCCGGGCCGCGCCGGTGGCATGGCCGCGGTGGGCGGCCAAAGCCTGGTCGGTGCTTCGTCGACATGTTCGTGAGCCGTGAGCCGCTTGTTCGTGAGTCGCATATTCGGGGCCGCCGGGCGGGTTCACCGGAGCGGTGGGCCTGCGCCCGCTGGCTCGAAGGGCCGTTCGCCCGGGCCGTTCGCCAGAACGCCGGTCACTGAACCGGCGGCGACGGTCCGGCTCGGCGTGGGCGTCGATGCCCGCCGCGTCCGCCGCGCCCTGGCCCCGATGTCGGCGAGTGGGCTTTCCGCTCGCCTCTCCGGCAGCCCCGGGGCATCAGCGGCGCTCGCCGTGCCCTTCCTGCGCCCTTGCCTCCAGAATCTCTCGTGAGTTCCGCGTCCAGATCGCCACGTCGGCGGCCTAGCTAGGCACTGCCCAGCATCGGTTCAGCCCCGGTTCATCGCTCACCGTGGCGATCCGCGGCGGTGCCGCCTGGCCGGCGGCGGGCCGGCGTGGGCGGGCCGCGCGTCGGCGTGGGCGGGCCGCGGGCCGGACAGCTCCGTGGCGGCCGGCCCGCCGGTGCCGCGCAGGATGCGCTGGTGCAGGGCACGCAGGTCCTCGCCCGGCTCGATGCCGAGCCGCTCGGTGAGGGTCCGGTAGACCGCCTGGTAGGCGCGCAACGCCTCGGCCCGCCGGCCGTCCTGGTCGAGCGCGACCAGGAGCTGGCCCCACAGCCGCTCCCTGGTCGGGTGCTCGATGGTCAGCGCGCGCAGCGCCGGCAGCACCAGTCCGTGTTGGCCGAGCCGCAGGCGGGCGTCGGCCAGGTTCTCCCAGGCGTTCCAGCGCAGCTCCTCGAGCCGGGCGGTCTCGGCGACCGCGAGGTCGGCGGGCAGGTCGTCATACGGCCGGCCACGCCAGAGCTTCAGCGCCTGCTCGAGCAGCCGGACGGCCCGGGCCGGATCTCCTTCGGCGAGGGCATCGTCGCCAGCACGGGCCCCCGCGTCGAACAGGTCGACGTCCAGCTCGCCAGGTGCCAGCCGGATGGCGTACTCGCCGTCCCGGCTGGCTATGCGGCCGGGCCTGTGCGCCGCGGTCGGCGGATCGTGACCCGCCGACGTGCTCGCCGTCGGCGGCGGTGAGGGCAACGCATGGCGCAGCTCGGAGACGTACGTCTTGATGTTGCCGAGCGCGGAGCGTGGGGGGTCGTCCTCCCACAGCGCCACGCCGAT
Organism: Pseudofrankia saprophytica; assembly: GCF_000235425.2. Classification (NCBI taxonomy): domain Bacteria; kingdom Bacillati; phylum Actinomycetota; class Actinomycetes; order Frankiales; family Frankiaceae; genus Pseudofrankia; species Pseudofrankia saprophytica. The sequence continues at coordinate 1,789,907 of NZ_KI912266.1, forward strand.
CTGCTCGGTGCCCACCCAGGAGCCCGCGTGCAACAGGAGCAGGGACAACAGGCGACGTCTCTTGCGCTGGCCGATGAACACGGGCGTTCCGTCGGCCGCCGAGACCTCCAGCGGCCCCAGGGCGCCGAACCGGGCCACGTCCAGACCCACCTCCGCGCCGCCGTCATCGCGATGATCGCCGGCGATGACAGCGGCTGCGGTCGCGGCTGTATGCATCGACGCTGTCCCCCAACCCGCACCGATGATGGCGCGCACACGACTGGTCACGCACTGTGGCCATGTTGCGCTGTCTACCCGCTCCTATCTCCGCCAGACGGCCGCCTCGGCTCGAAACGACCATCCCCCGCAGAGGGTGACCAAGTGGTCCCGGTAACAGGGTGGGTGACACCGGACAGGTCCGGGCACATCGACTGCCAGGCGCCCGAGCCGTCAGAGGTTGCATGCTGGTGGGTGAGCGGCGGTTCGCTAGGCGGGCACCGCGCGGGGCGGGTCGCCGGTGGGCGGAGTTCGCCCCGCTCCGCCCCACTAGGCCCCGTTCCGCCCCGCGCCGTCAGGCGCCTCGGCGGGTGGTGACAGGTGGCGGCGGGCCATGACGGTAACGGCGGGTGGTGGAGGCAAGATGTGCCAGATGTTCGCGCTGACCAGCGGAGCGCAGCCGATCGAAGCAACGTTCTGGCTGCTCGACGCTCCGGACAGCGAGCGGGCGCGAACGTCGCGATCCCCTGACGGCGCCGGCATCGCGACGTTCGCGCCGGATGGCACCCCCCGCGTCATCAAACAACCGATCACCGAGCGCGCCGGCGCGGAGTTCGCCCACCAGCCGCGAACCGTCGTCTCGTCGACGTTCATCGCCCACGTGCGGCACGCGTCCACAGGACGCGCCAACCTGGCCAACACCCACCCTTTTCAGTACGGGAACCGGGTCTTCGCCCACAACGGGGTGATCGAGGACCTGGGCCGACTGGACGCTCACCTCGGCAACGACCGTGCGCTGGTCCAGGGCGACACCGACTCGGAGCGATACTTCGCGCTGATCAACCGGGAGATCGCGGCCGCGGACGGCGACGTCGGATCGGGCATCGTCGCCGCCGCCCGGTGGATCGCGGCGAACCTGCCGCTCTACTCGATCAACATGGTGATGGCCACCGCGGACGAGCTCTGGGCGCTGCGTTACCCGGACACGAACCGGCTCTACGCGCTGTGCCGTGAGCCGGGCGGTCGCCACCAGCGCCACCTCGACCACGCGAGCCCGTTCAGCGAGATCAGGGCCCGGTCCTTCGACCTGGCCGACCGGCCGGCGGTGGCGGTGGAAAGCGAGCGGATGGACGAGGACCCTTCCTGGCGCCTGATGGCGTCCGGCGAGCTGCTCCACGTCGCCCCCGACCTGACGGTCACCTCCCGGGTGGTCCTGGCGATCCCGCCGGCCCACCAGCTCTCCCTCGACGACCTGCGCCCCGAGGCCGCCTTGTCCCAGACCATCAACGTCTCGCCGGCCGACGTCGACGCCGACGTCGAGGTCGAGGTCGAGTCGGCGGCGACGGCATAGCGGATACCCGCCGCCGCCCCGCCCCGCCGCGCGTCGCCTGCCGCCCGCCGTCCCGTCGCCGCCCCGCCGCCGGTCCGAGCCTGCTCGGACCGGCCGTCGGCGCGCGCTCAGAAGTTTCTTCCGAGTTTCTCCTGTTTCGTCTCAACGTCCCCAGACGAATGGCGCGTTGATACGAGTGTGGCAACCGTGCCGCAGAGGAGGACGCAATGACGATGTCCGACCTACCGGGGCGACAGTCGGCCAACGGTCGAACCATCCGAACCGCTCGAACCCGCTGGAGAATGCGCCTGACCGGGCTTGTTCTGCTGATCGTCGGCGCCGTGGCCCTGGTTCCGATGGAGGGGGCGCTGGCAGCCGACAATGCATTCCAGCCGACACTCCCGGGAGCGGAGTCCGCAATCAGGGCGGCGTACGCGCAGGCGTTCACCGGTGGTGGGGACCAGGCGCACGCCCTCGCCGCGGTGGATGACGGCCCGGCGCTGGCCGGCACCCTGGCACTGGCGGCGCAGAACTTCCCGCAGGCTGTCGAGACCGCGCAGGTGACCGTCAGCAACGTCACCTTCAATAACCTGTTCAACGCGAAAGTGCGTTTCCACATCACCTACCAGGGTGGCGCCGACTTCGGCGAGCGGGACGGCACCGCCGTGTTCGTCAACCTCAAGTGGAAGGTCAGTCGGGAAACGTACTGCACCGTGATGGGCTGGGCCGGCGCCACCTGCCCGCCCAGGGCTGGACTTCCGCCGCTGAATCCGGCCGCGGCACAGAACGCCATCCGGCAGGCCTACGCGCAGGCGTTCACCGGCGGCCAGGACCCGGCGGTCGTGCTCGCGGCGATCGAGGGCGGCCAGGGGCTGGCCGGAACACTGGCACAGGCGGCCCAGAACTATCCCGACATCGTCGCCTCGTCCACGGTGACCACAAGCGACATCGTTTTCACCGATCCGTGGCATGCGTGGGTTCGCTACCACATCAGCTACCAGGGCGGCGGCCTCGGCAGCACCGGCACTGCGGTGATCTCCGACGGCCACTGGAAGGTCAGCCGGGCCACGTACTGCTCGGTGGCGAGCCTGCTGGGAGCTGTCTGCCCGGCTCCCTGATCCGGCTCCCTGATCTTCAGATGACTCCCGAGCGAAGCGCCGGTGGCGGCCCCTGGGTGCCGCCACCGGCGTCGGGAGGGCGGCTGGCGCGGCGGCGTGAACCGGAACGCGTACGGGACCGCGCCGAGGCCGGCGGACGAACCGGAACGCTGACTGGAATACTGGTGGACGACCAGCCGTCGGCCGCCGTGCCGACGGTGTCGCGGGACGAAGGCGGCCATGCCCGAGCTTGCTCGGCGCCGGTACCGTCGGACCGCCGGTCGGGAGGGCTCGCCTAGTGGCCGATGGCGGCGGTCTTGAAAACCGCTATGGGGGCAACCTCATCGTGGGTTCGAATCCCACGCCCTCCGCTCGTGACCTGCACGTTTGCGTTCTTGCGAGGCCGGCTCGGCGCCCTGAAGATCGTTGTGGGTGTCAGGTGGGCGTGGGAGTGTGCGTCGAACGCGGGATTGCGTTCGCCACGGCGAGGGTGGCGCGTCGCCCATCATCTGACCGACCACCATGACCTGAGCTGCGCGTACCGCCACCACCATCCCCCGTGGGTCGCCAGATAGGTCGACAACGGGGCAGGCCTGCGAACCGGGGGCAACGGTCTGGACGGCCAGCTCGCCGCCCACGCACACCGGACCGGCCTCGACCTGGTCGAGGTGTTCGTCGACCGCGACACGACCGCTAGCCAAAGCGACAGGCACGGCCTGGCCCTCACTGTCGACGCGATCACCCTTCACCCGAACGCGCTGCTCATGATCCCCGACCTGTCGCACCTGCCCACCGGGCCGGCCGCCGGGGTGCCGTCCGACGAGTGGCTCACCAGCGTGGTGCACGAGATCCGTACGGTGAGTCCCGCCCGCACCCACCCCTCGACCGGGGCGTCGTCCCCTTGAGGCCGAGCCGATGCTGTCAGTCCCGGCGGGCCGAGCCCGGCTGACCGCCGGGCGAGAGCCTGTTCAGGGTGACCAGCTACCGGCGGCCAGGCACCGGCCGCCGAAATCCACGGAGGCACCGCACACCGCCGCATCGTCGAGTTCCGCCGCCGGACATCACCGCCGCCTGATCGCCGTCTCATGGACGAGGGCAACCTTCAGCTGGAGTGTCCCGACCGGCCAGCGTCGCCCGATCGGTCGCGAGCTGGTCGGCCTCACCGCTGATGACCTCGCCGGCAGCAGGACGAACACGTCCTGGCCCGGCTAGCGACCCAGACCGCCGACCGTGCCCTCACCATCAGCAGCCTCCTTGAATCCTTGTGAGAAAGGCACTCACGCCCGCGGCGTGTCGGCGATGCTGGGCCAGGTGCCAATCCGGAAGGAACCCATGGACCTCGCGGAGCGTTACCAGGCCCTGATGCACGGCGCGACGCTGGTCGCCGAGTCCGCTGAGGACGCCTACCGGCTGGGTGCCTTGGACGGTTTCCTCAAGCCGTGGATCCGGAGCAGGTTCGACCGGCTCGCCGGGGTTTTCGCGAGCTGTGACACAAGCCGTGAGCTGGCCGCGGACAGCAGAGGAGTGGCCAGGGCGGCGGCCGATTACTCCGAGCTGCGTGAACAGCTGTTTTCCGACCTCCACCACGCCCGTCCGGAGCCGCCTTGGCGCGTCGTCGAACGGCGAGCGTTCGCGATCCGCGTCCAGTCCGTGGTGCTGCTACGACAGCCGACGTTCGTCCTGCGCGATCTCCACTCCGGCCAGGACGTTCCAGGCGCGGCGGCCTGGGAGTTCAGCGCACTCTCCAGACCGTCCGACCCGGCCGACACGGGGAAATCCTTCGTGGTCATGGTGTCGACAGGGGACCAGCGGTTCGGTGTTCCCGTCCAGGTGTCGAGGGAACTCGAGCGGGAACGCACCTGGTACCAGCAGCTGGAATACGGCTTCTACGCCCTCGGGATCACGCCCTCGCTACTCGCTCTCCAGGATCCGGACCGTCACCTCGGACGGCCGACCGGTGACGGGGACGATCTCTGACCGTTGCGGACAGCCAGCGGACTCGCGTCGACAGCCTCTCCAATAGGTTGGTGTCCCGCTGGTGCGCTGACCACTTACGTTTGCCGAGGCAAGACACAGTGATCGGTTGTCGCTTGCCGGGTGTCCAGGCCCATCTATTCCGGCACACATGGCGCTTGTGGCGAAGCCACAAGCGCTCAGGAATTCCCCTCCCGTCCGTTGCCGCGCAATCCGGCGACTACGGCGACCCGGACGGCGAAGGAAACTGCGCCGTGGAGGGAACGAAGATCGGAAAGGTCGGCGGGCGGCGCGCTCACCGGCAGTCGGACGCGCACCGCTTCCCGGCTGGACCTGGTGGCACGGGCAGGTCGACCCGCGCGGCTCCTGGCGGCAAGGCCGGCTGCTGACCGAGTGTGGGCCCACAGGACGCACATACCTTGCCAACCCTCCCGATCCTGGTGATAGCCGGGGCCAGTTCTAGAAGGTGAAACCGGGAAATCGGATAGCCGGTCAAGGTCAGCCCGCTACGGTGGCGGCCGTGGAGGCTGCGACCGGCTCGGCTGGGTTGGCCTGGCAGCGTGGGCTGCCGCGTAAGCGGATGGCGGCCGCGGTTGTGCTGGTGGACGACGGGGGCCGGGTGCTTCTGGTGCGGCCGACGTATCGGCCGGGCTGGGATCTTCCGGGTGGAGTGATCGAGCAGGACGAGGCGCCGCGTGCGGCGGCGCGTCGGGAGCTCGTCGAGGAGCTGAGCCTGGACCGGGCTCTCGGCAGCCTGTTGGCTGTCGATTGGGTGCCAGCGACAGCTGAGCGTACCGAGGGTCTGATCGTGGTTTTCGACGGCGGGCGGCTGACTGCGGCCGAGGCCGCTGGCATCCGGCTGCCTGCCGAGGAGCTGGCGGAGTGGACGTTCGCGGCGGCCGACCAGCTGTCCGCGCTGATGATGCCGCTACTTGCCCGGCGGGTGGCTGCCTGTCTGAGGGCGCGGGTGGTCGGTCGGACCGTCTATCTGGAGGACGGAACGGCGCTGGGCTGACCCGCGGCAGGTCTCCTCCGGTCAGGCACTCGCTCGTTGTCGCCTTGGTCCGTGCGCAGCGCGAGGAAGGCGGCGCCGTCGTCCGTGCTGGGTGAAGGTGGGGTTGTCACGGTCAAGATCCAGGCTGGTAGTAGGAGTGGACGGCGGGCTGGTGGGTGTAGTTGGGGCCGGCGTGGTCGTCGGCGCCCAGGTAGCGGAACGGGAGAAGGATCTCGCGTCGGCCGTGGCAGGCTAGTCGGTGTCGACGGGCGTCGTAGGAGAGCCCGGCGGCGCGAAGCGCCGTCGTCAGGCCGCGCCCCATGGGCTGTCCGTCCGGGCGCCGAATGCTCGCGGCGTCGAAGTCGGCGATGAACAGTCCCGTTTCGGTCAGCGCATCCACGGCGCGGGTGAGGACCGCGAGCTTGTCGCCGACGTAGTGCAGCCCGTGGACGCAGGTGATCAGGTCGAACCGGCCGGATGGCTGCCAGCTCACGACCGACGCGGTGACCAGTTCCACGTTGCCGCCCGGCGGTCGCGGCGTGAACGCGTCGACCAGGTCGATGCCGACGAGGCGGGTCGCGTCGCCGAGACCCTCCGTGCGTAGCGCGTCGGCGGCCTGGAGCAACGCCCGGCCGGTGCCGCAGCACAGGTCGAGCCATGCAACCCGGGTCTTCTCGGTCCTGCGGTCGTCGTCTGTCAGACGAGCGCGTAGCCAGTCCAGTGGCCGGAAACCGAGCTCACGCTCGTAGCTGTTGACCCCGGTGAGCTGGCGCTCCCGGTTCATCGCCCGGTTCGCCACTACCGACGAGGCGGTCAGCGCGTCCTCGTTGAGCAGGCTGGTCACCACAGAAGTGTCACGGATCGCCGCTCGGCGTCCGGTCGCGGTGGGGGCCGTCTGCGATGGCCGGGCCGGTACAACCGAGCGCTGAAGGCGTCGGCACGTTGCCGCGTCGCAAGGCTCCGCACCTTTCGAACCGGTCCTGAGTTGCCTGCGTTGTTCGTATGCGGTATTGGTCGGCCGGACGACCGGCGGGGGTGTCGCAGTCGGACCCCCGCAGGTGCCCCGGCTCGCTGGAACCCGCTCCGAGTCCCAAGATCACAGACCAAACGCTTCTCCTCCGGCACACATGGCGCTGGGGCTGCTCCTCGTCGCTACTGTTCGGTGTTCGGTATTGACCGAACACCGAACAGCGGGAACGCTGGTGGTGTGGACACGGAAGCACTCGTGGCCGACGCCTTCACTCAGCTGGGAATCGAGGCCCGGCCGCCTGCCGGCCGGCCCGATGGTCGGGTCGACCTGATGGTCGACCTGGTGGTCGAGCCGGAGGGGGCGGCGGTGCCGATCGTGCTCAGGCGCCGGTCGCTGGTGTCCGAGGACGTCGCGGCGCGGCTGCTGGCGGCCAACCGCGAGCCCATCGGGGCTGGCGGCGCGGTCCTGTTGGTCGTCGGGGACCGGGTGACCGAGGCGGCGCGGAAGGTGCTGACCGAGCAGCGGGCTGGCTACTACGACCTGCGCGGCCGGATCGCGCTGCGGTCGAGCCGCCTCGTGATCGACGCCGAGGTCGCGCCGATTGGAGAACGCGGCGTTCGGACACAAGCCCTGGGCGGTAAGGCTGGGCTCGAGGTCGCGATCGCTCTGCTCCTGGAACCGAATGAGGGCGTGGCCGTCCGGGAGTTGGCGCGCAGCCTCGGCCGGTCGGCCAGCACGGTGTCGCAGGTTCTCGCGGCGCTGCGACGTGACCAGCTCGTCGACTCGGCGAACGCGGTCGTAGATGCGCGGCTGTTCTGGCAGGTGGCCGAGCAGTGGCCGACCTCGCGCACCCTGCTCGCCAGATGTCCAGATCCAGACGATCAGAGCGGCGTCGCGAAATCCCTGCGCCTCGGCCTCGCTGACCTGGCGAACGAGACCGGCTGGGCGCTGACGGACACGACCGCCGCGGCGGCCTATGGCGCTCCGGTCGCGGTCCGCGCCGACCAGACGCTCGACTTCTTCGTCCCAGATCAGGTGGTGCTTCGGCGGGCGACCACGCTCCTTGGCGCCGCCGCGACGCCGGCCCGGGCCGGCGCCTCGGTGCGGGTCGCGCCGGTGGCGGCCGTCTGCGCCCGCCGTTTCGACCTCCCGGGTGGCAGTTGGCGTTGGCCGCTCGCGCATCCGCTGTTCGTCGCACTCGACCTGGCACAGGACGAGGGCCGCGGACGCGAGATCCTGGATGCCTGGAACCCTGACCCGAGGTGGTCCCGTGCCTGGTAGCCGCGTGATCTTCCTGGGCGACGCGATGGCCGCGGTCGTCCAGGCCGTCGAGGAGGTGCGCAAACTCATCGACCAGCCGCCCGTCGTGGTGGGCGGGCTGGCGGTGTTGTGCAGACTCTCCACGATGCATCGGGCAACGGTCGACCTCGATGTCGTCGACCGGCTTCAGGGGAGTGCTCCACACCTGGAGGTGCTCCGCGCCGCCCAAGGCGCGAAGGTCGTGGAGCCGGCCGGCGTCCTGCTGCCGACTCCCTATGGCCTGGTCAAGGTGGACGTGCTGGAGGTGCGGCAGGTAGAGCTCGACCAGCCCAGCGACGATCCCGGCGACCGCCTTCACGCCTCCGCGCACGCCTGGGCGAACGACACCGCCACTGAGATCACCGTCGAAGTGATCCGCTCCGACGGTGACCGCCTGGAGTGCTCAGCTCTCGTCGCCGAGCCCGGCCCGATCATCGCGATGAAACTGCAGGCGATCATGAACCGCGCTGTGCACAAGCAGGGCACGGACCTGCTCGACATCGTCCGACTCACCCTCGACGACGCGTCCCGCCCGGCGGTGCTGGGGCAGCTCAATGCCTGTGCTCCGCCCACCGCCGCCGACATCGCCCTGCACGTCGGACTCTGGCTCGTCCAACGCCGCGACCAGGCCATCCGATGGGTACACAGTGTCGGCGGCGGCGACGTTACAACCGACGACCTGGACCTTGTCGCCGACCTTCTCCTCGACGCCTGCAAACGCATCTGATGCAATCAGGGCCGTCGCTGTCAGGCTGCTGGTCCTGTTCGTCGGCGCGACCATCCGACCCGGCTGAGCCTCGCGGCAGGGTCATCGTGGGCGGGTCCTCGGCGCCGTCAGCTCGCGAGCGTGTACTGCACCTCTAGCTGACCCGGTGACCGGTTGACCGTGATCGCCACGCTGTCAGCTGGCAGCAGCGCGTAGTCGTCGATGACCGGGTTTCCCGTGGCGGTGAAGCTGACCCGGTGGCTGAGCAGCGCGAGACTGGACTGGGGCCGGGCGAGATCGTGAGCGTCGTTCGCGCCGAGTGCCGCGGGGGTGATGGTCTCGTCCGCCCGAGCGATGGCCAGCCCGTGCTCGGCGAGGATCGTGTAGAGACCGCGAAGCCGCAGGTCCTCCGGCTCGACGACGGCGGCCAGCGCGGCCGGCAGGTATGAGGTCTGGACGATCAGCGGCCGGCCGCCCGCCAGCCGCAGGCGGCGCAGCCGGAGCACCTCGCCGGGTGCGCCGAGCCGCGCGGCGACGTCCGCGGGTGGAGTGACGGTACCGGCGGCGAGAAGCTCGGTGGTGACGCCGGCGTCCTGGGCGCTGAGATCGGCGGCGAAGCTGCGCAGACCGCCAAGGTCATAGGCGTGGCGGGCGGCGACGTAGGTCCCGGCGCCGTGGCGGGTCTGGATCAGGCCGTCATCGGCCAGTAGCTGAAGAGCCTGGCGCAAGGTCATGACGCTGACCCCGAACTGGGCCGCGAGCTGCTGCTGGGAGGGCAACAGGCTGCCGGCCGGCCACTGCCCGCTGGCGATGCGATCGCTCAGCTCGCGGTGGATGCGCAGGTACTTCGGCTGCCGGCCGCCGAGGTCCCCTCGGGCGGGCGCATCCGCCGCGCGCCCACCGGGAGCAGCCCGCGGACCAGCATCGGTTCCGGTCGCCATGGGCCACCACGATAGCGGGTCTTCTAGTCGTCTAGACTTCTAGAAGACACGAGCGACGGTGAGGGGAAGTGACGCCATGCCTGCCTCAACTGATCGGCGCGGCGAGCGTGCTGTGACCGGTGCGGAGTGGACCGGTGAGGAGTCCTGGGTGAGCGCGGACCCCTGGGTGAGCGACAGCGCGCCCGGGTACTTCGGCGATTTCGGCGGCCGGTACGTGCCCGAGGTCCTCGTACCGGCACTGGATGAGCTCCAGCACGCCTACCAGGACGCGAAGGCTGATCCGGAGTTCGCGGCCGAGTTCGCTCACCTGCTGGCGACGTTCGCCGGGCGCCCGACACCGCTGACCTTCGCGGGGCGGCTGACGGAGCGACTCGGCGGTGCCCGGATCTATCTCAAGAACGAGGGCGTCAACATCACCGGCGCCCACAAGATCACGCACTGCCTGGGCCAGGCGCTGCTGGCGAAGCGGATGGGCCGGACGCGGCTGGTCGCCGAGACCGGGGCCGGCCAGCACGGGCTCGCGACCGCCACCGTGGCGGCCAAGTTCGGGTTCGAGTGCACGGTCTACATGGGCGAGGTGGACATCGCGCGCCAGCGGCCCAACGTCTTCATGATGGAACGGCTCGGCGCGACGGTGGTGCCCGTGCGGTACGGCAGCCGCACCCTCAAGGACGCCGTCAACGCGGCCCTGAAGGACTACATCGCATCGAGCGCGGACACGCACTACCTGCTCGGCTCGGCGCTCGGGCCGCACCCCTACCCGACGATGGTGCGCGACTTCCAGTCGGTGGTCGGGCAGGAAATCATGGCGCAGCTACGACAGGCGGAGGGCAGGCTCCCCGACTACGTGGTCGCCTGCGTCGGCGGCGGGAGCAACGCGATCGGGGCATTCAACCCGTTCGTCCCGCACGAGTCCGTGGCGCTGGTCGGCGTCGAGGCGGGCGGCAAGGGGGACGGGACCGGCGAGCATGCCCAGCGCTTCCCGCACGGCCGCACCGGCATCGTCGAGGGATACAAGTCGGTGTTCCTGCAGGACGACGACGGTCAGCTGTCACCCACGCACAGCATCTCGGCGGGCCTGGACTACCCGGGCATCGGCCCGGAGCTGGCCTGGCTCCATGACCGGGGCCGGATCAGCTTCGCCAGCGCCCGCGACGACGCGGTGATCGAGGCGGTCGACCTGCTGGCCCGCACCGAGGGCATCCTGCCGGCGCTGGAGTCGGCGCACGCGGTGGCCCACGTCATCGACCTGGCTCCCCGGCTGGGCCGGGACGAGATAGTCGTGATCAATATCTCCGGCCGCGGCGACAAGGACCTGTTCATCCTCGCCGACGCGTTCGCCGACCAGGAGTTCTACGCGTTTCTCAGGACGGAGGCCGCGCGCCATGGCCAACAGGATTGACGAGCGCCTCGCCGGCCTGGCCGCCGGAGGGCGCAAGGGGCTCATGACCCACGTGGTGGTGGGCTACCCGTCGCTGGCGTCGACGAGCGCGCTCGTCGACGCCATGGACGAGGCGGGCGCCGACTTCATCGAACTGCAGATTCCCTTCTCCGATCCCCTCGCGGACGGCCCGACCATCCAGTCCGCCTGCGAGGTCGCGATCGCGCGCGGCGCCCGGGTCAGGGACGCCTTCACCATCGCGGCCGAGTGCTCCGGCCGGGTGCGGGCACCGCTGCTGTTCATGGCGTACGCCAACACGGTCTACCGGTACGGCACGGAGGCGTTCTGCCGGGACGCCGCCGCGGCCGGCATCAGCGGGCTCATCGTGCCGGATCTCCCCACCGAGGCCGCCCGGCATGAGGGCTACCTCGAGGCCTGCCGTCGCCACGGTCTGCACAACATCGTCACGCTCGCGCCCACCTCGACCAGCGACCGCATGGTGGTGAACGCGTCAGTCGCGAGCGGGTTCGTCTACTGCATGTCGCGCCAGGGCGTCACCGGCGCCCAGCTCGGCCTCGCGCCGGACATCCAGGCCTACCTGCGCCGAGTGCGGGAACACCTGACCGTTCCGATGGCGGTCGGGTTCGGCATCTCCGACCGGGGCCGCCTGGAGCAGGTACTGCCGTACTGCGACGTCGCGACGGTGGGCAGCGCGCTGATCGACCGCCTCGCCGACGCCGAGCCCGGCGATGTGACCGGCCAGGCGGACACCACCAGGGCATTCCTGCGGACGCTGACTCCCGCCCTCGCCTAGAGGCGATCGCCGGGCACACCGCGGCCATCGCCTGCCCGGTCAAGGTGTCGGGCAGTGGTGGTGGGGAACGTCCGTGGTGTGACTACTACTACGTCGCGGGCGGCGGGGGTGCGACCGGATACGGCAAGGTACGAGGGAGAGGACCGGACGGCGCCGAGGGTGGACGACGCGACCGCCGAGGCGGTCGGGAAGCTCAGCGAGGCGCTGGAATGGGTCGAACGGGCCCGAGGCGCGCTCTATGAGTTCCACCAGCTGTCCGGGCACGCGGACGGGACTCTGGGCGAGGCGATCGATGCCCTGGCCGCCGCTGGCCACCCGCGGGCCGCGGCTCAGCTGCGCCGGGAGCTCCACGGACGCAACGTGCTCGACGGGCGCTGGACGTTCCAGATCGTCGAGGAGTACGACGAGCTCTACTACCGGCCCTTCGTGGACGCCGACGAACGGATCAGGATTCGCTTCACCGGTGGCCGCCGGCATGTGCACGAGGCCCGGATGAAGGCGGCCGAACGCGAGGACGCCGGCCGCGACCCGTGGAGCCTTGGCGCCTAGCGCGGCCGCCGGCGAGGGCGAGGCGGGTGAGGCGGGTGTCCGGGTCAGGCGGGTGTAGGAGGTTCGGCCGGGCACGGAGCGCCCTGAGGCTGGCGGCGGCTCCGTGCCCGGCTTCGGCCTTAGGCGTCCCGGCGTTTCGCGAGGCCCACCGCGAGGGCTAGCACGACGGCGGCGACCAGCGCGAAGTAGAGCAGCGATCCCCAGGCGCCGAGCGGCATGTCGCTCGGGGTGGCGTCGTTGTTCTGACCCACCTGCTGGCCGGCGTACAGGAAGTTGTTGCCGACGGTGAACGGCAGCCACTTCTGGATGGTGTCGCCGACCCGCGGGATGGCCGGGAGCAGGTTCTCCGCGACCATCACCCAGATCAGCAGGGCCGTGATCGCGCCGGCGGAGTGCCGGATGAGCAGCCCGACGGAGATCGCGATGACCGTCGCCACCATGTACACCAGACCTACGCCGATCACGACCCGGTAGTCCTGCGCGCTGTTGAGCGCCAGCGGCGCGTCGGGCCGGATCGCCCTGGACAGCGCCCAGGCGCCCACGCCGGCCGCCTCGCCGACGAGACCCGCCAGCAGGGCGACGACGGCGGTCTTGGCCAGCAACGCGTCGACACGGCCGGGCACCGCGAGGAACGTCGCCCTGATCGTCCCGAACCGGTACTCGGTGGTGATCGCGAGGATCGCCATCACCATCATGATCAGGAAGCCGAAGTTGTAGGAGAACTGGGTCGTGGCCGGCGTCAGGTCCTGGAGATCGCTGTTGCGGATCGTCCCGGCGAGAAGCGCGGTGAACCCGACGGTGATGAAGACCGCGGCACCCATGCACCACCACGGCGACCGGGTCGAGAACAGCTTGATCCGTTCGACCTTGAGCAACGTGAGCGTGGTCATCGCGCGTCCGCCTTCCTCGCGGCCGTCACCGGGGTGCCTGCCCGTGGGGATGGCTGGGACTCGTCCAGCTGGCCGGGCACGCCGGCGGGCGCGCCCGTCGCCGTCACCGCCGTCGCGCCCACGGAGGCGGGCGTGGAGGCGTGCGCGGATTCGCCCGTGCGGTACTCGACGTCGCCACCGGTCATCTGGATGAACGCCTGCTCGAGCGAGCCACGCTGGGCGGCGAGCTCGTGCAGGACCAGCCCGGCGCGGCCGGCGAGTTCGCCGACGGCGTCGGTGGTCGCGCCGTGCACGACGAGCGCCGCCGGCCCCTCGGCGGTCTCGTCGGCGTCGTCGGTCTGCAGGCCGCCGGCGGTGATCACCTCGCGGAGCCTGGCGAGCTCGGGGCCGCGCACCCGGACGCTCGAGCCGGACGAGGCGTCGATGAACGCGCTCGTGCTGGTCTGGGCGATCAGCCGGCCCCGGCCGATCACGACGAGGTCCCGCGCGGTCAGCGCCATCTCGGAGAGCAGATGGCTGGACACGAACACGGTGCGGCCCTCGTCGGCCAGCCGGTGCATGAACTGCCGGATCCAGAGGATGCCCTCCGGGTCGAGCCCGTTGACGGGCTCGTCGAACAACAGCACCCCGGGGTCGCCGAGCAGCGCGCCGGCGATGCCGAGCCGCTGCGACATGCCGAGTGAGTAGCCGCCGGCTCGCCTGCCCGCGACGTCGGTCAGCCCGACCAGCGCCAGGACCTCCTCGACCCGCTTCTCCGGCAGCTTGTTGGAGACCGCGAGCCAACGCAGGTGCGCACGGGCCGAACGGTTCGGGTGCACCCACTTCGCGTCGAGCAGCGCGCCGACGTGGCGAAGTGGTTCCTTCAGGTCGGTGTAGCGCTTCCCGTCGATGCGGACGGCCCCGGCCGTCGGGCGGTCCAGCCCGAGGATCATCCGCATGGTGGTCGACTTGCCGGCCCCGTTCGGCCCCAGGAAGCCGGTGACCCGGCCTGGCTGCACGGTGAAGGACAGATCGTTGACGGCAAGCGTGCGACCGTAACGTTTGGTGAGCCCGCGCGCCTCGATCATCACTCTCCCTCTGTTGGTGTGACCTCTGGTGGCGTGACCTTGCGGTCGATGTCTATCAAAGTGATATCACTTTTTGCGCGAGTCGAGAATGGGCAATCTCGCGGGGGTGGTCGGCTGGCGGGCGGCGGTGCGCGCGGCGGGCTTCGAAGCGGCGGGCTCGAAGACGTCGGTGCACCGGCGGTCACCACCGGCGGCGCACCGGGCGGGCGACCCGACAGGCCTATCGCCGGACGCCCGCCGTTCGGCGCCGAACCGTGGTGCTGGCCCCGCCGCGGCCGTTCGGTCCGGGCCGATCGATTACGGTGGCCACAGTCAACCGGTCGGACAAGCGTCCCACCATGCGGCTAACCCTACGAACCGCGACCCAGCCGACCCCCGGGCACGTTGGAGACGGCCGTACGTTTACCGCGCCACCAGCGGCTCATCGCGATATCAGCCCTGACAGGCACCAGGCCTGACATTTGTCGGACGTCGTCGCCAAGATGAGGCCGACGTCCGGCTCGTGGCCTGGGTGCCGCGTCGCCCTGGCATTGACCATGCAACTATTCGGCTAGACAGATCGGTGGGGAAGGTGTCATCCAGTAACGTGTCGCGCCCGGTCATCCGGGTCGAGACCGCGCTCACGCCGAGCGTCGGCCCTCTGGGCACCGGCATCAACGTCCAGGCGCCGTCGCCTGTCCGTCCTCCAGGCCGGGCCCCCGCGCTCGGCCCGCGGGACGGCGCCAGCCCGGGCGGATCGGTGGGGGAGGGCGTGACCGTCTGGACGGCGTGCGACAGGATGGCCCGGTGCCTGCCCGTCGGTCCCCTTCGTCCGCCTCCGTGGCGTCCTCGCCACCGTTCGCGCGCTCACCTGCCCAGCCAGCCCAGGCCGGCCGCGAGCCGTCGACCAGGACGGCTTCCGTGACCACCGGCCAGTCCACGCCGGAGCTGCCGGCGGATCTGCCGGTTGACCTCCCGGCAGGCCTGCCAGCGGGCCTACCGGCAGACCTGCCGGCAGACCTGCCAGATCGGCTTCGCCAATCCGGCAGGGACCCCGGGCTTCGCCAGCCCGGTAGGGAGTCCGGGCGTCGCCGGTCCGGCAGGATCTCCGTCCGCGTGACCGGTGTTCAGCAGACGCTGCCCGTCCCGCTGCGCACCCTCGGACAGCCCGGGCGGAACAAGCACACCCCGGTGACGGCCAGCTGCGGCGGCTGCGACCTGCGGTGGACGGAGGAGGACGCGACCCACTGCCGGGGTTGTCATGGCCACTGGTCGGGTGTCGTCGGTTTCGACGAGCACCTGCCGGGATGCCCGACGTACGTCCCCATCGCGCCGCCGGTCCGGAGCCGCGCCCGCAAGGCATCCTGAGCCCGCGAGACGGCTCGTAGCTGAGGCGATCCCTCGGCTGGCCCGTGCGGCGGCCCTCCTCGGACGCCTTCCGGGTGCGCTCGTCCTCGGCGTGCGCCCGCCTTCGGCGTGAGCCGGTCTTCGGCGCAGGCCCGTCGTGCTTCTACGTACGTTCTCGTAGCAGCGTCCGCGTCCGTCAACGCGGGGGGCGGTTCGGCACCAGTCGGAGGGGCTTGGTGGGCGCGCCGGGGTCGTCGCCGCGGCGCCGGGCGGCGGCCACGCAACCCGGCGCGGTCGCCCGGAACCACCACGGAGGTGGCGGGAAACTCAGCGCCGGCTCGTCCGGGGGCGGCTGGGTCTCGACACTGCCCGGCCCGCCCGCCTTGTCGTCGCCGTGCGCGGTCGCGTCGGCGCCGCCGGGCTCGGCCTGTCGGGGTGCGCCAGGCAGCCGTTCCACACTGAGACCGTCGCTCCTGGCCCCGTACGCCTGGCCGTCCCGCGGACCGTCCGCCGAGCCGGCGACGCGATCCTGGGCCTCCCAGTAGACCTGCCGGCAGACCTCCCAGATCGGCTCGGCCGATCCGGCGGGAGCCCCGGGCTCGACCAGTCCGGCGGGGATCGCGGGCTCCGCCGGTTCGGACGGCAAGCCACCCGTCGTCGATCCGGCTAGCAGCCAGGAAGCCTCGGCGCCGGGAAGGACGCGGCTGTCGAGAGACTCCACCCGGATGGGCCCGGAAGGGTCGGCCGCCGCCGTGGTGAAGGATTCCCCCGCCAGGCCGGCGCCTTCTGCCTGGGCTTCGTCGACGGGCGAGGCCGGCGCGATGCTCGGGGGCGCCGTGAGGCTGCCGGCCGGCACCAGGATCGCGACCAGCTCCCCGGAGTCCGGTGCGCTGAGCCGGCCAGGCCCGGGCGCCCCGCCGGCCGTCGGTGCCTCCCCAGGCGGCGGTCCGTCCAGCGGGGCGGTGCCCGCCTGGGCCGCCCTGGCCATCGCCGCCGCCAGGGCGGAGGAGGCGAACGAGCCTTCCCCCACCTGGGCGACGTCCAACGCCCCAGACAGGGGCTCGACCACCTGGATGGGCTCGGTGACCTGGATGGGCTCGACCACCTGGACGGGAACGGCGTCGGGCGGCGCCGCGGCGAGCACGTCGTCGATGGCGGGCCCGGCCTCGGGAGCGACGTCGCCCGACTCGTCGTCGGCCGGCTCGGGAAGCTCGACGTCATCGGCCAGGCCGCCGCGCGAAAGGCCGACGTACGTCAGCTCCTCGTAGGTCAGGTCCTCGCACGTCGGGCGGGGTTGGGTCCCGCCGGCCGGCAGGCCGGAGCCGTCGGGAACGGTAGAACCGTCCGGACGGCCGCCCCGGCCAGGGCGCTGCGCACCCTGGCCATCCTCGGTGAGCGGGATACGCATCAACATGGTCGTCCTCCTGGCCGCCGCCGTCGCTCCGCGGATCGTCCGGGCCCTCCTGGTCGCCGCGGCGGCCGATGGCCACGCGATGACGTCGCCGCCCCGAACCCGGGGATGAATGAGGCCGCCGACCGCGGCGACGGCGATGAACATCAACACGATGGTCGACCCGGCGGCGGTGACCAGGCCGAGGGCGAACGGGTCCACTCCCGGGGACCACACGTGATCCCGGCCCGGGCTGACCCGGACCGCCGCGAGCGCCGTGTAGTACCCGCCGCGGGTGGCGGCGCCCAGCAGGAGCGCCGCCACCAGGGCCTGGCGCCACCGGTCGCCGAGGCGGAACGCCACCCAGCACAGGACGGTCGCGGTGCCCACGTTCATCACGACGGACAGCGCGGCGAGCAGGACGTCGTATCCGACCGCATGCGCGGCCCGCATCGCGGCGATGGTCAGGAAGGTGGCCGTCGACCAGCCGGCGCCGCTGAGTGCGCCACCGACGAGCAGCCGCCGGGCGCTCGTCGGGTCGGCGGCGGCGATCGTGAGTCCGACGCCCGTCGCCACCGGGACGATCAGCGCGCTGAGCAGCGTCATCCGTAGGTCGAACGACGTGGCGCCGCTGTACTCGCAGGACACGCCACCGGCCAGTTGCGTCGACCAGACGGCCATGCCCACGGCGACGGCCGCGGCGCAGGTCCAGCCGGCGCCGCGGACGCCGACGGCGGGACCGGCGGGACCGGCGAGACCGGCCCGCGGCGCGGCCCTGATGCGGGCCGCGCAGGCGAGCGCCGCGAGCGCGGCGAAGGTCGCGAGCAGGCAGGACACCGCGATGCTCGGTCCACAGGACGAGGAGAGCTGATCCGCCGCCGCCGGCCCCGGGCGCAGCGATGCCAGGCGCGATAGTGGGACCGCGGTGGCAGTGATCATGTTGGTTCCTCGCCGTGTGACGTCGTTGTCACTGTGTGTCCTATCCTGACTTTGGCGCGTCGCGGTCTGGAAGACCACCAGAAGGCACGGACTGGGTCGACCCTGGGTAGTCCGGGCGCCAACCGTTGTGTCGACGGCGCATCGTGCCTGGTAGAGCGGGTGATTCCCGGCTCCGACAGGCTGGACCACCGCCGAGAGGGGCGCGGCTCGGGCGAGTGGGGCTGCCTATCCCAATTCGGTCAACGGACCGGTCGGAGGCCCGTCTACCTGCTACTTTCCGTCGCTGGGCATGACCGTCGGCGCGGCGGAAGCCGAGCCCCGTGTCGTCCCGCGAAGCCCTGCGGCAACTGCCAGGTGGGACGCGGCAGCGGCACGACGGTGGCATGCGACGACGGGGAGAGGAGGCACGGGCGTGACCCTGTGCTGCGGCCTGCTACGGCTGGACGGAGCCGATGTCCGCCGCTCCACCCTCACCTCCATGCTGGCGTCCTCCTCGCTGGGGCTGCCGGCGGCGCGCGGCGTACATCTGGACGGCCCGTTCGGCGTCATCGCGGCCGCCGGCGTGGCGGATGACCCCACGCCCCCGATCGCGGTCGACGACCACGGGCTCACGGTCGTCGTGGTGACGGCCGCCCGCCCCGTCCACGTGCGCCTCGCCGCGCACGCGGGCCGGTACGCGTCGTCGGACGCCGGCTGGGGCGGCATTGGGCCTGACGGCGGTCGGCTTGGCGGGGGTGACGGGGGTGGGCCTGACCGCGGTGGGCTCGACCGCGGTGGGCTGGATGCCGGCGAGCCGGACGTCGGTGAGCCGGACGCCGATGGGCGTGCCGGCGGCGCGGTCGCCTGCCGGGTGGCCGCCGCCTACCGGTCCGTCGGCGAGCGCTGCCTGCGCGGGCTCGCCCCGGACAAGCTCGTCATCGTCTGGGACTCGGCGGTCCGCCGCCTTCTGGTCGCGCGCACCGGCAGACTCGCCGCGGACCTGCTGACCTGGTCGGACGGCCGGCACATCGCGTTCGGCACCGAGCCGGGCCAGCTTCTCGCCGCGTTCCGTGCGCCGCTGCTCGGTCTCTTGCCCGGTCAGGTGCCCGGCCCGTCGGACGCCGTCGCCCGCCTCCGGCCGCGGCGGGTGGGCGGCGCCGAGCCAGATGCCGCCGGCCCGGAGCTCGCTGCCCCCACACAGCCGCGCAGGCTCGGGCGGGTGCGTCAGCTCGCCCCGGGCGACCTCGTCTCGATCTCGGTCGCCGTCGCCCGACGTGGGCCGGGAGGCGCCGGCCTGCGGCTCGTCCCACGTCCAGCGGAGCCCGAGTCCGCGCCCGGCACCGTCCAGGGCGAGTGATCCGTGCCCGGGCCGATCTCCTGGTCGTCAGGCCGGAGGGTCGGTCGTCAGGCTCGAGGGCCGGTCGTCAGGCCCGAGGGGCGGGGCTGGTGTCCGCCGCCAGGCGGGCGCGCACCTCACGGGTCACCGAGCGCTCGGCGATGAACGAGACGAAGGGGATCGTGCCGGCGAGCATGACCAGGACGGTGCGCCGGAACGGCAGGCGCGTCTTGGTCGCCAGATCGAAGGTCACGAGCAGGTAGACGATGTACAGCACCCCGTGGATGGGGCCGATCGTCTGGACGAGCTGCGGCGTGTCGGCGGCGTACTTCAGCGGCACCGCGACGAGCACCAGCGTGACGAGCACCACGCCGACGATGTAGGCGAGCGCCCGATAGCGGGTGAGCGCCTTCGCGATGGCGGCGGGCGCGGGCGCGGGCCTGGCCGGCGCCGCGGGGGCCGGGCTGGGCGAGGAGGCCGCGGCGGCGGTGGCCTGGTCCTGGCTGGGTGCGGTCATCCGTGGTCTCCGGGCGTCATCGTCGTGGCCGTCGGGACGGGCGGCGGGGCAGTGGGCGGGAGTGAAGGGCGGGAGCTGAGGGCGGACAGCCTCATACCCGGTCGCCCTCACGGAGGGCGGCAAGGTAGCGGTTGTATGCCTCGAGCTCCGCGTCGTCGGGATCTTCGTCGTCAGGAGGCGAGGCGGCCAGGGACGCGAGAACGACGTTCGCCGCCGCGTGCTCGGTGACCTCGGCGCCCGCCTCGCTGCCGCCGTCCGCCAGGACGGACGCGGTCGGCCGGATCTCCTCGACGATCATCTTGCCCCACAGGTACAGCACGAACGCGGTGAAGATCCACCACTCGATGCCGTAGAAGAGGTTCTGCAGGGTGCCGTGGCTGGACTCGCCCTTCGTCCACTGCCAGCGACCCATGTACACGAAGAAGACGACCAGGCTCCATGCCAGCGCGTGGCGTAGCAGCCACCCCGGTGAGAACAGCACCCTGCGCACACGTCCGACGCTACCCCCATACCAGCTCGGGGGGCACTGGTGGTCCGTCACGTCGACGTGGGTAGTCGACGTGGTTGTCGGCCGGCGCGGGCGCTCGCCGGGGCGGCCTGGCCGACGTGAACACTGGCCGATCGGCGGTCGGGATGCCGCATCAAAAAAATCTTGAAAATGATGGCAACCTGGCGCCCGCCTCGGACGACCTATGTCTGAACACCGAACGGAGTTCGCGCCAGGAGGTCCGCCGGTGTTCTGGCCCGCCTGTTCCCCCGCTTACCCCCCCCAGCCGGGCGGGCGGGCCACCTAAACCTGAAATCGTCGCTCAGCGACGATCGGAACGTCCGTTTGGCAGGACGGACATTCCGTCCCCACCTCTGCCGCCCGGCCCCCCAATCCCGCCCGGGCGGCAGAGGTGCCCTTGGGGTTGGGGCGGCACGCAGAAGCTCGCGGCTCCGTGTCGCCCCACCCAGGGCCGCTCATTGTATTCGCTGGTCGCCGGCCTCTTTTCGCCGGGGTTCCGCGTCCCCTGTTTCGCGCCGGCTCGTCAGCGGCCGTTGTCCCCGCGTTCACGCCGCCGCGGCGGGCCTCAGTGCAGGACGGCGGCGGCCAGGGAGAGCGACCTGTCGCCGGCACCGGTCAGGGTCACGGTGGCCGGTGTCGAGTCCGGCAGGTCGCCCAGGTCGATGGTGATGACCCCGGAAGAATCGGAACTGGCGAGTCTCAGCGTGTAGTTACTGTCCTGCATGCCGCTGGCGCTCACCCGCACGCTGATGCGGGTGGATCCACCCAGGTAGACGAGAAGCTTGCCTGTGTAGGGGCCGCGGTAGACGGTCATGGCCGCCGAACGGCCGTTGGGGATGACCAACCGGTCGTTGACGCGGCTGCCCTGGCGCTGCGGTGGGGTTCCCCCGGTCCAGGACACGCTGGTGTCGAAGCCTCCGCGCGTGGAACCGAGGCCGGCGAGGCGTCTCGTGTCGATCAGCTGGAAAGAAATGTCGGCGCGGCTGATGATCCCGCTGCGGGCGGAGCCGAACACCACCCAGTCGGTGACGCCCCTGCCGGGCAGGTACAGGCGCGCCCCGCGGGGGAGCGGGTCCAGGTCCGCGTCGCGCGCCGCGTGTTTCTGGCTGGCCTGGTCGTGCTGCCCGCCCCAACCGTCCCAGCCGTCCGAACCGCGGCCTCCCGTGCCCGGGCTGCCGCCATTGCTGGGCCTGGGCCTGGGGCTGGCCGAGGGCGTGACGAGGGCGGTCTCCGGCACCAGCACGGCTACTGACGATGACGAGGTCGAAGCTGAGTCGGTCGGCGTGGTGGGCGTGGGCACCGGGGAGGGCGTGGCCGAGGACGGCGTCGTTCTCGCCGACTGCGGCGAGGGGGAGCCCGCGGGCGCGTTCACCATGATCGGCTGGTTGTCGTGAAAGCTGGCCGCGATGACGGCGGTGGCGCCGATCACGCTGGCCACCGCGGCCAGCGCGCCGACCGACACCAGGCGGGGCCGGGTGCGCCTGACCTGGCCCGGTCTGGTCGACCCGACCACCCCGGCCCGGCGCGGGACCGACGCCGCGGCGCCTGGCCGGCGAGCGTGCCGCCGCGCGGGGCTGGCGGTCGGCGGCCGGGTGCCGGCCGTGCCGGGACGCTCGGCCGCGGACTGCGCGACCATCCTCGTCAGCATCTTCGACTTGATGGCGGCGGAGCTGACGTCGCCCTCGTGCAGCGACGCCTTCAGCTCGCGCACCCACTGGTCCGTGGGCCCTTCGGGGCCACCGGCGCGGGCGGGCTCGCTGCGGTTCGCGGACGAGTCCTGGTTGGTGGAGGAGGGGACGACGATCCGGCGTCGGCGCGGCCGGTGGATGATCACGCCTCGCCTCCCCGTAGCCACATGAACGCGGTACGGGTCGGCTCCGAGGGCGCGCTCGCGCGGCCCTGCCGGCCGCGTCCGGCCGCCTTGCGGACCGACCCGCGCGCGCCC